>JBCAXU010000111.1:0-13272 GCA_038533895.1 Pseudomonadota bacterium | reverse complement strand
ACTACGAAAAGCCAACTACAGTTCGCAAACGCGCTAAAGCAGCAGCTCAAAAGCGTCACGCTAAGAAGCTAGCTCGCGAAAACGCTCGTCGCGTTCGCCTGTACTAATAACTAAGTCCTAAAGGATTCTAGTTATGGCTCTTATTGACACGCTCAAAGAAGAGCAAAAATTAGCGATGAAAGCCAAGGACAAAACGCGCCTTGGCACTATTCGTTTAGCGCTAGCAGCCATCAAGCAACGTGAAGTTGACGAACAGATCACTCTGGGCGATGACGACATCCTTGCTGTGCTGACTAAGATGGTTAAACAACGTCGCGACTCTGTCGCTCAATATGAAGCAGCGAATCGTCAAGATTTGGCTGAGGCTGAGAAAGCAGAAATCACCGTACTTGAGGACTTTATGCCTCAACCGTTGACTGAAGAAGAGGTAGCGGCACTGATTGACAGTGCGATAACCGAATCTGGTGCAGCGGGCATGCAAGACATGGGTAAAGTGATGGGCGTTCTCAAACCACAGATTCAAGGGCGCGCAAATATGGGTAAAGTGAGCGGTTTAGTTCGCGCTAAACTGGCTTAATTGCCCAACCCAATTGCAACAAGCCGTGCTATCCTTCGGAATGCGCGGCTTGTTTGTATCTACCCTATCGTTTTCTTTTTTTGTTAGGTTTTATGGCAGGACACATCCCTCGTAGTTTCATTGATGATCTCCTCGCTCGACTCGATATCGTCGACATTATTGACGCTCGCGTAAAACTTAAGAAAAAAGGCAAAAACTACGGCGCTTGTTGTCCTTTCCACAACGAAAAGACCCCTTCATTTAGCGTTAGCCAAGAAAAACAGTTTTATCATTGCTTTGGCTGTGGTGTGCACGGTAATGCCATCGACTTTATGATGGAGTACGAGCGTTTAGACTTTGTTGAGGCGATTGAAGAACTTGCTTCATTCTTAGGCTTAGACGTGCCCAGAGAGCAGCGCCAAGGGGGCAGCTTTCAGTCTAACCAGCCAAAGGCCAACTCGGAACAGAAACGTAATCTCTACGATATCATGGGCAGTATTGCTCAGTTTTATCGCGACCAGCTCAAGCAGCCAAGCAGCAAAGTGGCGATCGATTATCTTAAAGATCGCGGCCTGTCAGGCCAAATTGTACAGAAGTTCGGTATCGGCTATGTGGCCGATGAATGGGATCTGGTACGTAAGAATTTCGGTCAGAGCCCACAAACACAAGAGATGCTGGTTTCTGGCGGGATGTTGATTGAGAACGATAAGGGCAATCGCTATGACCGTTTCCGCGGCCGAGTGATGTTCCCCATTCGCGATCGACGTGGCCGAGTGATTGGTTTTGGTGGTCGGGTCATTGGCGATGGCACACCTAAGTACCTAAACTCACCAGAGACGCCTATTTTCCATAAAGGCAAAGAGCTCTATGGCCTTTATGAAGTGCTGCAAGCACACCGTGAACCCAAACAAATTTTAGTCGTAGAAGGCTACATGGATGTTGTGGCGTTGGCACAATACGGTGTCGACTACTCCGTGGCTTCGCTCGGCACCTCGACTACCGGGGACCACATACAACTGCTGTTTCGCCAAACCAATACCGTTGTCTGTTGTTATGATGGTGACCGAGCCGGTCGAGAGGCGGCTTGGCGTGCGCTCGAAAATGCGCTGCAGTACTTAAAAACAGGCAATACACTCAAGTTCCTGTTCTTGCCCGACGGCGAAGACCCAGACAGCTATGTACGTAAGCACGGTAAACAAGCGCTTGAGCAACAGATCGAACAGGCGACCCCGCTGTCGAATTACCTGTTTGACAACTTGATCGAAATTCACCAACTCAATCTAGGGACGCACGAAGGCAAGTCAGCGTTGCGCGCTCACGCCAGTGCATTGATCGAAAAAATCCCCGATCCTTATTTTCAAGAGTTACTGGAAAAGTTATTGGACGAGCGCACCGGCTTTGATAACCGCCTACGTCAGCCGCGCAAAAAGGTCAATGAAACTCGACCTCAGCCGCATAAAGAGATCAAACGCACACCTATGCGAGAGGTGGTGGCTTTGCTTATCCAAAATCCGAGCTATGCTGAAATGGTACCGGATCTTTCAAGCGTGCGTGAGTTAACAGTACCGGGACTAAGTTTATTTGTAGAAGTGCTTGAATATTGTCAACAGCATCCCAATATCACTACAGGCCAGTTGCTAGAGCACTGGCGAAATAGTCGCCATGAAGCGCTGTTATCGCGTCTCGCAGGATGGGAAATCCCCCTCGACGACGATAATGAACAAGATATATTTTTAGACTCATTGGACAAAATCATTGCCCAATGCGTTGAAAAACAAATTGAAAATCTGCAGGCCAAAGAAAGAAGTGTCGGTTTATCAACCGAAGAAAGAAGGGAGCTGCTAGCCTTAATGCTAGATTTAAAAGCGTAACCCTGTTCGAATAGTCAGCAATAAATAAATTTGTTAAGATGTGTGGTTTGCAACTCGCATACTAATTCCTTCACCAGATACTAAGTTGGATACCGTCTATGGATCAAAATCCGCAGTCACAGCTAAAGCAACTTGTCATTAAAGGCAAAGAACAAGGCTATCTGACCTACGCAGAAGTAAACGACCACCTGCCGGCAGAAATTGTCGACTCAGAACAGGTCGAAGATATCATTCAGATGATCAACGACATGGGCATCCGAGTCGTGGAAACCGCTCCTGACGCCGATGATCTTGCTCTCAATGATGATGACACCATCACCGATGAAGACGCAGCAGAAGCCGCTGCCGCTGCGCTATCAAGCGTAGAAAACGAAATCGGCCGCACCACTGACCCAGTACGTATGTACATGCGTGAAATGGGTACAGTTGAACTATTGACTCGTGAAGGCGAGATCGATATCGCGAAGCGTATTGAAGATGGTATTAACCAAGTTCAAAATGCTGTAGCGGAGTATCCGGGCACTATCCCATACATTCTCGAGCAGTTTGATAAGGTTCAAGCCGAAGAACTTCGTCTTACCGATCTTATCACTGGCTTTGTTGACCCAGATGCAGACGAAACGGCAGCGCCAACCGCAACCCACATCGGTTCTGAGCTGGCTGAATCAGATCTTGAAGATGAAGACGAAGAAGATGAAGACGATGATGAGTCGGATGACGACGATTCAGAAGAGGAAGATACAGGCATTGACCCTGAGCTTGCTCTAGAGAAGTTTACATCTCTGCGCAACACTTTCCAGAACTACCAGTTGGCTTGCAACGAATACGGACGCGAAAGCCCGAAGGCACAAATCGCGAATGAGCTTGTCATCGATGTATTCAAAGAGTTCCGCCTAACACCGAAGCAATTCGACTACTTGGTTGATGAGCTGCGTACCTCTATGGAACGTGTCCGTACTCAAGAGCGTCTGATCATGAAAGCCGCCGTTGAATACGGCAAAATGCCGAAGAAATCTTTCATTACTCTGTTTACAGGGAATGAGTCCAGCGAAGCATGGTTGGATGAGATTCTAGCTTCTGATAAGCCTTACGCCGAAAAGATTCGACGTAGTGAAGACGACATTCGCCGCTCAATTGCAAAACTAAAAGCGATCGAAGAAGAAACATCTCTAACGGTGCAGAACATCAAAGAGATCAGCCGTCGTATGTCTATCGGTGAAGCAAAAGCTCGCCGTGCGAAGAAAGAGATGGTTGAGGCGAACTTACGTCTGGTTATTTCGATTGCCAAGAAGTACACCAACCGTGGTCTTCAATTCTTGGATCTTATCCAAGAAGGTAATATCGGTCTGATGAAAGCAGTGGATAAGTTTGAGTACCGTCGTGGTTACAAGTTCTCGACTTATGCGACTTGGTGGATTCGTCAGGCAATTACACGCTCGATTGCAGACCAAGCGCGTACGATTCGTATTCCGGTACACATGATCGAAACGATCAACAAGCTAAACCGTATCTCACGTCAAATGCTACAAGAGATGGGTCGCGAGCCGTTGCCGGAAGAACTGGCAGAGCGCATGCAGATGCCAGAAGACAAAATCCGCAAAGTGCTGAAGATCGCCAAAGAGCCAATCTCAATGGAAACACCAATCGGTGATGACGAAGATTCGCATCTAGGTGACTTTATCGAGGACACAACACTAGAACTGCCACTAGACTCAGCGACAGCAACAAGTCTAAAAGTGGCCACTAAAGATGTTCTGGCTGGTCTAACACCTCGTGAAGCCAAAGTACTGCGTATGCGTTTTGGTATCGACATGAACACTGACCACACTCTAGAAGAAGTGGGCAAGCAGTTCGACGTGACTCGTGAACGTATTCGCCAGATTGAAGCGAAAGCACTGCGTAAGCTTCGTCACCCTAGCCGCTCAGAAACTCTGCGCAGCTTTCTAGACGAATAATCTCGTCAGACAAGTAATTGATGAAAAGGTGAGCAAATGCTCACCTTTTTTGTATTTTCGTGTTTTAAGTGGATAAAATCTAAGCGCATTTAGCTCAGTTCGCGTCTAGACAGCCAGATCGTCATCCCCTATAATCATTGCCCTACACGGCCCCTTAGCTCAGTGGTTAGAGCAGTCGACTCATAATCGATTGGTCCCCAGTTCAAGTCTGGGAGGGGCCACCATATTTGAAAAGGCGCAGCAGGTTAACTCCTACTGCGCCTTTTGACTTTCATATCCCCCATCTTTGGGGTCACGCTCTGGATAGCGGTCAACGATAGCTTTGAGCGCCGCTTGATGCTCGCGTAGTACATTGACGCATTCGCCATCCAGCTTTCCTTCTGCGACCATTTTTCCTAGCTCTATCATCGCATAAGGGATCGACCAAGCCTGTTTGTATGGCTTATGACTGGTCAATGCATCGAATATATTGGCAACGCAAACAATACGGCTACTTATCGGGATGGCTTCTGCTTTTAGCTGGCGTGGGTACCCACTACCGTCAAGAAATTCATAGTGATGGGCAATCACTTGAGCAAACAGCTCTATCGTCGGGTGTTCAAGCTCGCCCAGTTGGTTGGCAAACTGCTCTAGCAGCTTTTCACCGTGCGCGATGTGACTCTGCAACTGAACGACTTCCTCGCGAGTAAGCCGCTCTTGCTTGCACAACAACTCTGGGGGCAGCATCACTTTGCCAATATCATGAAACTGCGAAAACAAGCTTAAATGCTCGATCCACTCATCATCAAAATCGTAACGCTCAGCCAACCCCGTTGCGATAAGTTCACAGTAGGCGGCCATTCTTTGTTTATGAGCACTCGACTCGCGTTGATAAATCGGTGAACGCGCCACAACGGCATGCGCCTTGTTAAGCAACGCGCTGACCAACTCGAACTCAGCCAACACCGTCGTCTGCAACATATTTAAGTAGGGCGTCAGATGAGTGAAGTCTTGCTCGTCGAATGCACCAACGTGTGATGAAAGGGCAAAGATAAAACCACGAAACTGCTTGGCCGAGAAGACAGGCCACGCCACGCTGGAGTGGTAGCCCTGCTCGAGTAAGTGCCGAACAAACGAACAAGACCTTAACTCATTTAAATCGGCGAAGACTGTATGAGTACGGCTTTCTAAACAAGGCTTTAAGGCTGGTAAGCTGCTAATGGGGGCTTGAAAGTGGAAACCACTCAAACATGGATGTGTGCTGTCGGCATAGGTTTTGAGTAGATGGTCGCACGGGTCATACAACACAAAACAGACCCTCTCAATCAACGCATGATGAGCCTGTATACGTTGATGAATGGCAGTAAACTTTTGATTCAATTGATGGTGACATGACGGTTGCAACGCCACGCGCTCGAATGTCGCTTCCATAACTTGACACAGCCCCTCTCTCCCTTGCACTAAGTGTAGTCGTGAGGCAGCGCATTTTGCCAATAACAATTCTATTAATTAGCAACCTCGTTGATCGAAAGCAATTCTCGAGCGCCTCTATCACTGGACGAGTTAGAACCCCTTGCTCTTCTTAATCAAATCGTAAGCGTTCTGGATCTCTTGCGCTTTTTCTTTCGCCACATTCATCATTTCCGGTGGAAGGCCCTTAGCCATCAGTTTGTCTGGATGGTGCTCATTCATCAATTTGCGATAAGCACGCTTGACCGTTTTCGCATCTGAACTGCTGTCAATACCGAGCAGCTTGTACGCATCACTAAGTTGATCGGCGCTATGAGAGGGCTGCCTACCACTTTGGGACTGATGCGAGTGGCCTTGGCCTGAGCCAGCAAATCCACCTTGCTGGAAGCGAAACGCCGCTTCTTGCATTCGTAACCTCTGTTCAAGTTGATCGGATGAGAAACCAAGGCCGCGCGCAATTTTATGTAGCACATTACGTTCACTCGGATGGATTTCGCCATCAGCAAAAGCGGCTGAAATTTGCAGCTCAAGGAAAAACTGGATCAAGTCGTAGCGACCACCAGAGGAGATGCGCACTCGCTCCAGAACAGTATCTAAGGGAAAGTCCGCCTCTTTGCCCTCACGAAACGCATTTTGCGCGGCGCGACGCTGCTCCCCATGCAAACTCATCCGGTCCATCATCATGGTGGCAAGCTGAATCTCTTCGCGTGTGACCTGGCCTTTGGCCTTCGCCACGTGCCCCATCACAGAAAATGCCGCCTTGAAAAACTCTTCCTGACGCTCTGTTTGGCTTGGACCACCGCCAAAGCTGTTGTTAAACCCGGCCTGACGGAGACGACGCGCCTTATCAAATTGATGACCGATAAAAAGGCCAAACAGTGCACCAAATGGTCCACCAAACAGGAAGCCAAAAAAAGTGCCGAGAATTTTGCCGAAAATATGCATTATGTGCTCTCAATCTATGAATTTTTAAGTCGTAACGCGGTCTGATAGTGCTGTAAGCTGTAAATTACTTTATGATAAGGACCGTTATATTTTTGTTCGGTCTCCTATTCACCGGATATATCAAGTTCAACAGGATAGTAAAACTCGATGTCACGTTTCCCCCGCACCTTGTTAGCCGCTTCGATCAGTGCTGCGTTTTTAGTGCCTCAGACTCAAGCCGAAACGATACAAGACGATAGTGTGCAGGAACTGCCCGCTATAGATCAATGTTTGATCAATGAACCTGAACCAGAAAATCCCAATCAGCTTCCAGTTAACGTTGAAGCAGACAGCTTAGAAGCGATAAACGGTGATAAAGCCACCTACAGCGGTAATGTTGTTGTCGTTCAGGGTAAAAAGCGCATGCAGGCGGACAACGTCACCATGCATCAACAAGAAAACATCGTCGTAGCTGAAGGCAATGTGACCTTTAGCGATGGCGAAATCAAGACCATTTCAGACAAAGCCACCAATAATCTAAATACCGAATTGG
The DNA here is from genome assembly GCA_038533895.1 of Pseudomonadota bacterium. GTDB lineage: Bacteria > Pseudomonadota > Gammaproteobacteria > Enterobacterales > Vibrionaceae > Vibrio. The sequence continues at coordinate 5,964 of JBCAXU010000111.1, read as the reverse complement.
TTGAGTTAGAGAACACCCAATACCAGTTCTTATGTGAACCAGGTCGAGGTGAAGCGGTCTACGTAGCAAAAACCGGCAAAGCGGTCTACGAGATTGAAGATGGCACCATCACTTCGTGTCCGGAAGGCGATAAATCTTGGCGCATGCGCGCATCCAGTATCGATATCGATCAAGACGAAGAAGAAGCGACTTTCTATAATCCGCGCTTTGAAATTGTCAATGTCCCCGTTTTCTACCTGCCATTCTTGACCGTGCCTATTGGCGATACCCGTAAAACCGGGTTCCTCTATCCTACGGTATCGTACGGTTCGAGCGATGGTTTCGAAATGGAAGTGCCCGTTTATTGGAACTTGGCACCTAACTATGATCTCGAGACCACACTCAAGTACATGGAAAAGCGTGGTACTCAACTCAACAGTACCTTCCGTTACCTATCTGACTTTGGCTACAGCACTCTAAAATCTGAGTACTTACCCGATGATGATAAGTATCCAGAATATGGCGATCGCTGGGGCTTTCAGTGGCAGCATAGTGGTATTTTCCAAGAAAACTGGAAGTTTACCGCCGATTACTCAAAAGTAAGCGATATTCGCTATTTTTCTGACCTAGATTCAAGTATCGGTAGCCGTGAAGATGGTCAGCTCATTCAAGAAGCGCAAGCGACTTACCGTTCAAGCAGCTGGGATGCATCGATATTGGCGCGTGACTTCCAAGTCCTGACAACCAGTAACAACTTACCGTATCGACTGCTACCTCAGCTTGAGTTTAACTACTACGCACCGGAGTTAATGCGCTACCTCGATTTTGATATGGTCAGCCATATTTCGCGCTTTGACACCGACGCAGAGGGTAAGCCGTCGGCAACACGCGTACATATTGAGCCTGGTTTGACTGTGCCATTAGGCACGACTTGGGGCTCTTGGACGACTGAAGCCAGAGTTCTGGGTACGTATTATCAACAAGAGCTGGATGGGGTCGATACCACCTCTCAACAAATTACTGACTCATCAGGGTCGCCGATTGACAATCCTTACTACGGATTGAAAGAGAATGTATCTCGCGTTATCCCTGAGTTCCGCTCTCATGCCGGGATTGTGCTTGAGCGCGACACCGTCATATTTGACAACTACACACAAACGCTTGAACCGCAAGTGCAGTATTTGTACGTGCCAAAAGAAGACCAAACCGAGATCGCCAAGTATGATACGACGCTGTTGCAAACCGACTACTATGGTCTATTCCGTAGCCGTAAATTTAGCGGCGTCGATGAGATCGCGGCCGCTAACCAGTTTAGCTATGGTGCCTCGACTCGCTTCTTTGATGATGGTTTTAAAGAGCGTCTCAATATCTCATTTGGTCAAATCATCTATCTAGATAGCAAGCAGCGTATCGATTCATCAACCGATTCTCCTTCAAACTATTCCGCATGGGCGGTTGAGATGGACTTCAACTACGACGACTATTTGTTCTTCCACGGTGGTATTCAATATGATATCGACACAGAAGAGGTACAACTGGGTAACAGCACCTTAGAGTATCGCTTTAGTGGCGGTTATATCCAAGGTAACTATCGCTACGTAACTAAGGAATACATCGACAACACTGTAGACTTCAGTATCGACACCATTACGCCTGACGGCATTTCTCAGGCTGGATTACTAGCAGGGTATCAAATCTCAAGACGTTGGAATGCCAGTGCACAGTACTTCTATGACATCACCACAGATGAAGCACTCGAATGGTTAACCCGCCTAAATTACACCTCCGATTGTTGGTACATTGGCTTCACCTACAGCAAACAGCTACAAAGTTGGGACGGTGACTATATCAACAACACCAACGCCACCCCTGAATACGACAGTAACTTTAGTTTGAACTTTGGTATTATTGGCTTTGGTACCAAGATCGGTGCTGGTTCAGGGCTAGCAGGCTTAGACAGTGCGGGCAATTCATTAGGTTATGGTCGCCCATTCTTCTTAAACAACTAATTCCATAGCCTGCTGTCTAACCTGCAGGCTAGTTATATTTTATAGGTTCTTGAATGAGATTTTGGAAACACGCACTCCTGACTCTATGTGCAGCAAGCACGCTGAATACAGTACAAGCTGAACCAGTGGCATTGGATAAAGTCGCGGTGATAGTAAACAGCAGTGTCGTACTGCAAAGTGACATCGAAGCGTCGATCAAATCGCTAAAGGCCAACGCTAAAAAGAGTGGACAAGCCTTGCCTGAAGAACAAATTCTGCGCGAACAGGTTATGGAGAAGTTGATCGTTGACACTATTCAACAGCAGGAAGCTGAGCGCATTGGTGTGCGTATTGACGACAACCGACTCAACCAAGCGATCGCTGAAATCGCTAGCAATAACCAACAGACTGTCGAGCAACTCAGTGCTTCAATAGAGCAAGAGGGACTGAGCTACGCTGAGTTTCGCGAGCAGATTCGTAAAGAAATCGCGGCCAGTGAAGCGCGCAATGCCTTAGTCCGTCAACGGATCAATATTTTACCGGCTGAAGTTGATAACCTCGCTGAACTACTGGCTCAAGAAACCAACGCAACGGTGCAATATAAAATCAGCCATATTCAACTTCGAATCAATGACGGCGACGATAAAAACGCCATTGAAGCGCAGGCCAAACAGCTAGTTGACCAACTCAATCATGGCGCTGACTTTAGTACCATGGCCTACACCTATTCAAAAGGCCCGAAAGCGCTACAAGGTGGTGATTGGGGTTGGATGCGCAAAGAAGAAATGCCAACCATCTTTGCCGACCAAATTAAACTTCAAAACAAAGGCAGCGTGATTGGGCCGTTTCGTAGCGGTGTCGGATTCCACATCCTAAAAATTGATGATGTAAAAGGGCTAGAAACGGTGGCGGTTACCGAGGTCAACGCACGCCATATTCTGATCAAACCGACTGTGATACTAAGTGACGAGGGCGTTCAGAAGACTCTTAACGACATTATTCAGCGAGTTCAAGCGGGCGAAGCCACCTTTGCAGAAATGGCTCAGCAGTACAGCCAAGACCCAGGCTCTGCAGCGCAAGATGGCGAACTCGGCTACCAAACCTCTGATTTATATGTCCCTGAGTTCAAACATCAAGTGGATACCCTTCCGGTTGGGAAAATCAGCGAACCCTTCAAGACCGTCCATGGCTGGCACATTGTTGAAGTCCTCGACCGCCGTGAAGTAGACCGTACTGATTCAGCAATGAAAAACCGAGCTTATCGTATTCTTTTCAATCGTAAGTTCAACGAAGAAGCGAGCGCTTGGTTACAAGAAATGCGCGCGAGTGCCTTTGTTGAAGTGGTGAATGATCAAGATGACAGTTAAACGTATTATCGTCACTGCGGGTGAGCCTTCGGGTATTGGCCCAGATTTAGTCCTCGCGCTATCGAAAGAGAGCTGGACACACCAAATCGTTGTTTGTGCCGATAAGCACGTGCTCGCTGAACGCGCCAAAATGCTTGGCATTGAGTTGGAACTCATTGATTATCAGCGGGATGCTCCGATCACTCCCCAAAAAGCGGGCAGTTTGGTGGTCGAGCATATTCCGGTTGCCCATCCAGTGGTTGCAGGCCAGCTTGATGAAAGCAACGGCCACTATGTACTAAATACCCTAGAAAGAGCCGCATTGGGCTGTATGAATGGTGAATTTGATGCTATTGTCACCGGCCCTGTACACAAAGGGGTGATCAATCGTGCTGGGGTCGCTTTTAGTGGCCATACCGAGTTCTTCGCCGAGAAATCCAATACCCCACTGGTGGTGATGATGCTGGCGACCGAAGGGTTACGCGTTGCATTGGTCACCACACATATCCCGCTCGCTTACGTGTCAAAAGCGGTGACGGAAGAAAGACTAGAAAAAATTATCGATATTCTCCACCATGATTTGGTCGAGAAATTTGCGATTCCAGCCCCGACTATTTATGTTTGTGGCCTCAACCCTCATGCGGGTGAAGACGGTTGTTTAGGTAAAGAAGAAATCCAAACCATCACCCCTACGTTGGACAACATACGCCAGCAAAAGGGCTACAATTTGATAGGACCGCTGCCAGCCGATACTATTTTTAATCAAAAGTATCTTCAACAGGCGGATGCGGTGCTCGGGATGTACCATGATCAAGTACTTCCAGTATTGAAATACAAAGGTTTTGGCCGCTCAGTAAACATTACTTTAGGGCTGCCTTTTATTCGAACCTCCGTTGATCACGGCACCGCACTAGATCTTGCAGGGACTGGCAGTGCGGACACAGGGAGCTTCAGAACGGCCCTAGCTCATGCCATTGAGCTGGTCGATAAGAAAACCAATTAACTTGAGAGAATTATGAGAAACGATGTCCACTTAGGGCACAAAGCGAGAAAGCGCTTTGGTCAAAACTTCCTAAATGATCCTTACATCATTGATGGAATTGTCTCTGCAATTAACCCTAAACCCGGGCAAAACCTGGTTGAAATCGGCCCTGGTTTGGGCGCAATCACTGAGCCAGTCGGTAAAGAGGTGGATAAATTCACCGTCATCGAACTCGACCGAGATCTCGCTGAGCGCTTGCGTAATCACCCAGAACTTGGGGACAAGCTGACCATCCATGAAGGTGATGCCATGCGCTTCGACTTCACTCAGTTAGTCAAACCAAACAATAAGCTGCGTATTTTCGGTAACTTGCCCTATAACATCTCAACACCTTTGATGTTTCACCTGTTTGAGTTCCATAAAGACATCCAAGATATGCACTTTATGCTGCAAAAAGAGGTAGTGAATCGCCTTGCCGCTGGGCCAGGAACCAAAGCATACGGCCGCTTAACAGTGATGGCACAGTACTTCTGTAAAGTGGTGCCGGTATTGGAAGTACCGCCGACCGCGTTCGTTCCACCACCAAAAGTTGATTCCGCCGTGGTTCGCCTAGTCCCTTACGAAGAGATCCCTCATCCAGTGACTAACTTAAAATGGCTCGACCGCGTTTGTCGTGAAGGCTTTAACCAGCGCCGCAAAACCGTTCGTAATTGTTACAAGTCGCTGTTGTCTGCTGAGGTGCTCGAGCAGTTGGGTGTGAACCCAAGTATGCGTCCAGAGAACCTGACTCTGCAGCAATTTGTCGATATGGCGAACTGGCTCGATGCCAACCAATAAGTTAAGCTAGAATCAAAGGAGATAGGCTATGGCTTATCTCCTTTTTGACTTTTTAGGAGTTTACATGGAAGCTGCCCCTTGTATAAAAGTCCAAGTGCATAGCAAGTACATTGCCGAGCAATCCCACCCAGACGCCAAACGCTATGTGTTTGCCTACATCATCACCATTAAAAATCTCAGTCAGCAGAAGGTCCAATTAATCAGTCGCCGCTGGCTAATCACCGATGCAAATGGCAAGCAAATGACGGTTGAGGGAGAAGGCGTCGTCGGTGAACAACCTGTTATTGAAGCCAATGACGAATACACCTACAACAGTGGCACTGTGATAGAAACACCAGTCGGAGTCATGCAAGGTCAATACATTATGCATGATAGCGAGGGTAACGAGTTTATCGCTGAAATCGATCCTTTCCGACTCGCTATTCCCAACATTCTCAACTAGGTACGCTCTGTGGCCACATACATTGTTGGCGACCTGCAAGGTTGCCTTGACGAACTGCTGTTACTACTCGATAAAGTCAACTTCCAGCCTGATGCCGACACTTTGTGGGTCGCAGGGGATCTGGTCGCTAGAGGCCCGAAATCGCTAGAAGTGTTACGCTACCTTAAATCGCTAGGCGATAGTGTGCAGATAGTGCTGGGCAATCATGATCTCCACCTATTAGCGGTTTCAATGGGCTTGTTTAAGGCCAAAGACAAAGATAAAACAGCGCCTATTTTGCAAGCTAAAGATAGCAAGGCGCTGCTCAAGTGGCTTCGAAAACAACCTCTACTTGCTGAACATTCAGAGTTCGTGATGTGCCACGCAGGTATTTCACCGCAATGGACCTTA
>JBCAXU010000110.1:0-13552 GCA_038533895.1 Pseudomonadota bacterium | reverse complement strand
CTCGATTCTCCATTTGTATGAAAGAGGGATCTCTTTCGATTGCTTCCAGTGTATTTATTCTTCATAGGCAAATCGTTTTGCTATGAATGATTTGCTGACTTGCGCTATAGTTTAGCAAGTTTTTACTTTATTAAAAGCGTCGGTGGTAAATTTCTATATGAAATTTCTTTATTAGTCAGTGGTGATTGATCTCAAAACTGTCTAAGCCACCATAACCATACAGATATTAGGCTTTTTATTCTGTGCTAATGGTTTAGAATGTCCACAAATTTGCAAAAACTCCATTAAGAGGAAGCAATGGAAACGATCGACAAAATTAAACAACAAATCGCAGAGAACACGATCCTTCTTTACATGAAAGGCTCACCAAAACTTCCAAGCTGCGGTTTCTCTTCTCAAGCTGCGCAGGCGTTGATGGCTTGTGGTGAAAAGTTCGCTTACGTTGATATTCTGCAAAACCCAGATATCCGTGCTGAGCTGCCTGCTTACGCACAGTGGCCAACCTTCCCACAGCTTTGGGTTGAAGGTGAATTGATTGGTGGTTGTGACATCATCATCGAGATGTTCCAAAAAGGTGAACTTCAGCCTTTGATCAAAGAAGCGGCTGAGCGTTCAGCTTCTGAAGAGTAAGAATACTGTTTATATTTACAGTTTTTCTTGATTTGCAAGGGCCACATTCGATAATGTGGCCCTTATTGTATCTGACTGTTTTTACTTTATGTCTCGTCTCTTTATCGCCGAAAAACCCAGCCTAGGCCGAGCGATTGCCGCTGCGTTGCCTGGACCTAAAAAAAATGAACAAGGCTTTATCCGTTGTGGAAACGGTGATGTGGTGACCTGGTGCATAGGCCACCTGCTCGAGCAAGTCGAGCCTGATGCTTACGATGAGCGCTATAAAAAGTGGCATTTAGCGGATTTGCCGATCGTGCCAGAGCAATGGCAACTCAGGCCAAGGAAGTCAGCGAGTAAACAACTGAGTGTGGTACGCAAGTTACTTAAAGAAAGCCAGCATATCATCCATGCGGGCGACCCCGATCGCGAAGGGCAACTGCTGGTGGATGAAGTACTCGATTACTGTAAAGTCAGCAAAGCTAAAAAAGAGGCAGCGCAACGACTTTTGATCAGCGACCTTAACTTACCTGCGGTAAAACGTGCCTTAAGTCAAATGCGCAGCAATCGCGATTTCATTCCTCTTTCTGTCTCTGCGTTGGCGCGCTCGCGTGCCGATTGGCTCTATGGGATGAACATGTCGCGCGCGTATACCTTGCTTGGTCAGCAGGCGGGCTATCAAGGTGTCTTATCGGTAGGGCGAGTGCAAACGCCGGTACTGGGTTTAGTTGTCCGCCGTGATGAAGAGATCGAAAACTTTATTCCGCGCGATTATTTTACTCTAGATGCTCTTATTCCATATCAAGGCGAGTTTGGGCAGTTTGATATCCGAGCGCGGTGGAAGCCTAGCGAGGCGTGCAAGCCATGGCAGGATGAAGAAAGGCGGGTACTGAATCGAAAGTTGGTTGAGAATGTCGCCAATCGAATTACCAATCAGCCCGCTAAGGTAACCGAATCAGAGCAAAAACAAACCAAGCAATCTGCACCCCTGCCTTACTCGCTGTCAGCGTTACAAATTGATGCTGCTAAGCGTTTTGGGATGAGCGCTCAACAGGTTCTCGATACCTGCCAGTCTTTGTACGAAAAACACAAACTGATCACCTATCCACGCTCAGATTGCCGCTATTTACCGATGGAGCATTACACTCAAGCACAAAGTGTGTGTGACGCTGTCGGTAATAATGCCAAGGAATTGCTGCCGGCGGTACAAGGAGCCTCACTGTCGCTAAAGTCGAAAGCGTGGAATGACAAAAAGGTCGATGCACACCATGCCATCATCCCTACACCGAAAAAAACCGCAGTGAACGCGCTGTCTGGCAATGAGATGAAGATCTATCAGCAGATCGCGCGTCAGTATTTGATGCAGTTCTATCCAGCGGCGGTCTATGCAGAGGCAAAACTGGTATTCGATATCGCCGGTGGTACCTTTATCGCTAAGGGGCGACAGCTTGTTTCGGCGGGCTGGAAAGTGTTGATGGGGAAAGCGGATGATGAGGATGCAGCGGTCGATGCCGTCCCACCGTTATCCGAAGGGCAAGTATTAACCTGCCGTGAAGCTGAGATTAAAGACCGAAAAACGGAGCCACCTAAGCACTTTACCGAAGCCACTCTACTGCAAGCGATGACAGGGATTGCCCGTTTTGTCGAAGATAAACAGCTCAAAAAAATTCTCAAAGAGACCGATGGACTAGGCACAGAAGCGACTCGAGCAGGTATTTTGGATACCTTGTTTAAACGTCAGTTGTTGGTACGGCAAGGAAAATCGATACTCAGTTCTGCCGCAGGGCGAGGGCTTGTTCATGCCTTACCTTCTGAGTCAACCTACCCCGATATGACGGCCAACTGGGAACATCAGTTGCAGGGCATGGCGGAACGCAACCAAGCCTATCAGCCGTTCATGCAGGCCCTAGTGCAAAGGATTGATGGCTTGATGAACCAAGTTCGACATGGGGCGGTGCCTGAATCATTACGCCATTTACCTAAAGTTGAGCGTCCGGCTTTCAAGCGCAAGAAAGGGGGCTACCGTAAAAAAGCGTCGACTAAGTCAATGGCTAAGCGCGGTTAACCGACTTTACGCCCACAACGTTTAAATAACTGCTGCCAATATTCTACGTGGCGGCGAGTGGCTTGGCGAAACTCACGGTGATGTCGCGCTAGCGGATAGACGTAATGGTGAATGTTTGGCTTTGGCTCAAATAGAGGCAAGTTCTCCGATAACGTTTGATAGTAGCCATCAAGTTGCGCCATGTAAGGTTGAACCTTGGCGACATACTGTTGCTCAAATACATTGTTCAAATAGTTGAATTTAGTTTTATCGCGATTCTTTTCACACAGGATTTGTGGGTCGTGAGCGTATAACTGGTGCGTGACTTGGTCTAAATGCCAAGTGGCATGTACCAAAGAGTAGTTGAGTCGACCCAGGATGGGCTGTTTGTCTAATATTTCTTGAGCTTGAATAACCGTCTGATCACTACCGGTGAAGGCCGAGTTCAGTTGTTTAAGCGCTTGATTCACTTCAGTCACACTTTTGCCAAGATCGCCAGTTAGCCATTGTGAACCCTTGAGCTGACTTTGCATTGCTTCACTGGTATAAGTGAGGTTCCACTGATGCAGTGCCAGTTGACTGCGTTTTTGTTGTGCGATGTCGGCCAAGGTTAGCTTAAGTGTTTGCTCAATATCATCATCTGCCAGGCAACGGGATAGTCCAGTGAGTATCTGGCGCTGGTAGTCGTAGTTGTGAAACTCATCAGCGACCTTGCCCAATACCGAGTTTCTGTTCGCAATAAGATTGAACAGCCCACACTGTCGCAGTTGATAACTGTCTAATAGGCCGATTGATAAGCTTGGTATCTCGATGTAGAGCTCACGCTTGCGGGGAAGGGCGAAGTCATCTTTCGCTTCCACCTCAACGATAGGCGCTTCTTGCACTCGAGCGACTCTAGTTAGATAGTCGTCAAACATCGAGCCTGGATTGTTCGGTTGACAGCCTATCAGCCCCCAGACTGAGACAATAATCAGAAAAATGGGCCGTCTCACAAGCATTTATCCCTCACTGCGTTTGTTGGTAGTTCGCTTGATTAGTACGTAACAAAGGCTCCAATCGCTCACCAGGGGATAGGCGAGCCATCATAATTGATAAACTGACCTGAGTTGGCGCAATCCGCGTGTTCAATCACCTTGGCTAACCCTTGAGCTGAGGTTGAAGTATCAATCAATGCATTCGGCCCGCCCATTTCTGTCTTAACCCAGCCGGGATGCAAGGCTAACACGGTATACCCTTGCTTGCGCAGATCATTACTTAAGCTTTTGACCACTGAATTGAGTGCGGCCTTTGAAGAGCGATAAAGGTATCCGCCACCTGATGTGTTTTCGGTCATGCTGCCAACCTTGGAAGAGAGACAAGCAATCTTCTTCATCTTGCCGCGCTGTAGATTGGAGGAGAGTGCCTCAACCAGTTTTAGCGGAGCGATAGCATTTACCTCAAACACTTTCCGCCACTCTTCCACGTCAGCTTGACCAAAACCATAACCTTTGGGGCCATAGTAGCCTGCATTATTGACCAGTAAGTCGATCGCGGGCAGGGCGTTAGCCAACTGATCAAGCTTGTGGTAATGAGTCACATCGAAATGATGACAAACTAGGTTTGAGTGCTGTATAGACAGCAACGCTTGTGATCCCGCTTGGTTACGATAGGTGGCGTGCACCTGCCAACCCTGCTCGAGGTAGTGCTTAACCAAGCTTAGGCCAATACCACGGTTAGCCCCTGTAATTAAAACGCTATGCATCCTTGTTACCTTTTGTATGCCATTAGTGAGATGAGGTTAACCTTACCCCGCAGGTATCATGATTTCTACCGTCGCTGTGATACCATTTGTACTCTGAATTCTCGATTACGCGCATTATGATTCCACTCGTTTACGATCCCATATACTCACAATTGCCTCTGCCTGAGGGACATCGCTATCCGATTAATAAGTATCGTCTGTTGTTTCAAGCCATTGAGCAGCGACGAGCTGACGATGCGGCTTGGCGCGAGCTGTTCAAGATTTTCTCTCCGCAGCCACTTTCGGTACAAGAGGTGGCGCAAACCCATTGTCGCTACTATGTAGAGGCGCTGGTCAGCGGGCAGTTGCCAGCGGCCAAGATGCGCAGAATTGGTTTTCCGTGGAGTCAGCAACTGATAGAACGTACATTTACGTCAGCAGGTGGCACTTGTCAGACGGTTACCCAAGCGTTGGAGGGGGGGGGGGCTATCCACCTAAGTGGTGGTTATCATCACGCTCACTATGATTTTGGTAGTGGCTTCTGTCTGTTCAACGATTTGGTCATCGCGGCAAAACGAGCATTGCAGCATCACGAGATCGACAAGGTGCTTATTGTCGATAGCGATGTGCATCATGGAGATGGGACAGCTACACTATGTAATGATGTGGACCAGATTGTAACCTTATCATTTCATTGCGATAAGAACTTTCCAGCGCGCAAGCCAGACTCTGATCTGGATGTCGCTTTGCCGCGTGAAACCGGCGATGAGGAGTTCTTGTCGGCGTTTACAGACGTTGTCACTATGGCGGTGAATCTGCATCAGCCAGATATTATTCTTTATGATGCGGGCGTCGACATACATCAACAAGACGAGTTGGGTTACTTTAATGTGACTAGCGAGGCAATATTACAACGAGATCGATTCATGTTCTCGTTGGCGAAACAGAAGCAGTTGCCCATCGCCTGTGTGGTCGGCGGCGGTTATCGTAACCAACATCACCAATTGGTTCCCATTCACATGCAGTTGCTAGAGGCGGCTTTTGACGTACATGGTGATACCAAAAGGGATAAATAGGTGATCTGATGTTTACGCTGTTTGGTATCAATTAAGGAATAAATTATGCAACATCGTATTCGCGCTGCTGGGGTGCTAATTCGAGACGGAGCCATGTTGTTACTGCGTGTCAAAGACTTCAGCGGAGAGTACTGGATACCGCCTGGTGGTGGCTTAGAAGCAGAAGACAAGAGCACTAAGCAATGTTTGATTCGGGAGTTTAGAGAAGAAGCGGGTCTGGTTGTTGAGGTAGGAGAGCTGATTTGTGTCCGCGAGTTCTATGAAACGCATTTAGATCGTTATAACGCCGAGTTTTTCTATCTTATCGATGACTATCAAGGCGTCCCTCATCTCAGTAACCTAGTCGGTCTCAATGATGAAAACTATATTCAAGCGCTTGACTGGGTGCCCATTCCACTGCTCGAAGACATGCGCATTTACCCTAAAGAGCTCAAAGGGAAACTACTTGATTTGATTGAAGCTGGCCAGTTTTCCAATCACCTTGGCAGTTACGTCCAAGGAATTCGAGAAGACATTAACCAGCTTTAGTCGCTGATTACTTAATGTGCCCACCGCTCACAGGTGTTGGATTGGTTGTGTGGTAGCTTGTGATGGTATTGCGACCGGCGTTTTTGGCTTGAAGCAACGCCAAGTCCGCGAAGTCGATTGCCGCTTCAATCGTGTCGCCCAGTCCCGGTGAGCAGCTGTAAGTGCCTAAACTGGCGGTGACAGTGATGTCAGTGGTACCGACTGAATGGCAATAGTGTTCAAGCGCAGTTTTGATTTTTTCAGCAATCAGCAGTGAGCCCTCGTTATCCGTGTAGGGAAGAATAACTAAAAACTCATCGCCTCCCCAGCGAAACAGATAATCGGTCTGACGGGTGTTTTGTTTGAGAGTTTGTGCGACTTGGTTGAGCAATTCATCGCCCACCCGGTGGCCGTGTACATCATTGATGCGTTTGAAGTTATCGAGGTCAACCATTAAGAACGAAATGGGTTGCTGTTGTCTACCATGTTGCAACCAGATCTTTTCCGAAATCTTTTCATAGAAATGTCGATTGTTCAGTTGAGTGACTTGGTCTGTTAGGCTGAGTTTTTCAAGTTGAGCGACTAGCTCACGATTTCTCTCATCGTTACTCAGGTACTTTTGGTAAACATCATGTGAATGTTTGGCGTGTGAGTGAAGCATCAGCCAAGTCGTGGCCAATCCGATTGCCGCCAAATAACCATAGACTTCATTTTGTAGCGCAAAAAAGAGCATCAGACTGAGCAGGTAAGCGGTGGTCGAAATGTAAAAAGCTGACAGCATAAAGCTAGCGTAGAGTGCAGAACCGGCAGCAAGACCTATGATGGCGATAACGACCACCATGGATTCAATAGGATAGTTCGCTAAGTCTAGAAACAGAAGGTATATAGGCCAAATGATGCCATTTACTAATGAAGTCAGTTTCGACATTAGCGCCATCTGAGGCGGATTACGTTCTGCCTTAGTGGCGCGCAACCAACGCCACACAAACAGCCCTCGAATGGCGATATTACTCCACAGACACCCTAACCAAGTTAACAGTAACCATGAGTCTTGATACGGCCAGATCAGAATAACGGCGATAAGCCCGAACAGAGAATGAGAGTACAAAGTACCACTGGCGTTCGAGTAGAGTTCGAATTCAAGACGTTTTTGCTTATACAAACGGATGCTCTGTCTAATTATTTATATTGATATCAATTATGAGATATTGGTTCAAACTTTGGTAGTGGATGTGTCGAACAAAGATGCGTTTTTGCATGCGCTATCAACTTTTGTGCTGACAGTGAGGGTGAGAGACGGAACTGCACAGAATAATTCTAGGCGAATAAAACGAAAAAAACCGCTGTAAAAACAGCGGTTTAATCTTTGAATGTGGCGGAGAGATAGGGATTTGAACCCTAGATACGCTATTAACGTATGCCGGTTTTCAAGACCGGTGCTTTCAACCACTCAGCCATCTCTCCGTGTGGTCAGAATAATATAAGGCTTACTTGGGCTTGTAAACCCCTACGATTACTGTTTGCTTTATTTATGAGCGTTTAGGTTAAAAAACGCTAACAAAGACGAATTATCAAAGCTTTGTTCGATGTACATAGCAAAAAAGAGAGCCGAAGCTCTCTTTTTCTAGGTGTAATGGTCGGACTGACTGGATTTGAACCAGCGACCCCCGACACCCCATGACGGTGCGCTACCAAGCTGCGCTACAGTCCGATATGCGTAATTTAAACATAAATACGCTTGGGGTCAATCCCCTAACACTCTGATTTAGTTACTTTTAGCGTAAAAACGCTGCAGTTCAGTTAGACCTTGCATTAATACAGGTAAGGTTGGGTTTTCATCTTTGAGACGTTGATAGTTGGCATCGTACAACTTGTAGTTACCAAACTTATCAATCACGGTGGTGTTTTTGGTGGTAATTAATGCCAGTTCCCGCGAGTCGCCCGCCAATATCCAACGACGGTCTCTCTCGTCAAATAGGTTGCGTCCACTACTGAAGTCTGAAGGGTTGGAGGAGACGCCAAGCAAATCTTGCAGCAGAGTCACCGATAAATCGAGATGGCTGGTACGGTGCTGGTAGACGCCAGCCACTTTACCTGGCCATTGGATAACCATAGGTACTTTAAGCTGGTAAGGGCTGTAATTAGAGTTCGACCCCCAACTGTTGCTGCCCGTTTCATTAAACTCAGTTGCATGGTTTGAGGTGATAATCACCACGGTATTGTCTTCCAAACCCAGTTGTTGGACTTGTTGCAACACTAATTCAACTTCTCTGTCAGCCGTTGCGACAGATTTAAGATAGCCAGCTTTCAGTTTTTGTTCAGTAGATTGTTGGTCGTTGCTGTGATTGTATGCACTAAAGTTATCGACGGTGGTCAACTCAATGTAGCTAAACCAAGGTTTATCACCTTGTTCCGCAGCCCACGCAGACCAAGCGTCAATGGCCTGTGAGTCGGTCGATTCGGAATCATTGAAGGCGATACCGTTGAAGTTCATGCCACGGAAAACAGTCTCGCCGTACAGTGGTTCATCAAAGTTATCGCCACTGAACAGTCCAAACTGGTAGTTTTTATCGAGCAGGGTGTCGATAAGTATTGGTTTAGAACCTTGGGTTTTGATGCTTGACGCATAGCTGCTAGGCAGCCCATAAAACAGCCCGAAAGTACCAAAAGAGTCGTTGCTAGAGCTGTAATGATTGATGAAGTTTTGATTGTCTACCGCGAATTGGTACGTGGCCGGCATGAACTCTTGTGTCATTACGTCGCTGCGTAAATTGTTGACGCTCACCACCAGAATATTGAGCGGGTTAGCACGGCGATTAAACTCGATTTTCTCTAGCGGATAACGAACCAAATCAACATTGTCTTTGCTTTCTTGTAGACGTTGTAGGTACTCCTCGCGATCAAGCAGGCCATGACGTTCCATGAACGACTTGGCAGTCATTGGATAAGAGAGCGGGAAGTTGGCTCGTTGAGCGGTAATCGGATTGTAGAAATAGGCGTCTGCCCATACGTAAATCAAATGGCTGGCAATAAAGCTAACAAAGAATAGGGCAGCAATTGGACGTCCGACATGCTTGTGTGACAGTTTACGCTGCTTTCGCCAAACCCATTCAGAAAGAGCCAGTTGAATAAGGAAAATCAGTGGCAGCACAATAAATAGATGTTGAAGATCGGCGCTGATAGTCGAGCTTTCATCACTAAACAACACTTCCCAAACGACAGGAGTGAGGTGCAAATTCACGGTTTGATAAGCTTGGGTGTCGATCAATAATACGGTCAGACCGACTGTTGCGAAGCAGACCGCCACCAGTCGAAACAACTTGCGTGACGGTATAATAAAGGTCAGAGGAAATAGAACCAGCAGGTACAGAGCGAAAACCAGAAAGCCAAAATGACCGACCCAAGACACGGCTAAATAGAATTGGCCAAGTAGCGTTTCAGGCCATGGTGACTGAGTAATATAACGGGTTCCGATTAGCATTGCCGCGATGATATTGAAGAAGGCAAACCAATGGCCCCATCCTACTAAACGCGACACGCGTTCGCCGTATGTGTTTCCGTTATCGACCATGTATGTGTTCTATTATCCGTTATTATTCTTAGTGTTTTTTATCTTCAACAGAAGATACAAGCGCCTGTGCGAATTTTTCAGCAATTGCTTTACGTTGTGAAGCAGCAACGTCTTGATTTAAGACATTGGTAGCGATATTGCCTGCGATCATTAAGGCAAGATCTGGACCAACTGAGTGTTTTTCAAGTACTGCGGCTACTTCAGCTAAGATCTGTTCTACTTTTTCGTCGCTGTATTTAGATGTAATCGGCATAAAGACTCTGATGATGATAGTAAAGCGGCTTATGATAACCTACAATGCCTCGCAACTGAAACCTACGCAGCGATAAATTTCATCATGAGCCTCCATCTATCTAACGTTATCCTTCATCAGTTACAAAAAAACGACGCAGATGAGCTGGTTGTTAACTTTCGTGCTGAATCATTAGCCAACGACACATCTACTGAAAACCTGGTTGCAGAGCTTCATCGCGTATTTAACTCAAAAGCGGGCAAAGGCTTTGGCTGCTTTAAGTCTGACAGCGAGTTCCAGCAGTGGTTGCAAGATCTACGTCAAGGAAATCAAAGTTTTTACGATTTTTCCCAGTTAAGCGCCAATCGCCTCAAAGATGAGTTGGCAAAGTACCCCTTTGCCGATGAAGGCATTTTGGTGATTGCTGAGTATCAATCGCTTGCGACTGATTATCTCTTTGTTGCCATTATTCCTTCCAATCAAAGCCTCAAAGTGACAGAAGGCTTAGATATCAGTGCGACCGATTATCTGGACTTGAGTAAAATGGATATTGCGGCGCGCGTTGATTTGACCAGTTATGAGACAGATAAAGAGTCCAATCGCTATTTGGCCTACATTAAAGGTCGAGTTGGGCGCAAAGTGGCGGACTTTTTCCTCGACTTTCTTCAAGCCGAAGTTGGTCTAGATGCGAAAGTGCAGAACCAAGTTTTGATGCAGGCGGTCGAAGATTTTTGTGCGGATTCGAAACTCGAAAAAGACGAAGTGATCAGCTACAAGAAGCAAGTGGCTGACTACTGCAACGAACAGATCAAAAGTGGCGACGAAGTACAGGTTCGTGAACTGTCGGGTGAACTACCACCGTCTCAAGATGGCACCAGTTTTCTTGATTACACACAAGAGCAAGGTTACCAGCTTGAGGAGAGTTTTCCTGGTGATCGTACCACTGTACGCAAGTTGACTAAGTATGTTGGCGCTGGTGGTGGCCTTAATATCAGTTTTGATAGTTTGTTAATGGGTGAACGTGTTTTTTACGACCCAGAAACCGACACTCTTACCATTAAAGGTACTCCGCCTAACTTGCGTGATCAACTGACTCGCAACAAATAAGCCTCTGCTGAGGACTAACAGCAACATTTGTGCAGTTAGTCCTCCATTTATCGGCCACAATGTTATGCTTGTATTACAGGGATTTTGTAGATAGGGAACAGCATGGGTGGCAAAACACTCAAACTCGGAGCAGCAATAGTGTTGCTGTGGTTGGTCAGCGTGTTATTGATCGGTAACAGCTACCGCGCCACATTTACCACCAAAGAACAGATTTATGAACTCGGCAGTGCGCTGCAAGGGGTGGGCGAGGTTTTTTCACTCGACACGGCCTCCCGAGTACTGCAAGCTGATGAGCAATCTCTTGATTTACAGTTGGTCTACGCACTTCGGTTACAGATTGAAACCCATTATCAAAACTATTGGTTTGTCCCTGCTCCCCAACAATTGTTCTTTACCACCGATCGTTTCATCGAACAAAGCCAAATCTACCTAGATAACAACCTGCAGCTACTCTCTCTAGTCGAAACCATGCGCGAGATGAGAGCGAAATACCGATTTGACAGTGACGTTTCGTCGCTATATCTGCGTTTGTCCACCAATATACTCGATGCTATTTTTGGCGATAGTGATTCCAGTCCAGATATCTATAGAGAACTGGATGAGATTTTTGTACAGAGCGAAACACTACCGCAGCAACAAGCTGATGATTTACAGTCTGTGTTGGCGCAGGTGTCCCGAGTGCTGAGTAGCTATGCTCAAGCTCAGTACATTTTGAAAAAGCTGATTAATCACGATGTGCACACGCAAATCAACACGTTGCGTGTTAAATTCAACCAACTACTGACAAGCTATGTATTAATGGGTGTGGGTGTGAGCCTTTTGGCGCTCGGTTTGTTGATTGGACTGATGGTGTTTAGCCGTTCCAAAGCGGTAGCTACCCTAGTTAATAATGTACCTGAGGATAATGGTAACAACAGTGAGCCTGAGCCTAATAAACAAGTGGAGACCAGTGTCATGGCAGAGACAAAAGTAGAACTGGAGATTGATTTCGATAAGATGCTTGAATCTCTGAGTGGTGATTTGGAATCGGTTTGTATGTTGTTAGAAGTGTTTATTGAAGATCACACCGGCGATGCCGATAACATTGCTCAACTGCTACAAACGCAGCAGCCTCAGGAGGCTCAGCGCAAAGCTCATAGTTTAAAAGGTGTGGGCGGCAATCTAGGTGCGATGAAGCTGCGTGATAGTGCGAGTCGGGTAGAAGCCGCAATAAAACTGGGTCAGGCGCCCACTTCAGAAGCGATGGATGAGCTTAAATTACGGCTCGATCGAGCCATTGCTCAGGCAATGGAGTTTTTGCAGCGTCAGCAACAGGTTTAAAAAAAGCGCCTCAATCGAGGCGCTTTCCAATCAAGCAGACTGTTTAGCGAGTTGCGCTTGAGTCTCTTGTTGGGATGGCGGCTCGCTAGCTTCACATTTATCAACGAACCAGCCCATGTAAGAGGTTACGATGGTCACTAAGATGCAGATAAAGCTTAGCCACATAAATGGGGCGTAGGAGAGTGTTGCAACACCGAGGATACTAGCCATATAGATGCCGTTGTCGCTCCAAGGTACCATGCCCGATGTCAAGGTGCCGCCGAACTCGGCATTGCGCGATAAGTTTTTACGTTGGTAGCCTAAGCGATCGTAGTTTTTCGCACATATTTTTGGCGTAAGGATCAGCGAAACATACATTGCTGAACCAAATATATTACCCATAAATGCGGTACCTATGGTGCTCGTTGCTAACGAGCCCGCGCTCTGTACGCGACGCTCAAATAGCTTGGCGATCGTTTCCAATAGTCCTACCTTATCCAAAAGTCCCCCAAAACCAAGGCCAAAGACAATCACTGCCACAGAGCCTAGCATCGATGACATACCGCCGCGATTCAAAATTGAGTCGATAAAGCTCACGCCTGATTCAATTTCGAATGGCGCCCATGCGGTGTTAAATGCTTGCAGGAAGTCGACGTCTTGTATCATTACTGCCCAGATAATGCCCAGTAGTGAGCCAAAGCTGATCACTGGGAACGAGGGCATGCGCATCGCAAGTAGGCCAAGAACAATAATGACTGGCACAAATGAGTAAGGCGTAATGTAGAACTGTTGTTCCATCGCCTGTATAACTGACTGCACTTGGGACATATCCACATTGCCAGCGTAGTGAAACCCGAAAGCGGTGAACATGATGCCCGTGATAATGTAGCTGATTAACGCAATTGGCAGCATGCCTTTGATGTGTTCCATCACTTCAACATTTGACATCGAAGAGGCCAAAATGACTGAGTCTGAAAGAGGTGACATTTTGTCGCCAAAATAACAACCGGATAGAACGGCGCCAGCGGTGATCGGGGCCGGTACACCTAAGCCTTGACCGATCCCCATCATGGCGATACCAGCTGTACCTGCGGCTCCCCAAGAAGTCCCAGTGGCTAGTGCCGTCAGTGAACAGATGATCATGGTTGCTAGCAGGAAAATAGAGGGGTGAATGGCGTTAAGCCCATAATAAATAATCGTTGGAACGATCCCGCCAGATATCCAGGTACCCACTAAGGCACCGACGGCAAGCAGAATCAATACCGCTCCTAGTCCGTTAGAAATGCCGTTGAGTGCGGCCTTTTCTAATTCTTTATATTGGTGACCTAAACGGATTCCAAGTAGCATGATAATGAACCAGCCAATATAAAGGGCCAGTTGAATTGGG
>JBCAXU010000109.1:0-13690 GCA_038533895.1 Pseudomonadota bacterium | reverse complement strand
TTAGAAACGGATACCATAGAATGCGTACCAGTAACTATCTTCTTTCTACTCTGAAGGAGACTCCAAACGACGCAGAAGTAGTGAGCCACCAGCTCATGCTACGAGCAGGTATGATCCGTAAGCTGGCTTCAGGTCTTTATACTTGGCTGCCTACCGGTCTACGTGTGTTGCGTAAAGTCGAAAACATCGTTCGTCAAGAAATCGATAATGCAGGCGCAGTCGAAACCTTGATGCCCGTTGTGCAGCCGTTTGAACTATGGGAAGAAACCGGTCGATCAGAGAAGATGGGCCCTGAGTTACTTCGCTTTACTGACCGCCATGTGCGTCCGTTTGTGCTTAGCCCAACGGCAGAAGAGGTGATCACTAGCTTGGTGCGTAATGAAGTGAGCTCTTACAAACAGCTACCGCTTAACCTGTACCAAATTCAAACCAAGTTCCGTGATGAACGTCGCCCGCGCTTTGGCGTTATGCGCTCTCGTGAGTTCTCGATGATGGATGCGTACAGCTTCGACATCGATAAAGAAGGCTTGCAAAAATCCTACGATGCGATGCACGACGCGTACTGTAAAGCTTTTGACCGCATGGGCTTAGATTACCGTCCAGTTCTTGCTGACAGCGGCGCGATTGGTGGCAGTGGCTCACAAGAGTTCCACGTGCTTGCTGAGAGTGGCGAAGATCTTATCGCCTTCTCTACTGAGTCAGATTACGCGGCCAACATCGAAAAAGCAGAAGCCCTAGCTCCAGTCGATGCTGCACCAGCACCGACTCAAGAGATGACTTTAGTCGATACACCAAACGCGAAAACCATCGCTGAGCTGGTTGAACAGTTTGATCTGCCGATTGAAAAAACCGTTAAAACGCTATTTGTAAAAGCCTCGGACGAAATGGAAGCGCCGATTATTGCGCTAATTATTCGTGGCGATCACGAGCTCAACGAAGTTAAAGCGGAAAACCTTGCTCAAGTTGCCGCACCACTAGAGATGGCATCGGAAGAAGAAATTCGTGCGCTGATCGGTGCAGGCCCAGGCTCACTTGGCCCAGTCGGTCTTAAACTGCCTTTCATCGTTGACCGCAGCGTTGCTGTGATGAGTGATTTTGGCGCCGGCGCCAACATTGATGACAAACACTACTTCGGTATTAACTGGGGTCGTGATGTTGAGCTTGGTCAAGTTGAAGATCTGCGCAATGTAGTTGAAGGCGACCCTAGCCCATGTGGCCAAGGTACCATTCAGCTTAAACGCGGTATCGAAGTGGGTCATATTTTCCAGCTAGGCAATACCTACTCGGCAGCGATGAACTGTGGTGTACTCGGACCTGATGGCAAAAACACTATCCTAGAGATGGGCTGTTACGGTATTGGTATTACCCGAGTTGTTGCAGCGGCGATTGAACAAAACCACGATCAATACGGCATCATCTGGCCTGACGCACTAGCCCCATTCCAAGTGGCGATTGTTCCGATGAACATGCACAAATCAGAAGAAGTGCAGCAAGCGGCTGAAAAGCTGTACGCTGAGCTGACTGCTCTAGGTATTGATGTGCTGTTTGATGACCGCAAAGAGCGCCCAGGTGTGATGTTCTCGGATATGGAACTTATTGGGGTGCCGCACACCATCATCATCGGTGACCGCAGCATGAAAGAAGGCAATTTCGAGTACAAGAACCGTCGTACCGGTGAAAAAGCACCAGTTGCTATGGCAGACATCGTTGAACACGTTAAAGCTCAACTTGCTTAAGCTGACAGCGAAAAATGCAAAAGGCCGATGGAAACATCGGCCTTTTTTATGCGAGAAGCACTCTTTAAGCTACTCCAGTGGCTCAGTGGGCGCTTGGCTGGCGACCTTCTTCGGAGCAAATGGCACATCCGTTAACTGGTCGGCGTTGCCATCAACAATCTCACCAAAGTGCAAAAGGCCGAATTCGCCCGGTTTCATTCGGTGCCACTGCTCATTGTCAGTCAGCGGTTGGGTAGCAATCACAGAGACAATATCATTGGGTGTGGTTTCTTCTTGGAAGTTGATTTCTACGTCTTCATCAATCAAAGAGGCTTTGCCAAACGGTGCCCGGCGAGTGATCCAATATAGATGATTGGTGCAATAAGTCATCACGTACTCACCATCGGAAAGCAACATGTTAAACACGCCTTTCTGCTTCAGCAGCTCACAGCACTGTGCGACAAAACGAAACACTCCGATCATATCTTGCGGTGGTTCTGGGTAACGGTCTTCCATCTGTTTCAGTAGCCAACAGAAGGCAAGCTCGCTGTCGGTTTGGCCGACAGGACGATGGCGCCCGGTATGCAAATCTTGATAATCACTCAGTTGACCATTGTGGGCAAAGGTCCAATAGCGTCCCCATAACTCGCGTGTAAATGGGTGGGTGTTCTCTAAATTCACACCACCGCGATTCGCTTGGCGAATATGGCTAACCACGGCGCAGCTTTTTATCGGATAGTTTTGCACTAATTCGGCGATTTTCGACTGGCAACTGGGGTTGGGATCTTTAAAGTTACGAAAGCCTTTCCCTTCATAGAAGGTGATCCCCCAACCATCGCGATGCGGGCCGGTCTTTCCTCCTCGCTGCATCAGGCCAGTGAAACTGAAACAGATGTCAGTGGGTACGTTGGCGCTCATTCCGAGCAATTCACACATGGTTTACGACTCTCCTTAGCAAACCTCAGTACCGGCATCACTGCCGATACTGCTTCTGTTAGTGTTTGGTTATGCTTCCATCTCTTTTTCAATTAATTGGATCACGATATGGATGATTTTAATGTGAATTTCTTGAATGCGATCCGCATAACCAAAATGTGGCACACGAATTTCGATATCAGCAAGGCCGGCCATTTTGCCGCCATCTTTACCAGTCAACGCAATAGTTTTCATTCCTTTCGCTTGCGCCGCTTCAATGGCTTTTAGAATGTTGCCCGAATTACCAGACGTCGACAAACCAAACAGTACGTCTCCCTTTGCGCCAACCGCTTCGACGTAACGTGAGAAAACATAGTCATAGCCAAAGTCATTGCTCACACATGAAAGGTGACTTGGGTCTGAAATCGCAATACCAGGCAGACCAGGACGGTTTTCACGGTAACGCCCTGTTAGCTCTTCTGCAAAGTGCATGGCATCACAGTGAGAGCCGCCGTTACCACAAGAGAGCACTTTCCCCCCTTGTTTAAAGGAATCGGCAATCATTTTCGCTGCTGCTTCAATCTGAGCGATATTTTGCTCATCGCTCAAAAACTTGTTCAGTACGTCAGCCGCTTCCGTCAATTCACTTTTAATTAAATCCTGGTACATAGGTTCGTCTCTAATCGTTGTAATAGGGGTTCTGCAATCAATACAGAAAGCGTTGTTTACAGAGTTTACCCAAACATTCGAGGCTGTCGATAGCTTGTTGAGAACAAATGCGCTTTTGTCCCCCCTCGGCGCTCATAAATCGGGCACCACTTAGCAATTTTAGACTCATCACTCTATCTAGATCACTTTTTGAACAATTGACGGTTTTACATTTCATTAATATTTTGATTACACTTAACTGGTTAGACCTCTTACTAGATATCGACGTATAACAAACCAATAATCGTCGTAAAAGGAAAACAAATATGGACATCTTGCTCTCAATACTCGGCTTTACCGTCGTCTTGGCTGCCTGCCTATACCATCGCAGCTCACTTTTTACTTCTATTGGCGCACTGACTGCGACAATGATCCTACTGTCGATTTTTGGCAGTGCAGGTTCCGTCAGTTGGTTGCTGTATGTGGCCGCCACTGCCGTGCTCGCGGTACCGTCTTTGCGCCAATCAATGATCAGTAAAAAAGCGTTGGCAGTATTTAAGAAAGTGCTACCGGCCATGTCTCAAACAGAAAAAGAGGCACTGGATGCCGGCACCGTGTGGTGGGAAGCCGAGCTGTTCAAAGGCAAACCTGACTGGAACAAACTACATCAGATCAAAGACCCGCAACTGAGCGCTGAAGAACAAGCGTTTCTCGATGGCCCGGTTAACGAAGTGTGTGCCATGGTCAACGATTATCAAGTGACTCACGAGCTAGCCGACTTGCCTCCGCACGTTTGGCAGTATCTAAAAGACAACAAGTTCTTTGCCATGATCATCAAGAAAAAATATGGTGGCTTGGAGTTTTCAGCGTACGCCCAATCTCTGGTGTTGCAAAAGCTAACCGGTGTCTCTGGGGTTCTGTCATCAACAGTCGGTGTGCCTAATTCGTTAGGTCCAGGTGAACTGTTGCAACACTACGGCACTACTGAACAAAAAGACTATTACCTACCTCGCCTTGCTGAAGGTAAAGAGATCCCTTGTTTCGCTCTAACCAGCCCAGAAGCGGGGTCAGATGCCGGCTCCATTCCCGATTTTGGTGTGGTGTGCAAAGGCGAATGGCAAGGCAAAGAAGTGCTTGGTATGCGTCTCACGTGGAACAAACGTTATATCACTCTTGCTCCTGTTGCTACGGTACTCGGCCTTGCTTTCAAGCTGCGCGACCCTGATGGTCTACTGGGCGATACACCTGAGCTTGGTATTACCTGTGCGCTGATTCCAACCGACCTAGAAGGGGTCAAAATCGGTAACCGCCACTTCCCACTAAACGTGCCGTTCCAAAATGGTCCAACTCGCGCCAAGGATCTGTTTGTCCCGCTCGATTTCATTATCGGTGGCCCTAAAATGGCTGGCCAAGGCTGGCGTATGTTGGTTGAGTGTCTATCCGTTGGCCGTGGCATTACGCTACCTTCAAACTCAACCGGTGGCATCAAAACAGCCGCACTCGCAACCGGTGCTTATGCCCGTATTCGTCGCCAGTTCAAACAACCTATCGGCCACATGGAAGGCGTTGAGGAGCCATTGGCACGCTTAGGGGGTAATGCTTACGTCATGGATGCAGCCAGTGCTCTGACTGTTGCAGGCATCGACTTAGGCGAGAAACCATCGGTGATCTCAGCTATCGTTAAATACCACTGTACTCACCGTGGCCAACAAAGCATCATTGACGCGATGGACATTGTCGGCGGTAAAGGCATTTGTATGGGTCCATCGAACTTCCTTGCCCGAGGCTACCAAGGTGCCCCGATTGCGGTAACGGTTGAAGGCGCAAACATTCTGACTCGTTCGATGATCATCTTTGGCCAAGGAGCCATTCGTTGTCATCCTTATGTGCTTGAAGAGATGAATGCCGCTTACTCTGACAGTGCAGATGCCTTGGATAAATTCGACGCCGCACTCGCTGGACACGTGAGCTTTACCTTGAGCAACTTAGTGCGCAGCTTCTGGCTCGGACTTACCGACGGCCGCTTTTCTAGCGCACCAACAAGTGATGCCACCAAGCGTTACTATCAGCAGCTTAACCGCTACAGTGCCAACATCGCGTTCTTGTCCGACATCTCAATGGCTGTGCTCGGCGGCTCTCTGAAACGTAAGGAGCGCTTGTCAGCTCGTTTAGGGGATATTTTGAGCCAACTGTACTTGAGTTCAGCAACCTTGAAGCGTTTCGAAAGTGAAGGACGCCAGCAGGCTGACTTAGCGCTCGTTCATTGGGGACTCCAAGATAGCTTGAAACAGGCGGAGCAAGCGATTGATGAGTTCTTGGCCAATTTCCCTAACAAGGCATTGGCGAAAATGCTAAGAGTGATGATCCTGCCATTTGGTCGTGTACGCAAAGCGCCGAACGACAAATTGGACAGCCAAGTGGCTCAGATTCTACAAACACCGAACGAAACACGTTCTCGCATCGGTCGCAACCAATACTTAACCGCCAGCGAGTTCAACCCAGCGGGTAAGATTGAGCACGCACTCGGCGTTATCCTCTCTGCCGAACCTCTGTTCGACAAAGTGTGCAAAGAAACGAGGCAACGTCGTCCGTTCTTGCGCTTGGATGAAGTGGCAGAGCTTGGTTTGGAGCAAGGCATTTTGGATAAAGCCGAGGCAGAACTTCTGAAACAAGCCGAGCAGCAGCGTTTGTATGTGATTAATGTCGATGACTTTAGTCCAGAGCAACTTGCCGCAAAGCCACTGCCCGCGCCGACGCCTAAAATGGAAGAGGTCGCGTAACTGTACTACTCACATCAAAAAGGGCTGCCAACTGGCAGCCCTTTGTTTTATCAGTCAATCCACTGTTCTCTTTTACAACCCCAATCTCCACCTCAGCGATTTAGTCGATATTGTTGCCGTTTCTATAAGCAGCGCTGAAGCCTCAACCGACAAGAAGTTTATTTCTTTGGCATCTCTAGCTGCATTTCAGGTATCGCTTGTTTGCTGGCTTTGAGCTTGCTGCGGATAAACCAAACCACCAACCCGAGCAGCAGAGCGATAATGTTCCCGACGGCGATAATGATCATCGTGCGCGTACGTTTCTCTTCGCGCATTTTGATCAGTTGCATCTCTTCCATCAATCTCTGCTGTTTCAGGCGCTCTTCTTCCTGCAAACGACGGGTTTCAGCAATATCCACTTCTTTCACTACACTGTAAGTGTGTTCTGTCAGTGGGAAAATAAGCGGACGCTCAGAGCCCATCTCAGTGGCAAATACCGTGCCCGTCCACGAGTAAAGGCCAATATCAGCACTATAAGGAATATCCAATTCGAGTTTATTGCTCTCTGGTTCAGATGAGCCTTGCAACGTGAGTTTGTCTTCGTTAGGGCTAATATGGTCAACATGCCCAGCGATGGAGCCTGGCTTAATCATCCCTTGTTCGCCAGAGAACACCAGTTTGTTACTCATTCCCTCTTCGCGTGACTGGATAAAGGTCGATTGAATCGGTGATGGGTAGACCAACACTTCTTGCTCCTGAGCGCGCAAGAACACGCCGTTGCCTGAGGTAATCCGTACTCGGTACTTGCCCGGCTCGCTGGCAATTGGCAAACCTACGGTAAAAATACCATCGCCTGCGACTTCATCGAGATCTTGGCCATCGTCAGCAAACTCGCCAATCACCTCTGGAATCGGTCGCGCTTCTTTGACTAATGTCTCTTCATTCTCAATAAACTTGGTGAAGGTGACTTTGAGTTTGACTCGGTCGAGAAAGTCTCTGAGCACAAGCGGCTCACCATCAGAAGTTAAGCGCGCATTAAATTTGAGTGACTCACCCTGATATAAGCGGTTGGGTAACATGTCGGTAGACAGTTCAAGGTGAGAAATAAGCTTAATTTTATTTTTAGGTGTGACTTTACCAATGGCTTGCCAAGGACCTGGCATTGGGTTATCAATAGAAATAATATCCATCGATGACTCCTGATACCAACGTACGTTGTCTGGGCTGCGCCAAGCGTAATACTTTTTACCATCAGGGCGCACCAATACCACCGGCTGTGAACTCTGCGCCCGGTAAATCACAAAGGTGATCTGTTTGATCGACGGATCAACACGAAAACGGTTATCGAGTAGAGACATTGAGGAACCATCTGCGCTAACAGCAAGCGCACTCCAAAATAGGGCTATGACTGCAATCCAGTTCCTCAACATCCTTTCTCCTACTGACGCCAGAGACAGCTTCCGCTTTTCTCGACAATATCTAATCTATTTTGGTGGGCTTCTAATTCATCGGCAGAAGCATGCAAAACCTTTAGCGGTTTCCGCCCGCTGGCGACACGTTTTATCTCTTCACCGCCACTATCATTGGCGCTTCCTGCGTTAAACTGCAATGAGGTTTGTCCACCGGTCATCAACAAATAGACATCGGCGAGAATCTCAGCATCGAGCAATGCGCCGTGCAAGGTTCGATGTGAGTTATCGATACCGTATCTATCACATAAGATGTCGAGGTTATTACGCTTGCCTGGGAAAATCTTCTTCGCCATGGCAAGAGTATCGGTCACTTTACAGTAATCGATCGTTTTGCCTATGTTGGCATCGAGCATACCAAACTCATGATCCATAAAGCCGACGTCGAAGGGCGCATTGTGTGCGACCAGTTCCGCGCCTTTAATGAACTCGAGAAATTCACTGTGCACATCACGATAGACTGGCTTGTCTACCAAAAACTCATCGGTAATACCATGGACTTCCACCGCATCAGGTTGAATCTCACGATCGGGCTTGATGTAAACGTGAAAGTGTCGTCCGGTCAGTTTACGGTTAATAATTTCTACCGCACCGATTTCGATAATCCGATGACCTTGATAATGGGGGCCACCTTCACGGTTCATACCTGTCGTTTCAGTATCGAGAACGACAATACGATGCTGGTTTGAATTGTTGCTAGTATTCATAACAAAATGTGTGTCAGACTATGCTAATAATGTGCTTAACCCAATAGTATCAAATCATGACGAAACAGGTGGAAATTTTCACTGATGGCTCTTGTTTAGGCAACCCAGGTCCTGGAGGCTACGGCATCGTGCTGCGTTACAAGCAAACCGAAAAAACCTTAGCTAAGGGCTACACGCTCACCACCAATAACCGCATGGAAATGATGGCAACCATTGTCGCTCTGAAAACCCTTAAAGAGCCGTGTAATGTCATCCTCACCACCGACAGTCAATACGTTCGCCAAGGAATCACCCAGTGGATCCACAACTGGAAAAAGCGTGGTTGGAAAACAGCCGATAAAAAGCCTGTCAAAAACGCCGACTTATGGCAAGCGCTCGATGCCGAAACCCAGCGTCACCAAATTGACTGGCGTTGGGTCAAGGGGCACGCAGGCCATCGCGAAAACGAGATGTGCGATGAGCTTGCTCGCGCTGCCGCAGAAAACCCAACCGAAGAAGACAGCGGATACATCGCCGCCAACTAACCTTGTCGATGTTGACGGCTCGACAGCTTGTAATTGACGCCCAGTGGCGTCAATTTTCGTTTTAGCTTCCAATGCGGTTTTAGTGGCTTGAGTGGATAGGTTCGTTTTCGCGCCACAATAAAGTACAAACTGCCCATCGGCGCCGCCCAATAGCCTAAACTATTTTCTAACCAGGTCCACATAGTGCGATAGCGCTGCATAGGAAATAACGCATAGCGGTCACACTCAATCACCTGATAGTTCAATAGTCCCAACCAGTCCTTGACTCGATTTGGGGTAAACATCCGCCCACTCCAAGGCAAATTGTTTTTTCTCCACGGCATCAAACTTGCCAACCCGGTAAAACTCAACGGGTTGAAACCAGTAATAATCAGATAGCCATCATCGATCATCACGCGGTCAACTTCGCGCAGTAGACGGTGAGGATCACTGCAGTAATCAAGTTGATGAGCCACCAGCACAGTATCAAAACTTTTTTCAATAAAAGGTAGTTCATAACTGTCGGCGATGACGTTGTGTAAGGGGTTATGCGTATCAAGATGAACTTGATGTTGAATGTTGCAATTGAAGCTGGTTAACTCACAACTGAGCCCGCCGAGTTTGAGCAGATGATAACCAAACAGTTTCGGACACCACTCGTCAATGCGCGTTTGGATAGACTCACTGACCCATTGGCCATTCTTGAGCTGAGACCATGAATGAGGCTTTTCAAACTTCTTCTTGCTACGCGCTGGCTTCATAGTTAACCTGCTTCACTCTGCTAACGGGAGAAACAACCATGTTGAATATCAAAAGCATACCCGCATTTAACGACAATTACATCTGGCTAATTGAAAATAGCGATCAGCGTTGTGCAGTAGTTGACCCAGGTGATGCAGCTCCTGTTTTAGCTTACCTAGAACAGCATCAACTCAGTTTGGAAGCGATTTTAATCACCCACCACCACAATGATCATATTGGTGGCGTGTCCGAGTTAGTGCGCCGATTTCCGAATCTCGATGTGGTTGGCCCCGCCAATGAGCCCATTCCGACCTTAACCCACGCGGTTGAGCCCGGAGAGCAGATCGAGTTGTTCGATGAAGTGTTTCTGATCCTCGGCTTAGAAGGTCACACCGCAGGTCACATTGGTTATGTCGGCGATGGAAAACTGTTTTGTGGCGACGTGCTTTTCTCTGCTGGTTGTGGGCGTGTATTTGAAGGCACGATGGAGCAGATGTACACCTCCCTGTCGAAATTGGCTGCACTGCCACATGAAACTCAGGTATTTTGCGCTCATGAATACACTGCAAGCAACGTCGCCTTTGCATTGGCGGTGGAACCAGATAATGATCAACTTCACAAATATCGCGATGAAGTGAATCGGCTACGAGCACAAAACCAGCCCACTCTCCCCACCACGATTGGTCGTGAAAAGTGGATCAACCCTTTTTTACGCACCGATCAACCTAGCGTAATGCGCTCGGTCGCCAATCGGACCTCACAAACCGACCCACTCGCCATTTTTACTGCATTACGTGAGTGGAAGAACGAATTTTAACGATTTGCTGCTTGTCACCTCGTTATTGTGACAAGTATTATCACCAGCCAAAAACAAAAAGGGCTGTGAAATGCGAGTACAACACAGCTGGGTATTAGCACTTCTGTTAGCAGGTTGTCAGCTTACCCAGCTGACAGAGACTGGAGAGGCCGTTACTCCAGACACCAATCAACCAAAATCAACACATCCAATCAAGCCTCAGACTGAAGTTGTGAAGCCTGTGGCGAAACCGCGTCCTGAAGTGACGCCACAAACGCAGCAGGATGTGTGGCAACGTATTGCTATGCAATTGGAGTTGCCAATTCCAGAGCATAAAAGTGTCGACTACTACCGAACTTGGTATTTAAAGCACCCCAATCATCTAAAAACCGTATCGAAACGCGCTGAACCGTTTCTCTATCTGATCACTGAAAAAATCGAGCAGCGTGGATTGCCGCTCGAACTGGCGCTACTGCCTGTGGTCGAGAGCTCTTTCGATGCCTTTGCCTATTCTCACGGCAGTGCAGCGGGCTTGTGGCAGTTTGTGCCGGGCACCGGCGAGATGTACGGTTTGAAGCAGAACTTCTGGTACGACGGCCGACGTGATGTTGCCGCAGCAACGGATGCTGCGCTCGATTATCTCACCTATCTGAACAAGCGCTTTGATGGTAACTGGAACCACGCAATTGCCGCGTATAACAGTGGTGGTGGTCGCGTCTCTAGCGCCATCCGCAAAAACAAAAAACTGGGTAAGCCGACCGACTTCTTCTCGCTGGATCTGCCAAGAGAGACCAGTGGTTACGTGCCAAAACTGCTCGCACTTGCCGACATCGTTGCTAATCAGCAGCATTACGACATCGAAATTCCAGCCATCGCCAACCGCCAAGTGGTCGAGCTGGTTGATCCAAAAGAGCAGCTCGATCTGGCCATTGCCGCCAACTACGCTGGCATCTCAGTGAAACAACTGCAAAGCTTAAACCCAGCTTACAATCAATGGGCAACAGCGCCAGAGGGACCGCACCAACTGCTATTACCTGTCGACAGCGTAACCAAGTTCAATCACGCTGCAGATGCCAATCGTGGCAAAGGTATGAAAGTGGTGCGCTACAAGGTGAAATCAGGGGATTCTTTGAGCGTGCTGGCCAGCAAGTATAACACCACCAGTAAAGTGATTCGTCGCGCCAACAATCTCAATAGCAATACGATCCGAGTGGGTCAGCATTTGATGATTCCTACCTCGACCAAAGATGATCAAGCGTACGCACTTAGCGCAACGAACCGCCTAGCGAAAACGCAAGCCACAGCGCGCGGTAAGTATAAACTGACTCATACCGTTGCTTCTGGGGACAGTTTGTGGTCCATCGCGCGCGCCAATAAGGTGTCGCATCAATCGCTTGCTAAATGGAACGGCATGGGGCCCAGAGATACCTTACGAGTCGGCCAAAAACTGGTGATTTGGAAAAACAGTTCCGATGGCGCCATTATCCGCACCGTGTTTTACAACGTGCGCAGCGGTGACACCATCAGCGGTATTGCCAATAAATTTAAAGTTAAATCCAAAGACATAGTGAAATGGAATGACCTAAGCAAACAGAAGTATCTCAAGCCAGGTCAAAAGTTAAAGCTGTATGTCGATGTCACTAAGGTAAGTGTATGACCCCTTCCAGTAACCCCCTCGTTATGCTCGTCGATATTTTTCGTTCGCCGAGTGCTTGTTTCTTAGCGCTTTATCAACGCGGCGCTTGGGGTTGGCAGCCCTACATCTTTTTAGTTTTGTCGCCCTTTTTGTTTTGGGGCGCCTACTTTGACATGGTCAATTTTGACTGGCTCAAACAAACGCTCGAAGCCCAATTGGCGGTCACCAACCCAGTACAACTAGAGCTGCTCGATGCCGATACGCTGATGGCAAGTGAAATCATCAGTGACATTGCTGGACGCACCTTAACTATCTTGATGCTGGCGTTTTGGTTCAACCTGGCCACCAAACCAAGTCAGCATCAGCACGGTTTTTGGAAGTGGTTTGCCGCCAGTGCGGTGATTACCTTCCCAGCAATTGTTGGCGATCTGGCTAGTTATGTCAGTGTACTGCTCAAGCACGGCCAAGTGTTGGTTTATGCCGCGGATCTCAATAGCCTCAACGGTCTATTGAAGTTGCCACTGACTAACCCTTGGTCTCAGTTTGCTAGCTCATTCCCGCTGTTATTGCCATGGTACATTGTTCTAGGCTACGCTGCTGTCGGCACTTGGACTGAGTTCGAGCGTGGCCAAGCCCTGGTAATTTCAGCGCTACCTTGGGTGGCCTATTATCTCATTTGGGCTCTGTATATCGTTATTGCGTAACGAGACGAAAAGAGACCAGCAATGGATTATGATCAGAGGCGTCGGAGTTCGGCGCCTCTGCTGTTTCTAGAGTCAAACCGCGATAAAAGACATGGTCGAGTGCTAAACCAGTTATGAATTGGGTGCGCAAATCCGGCTGATATGCCACTTCCTTGAGTTCAAGCTGCGCGAGCATCTGCTGCATCACGGCCAAACGTTCTTCGCTCCAGCTATTAAAATCGCCAGCGACAATAATCGGACCTTGATGCTGTTGCAGCTCATTCACCAGTACTCCCAACTGATGACGATACTCTGTCGTTCCATAAGTAAAGTTCACCGCATGTATATTGACCACCGCCAGTTGCTGTCCATCAGAAAGCGGATACAAAGCATACAGTGCTGATTTAGGCAGCCTTAACCACGGCTCAAGCTCGGTATATGCGCACGCTTTACTCGGTGAATCATATGAGAGGTTGAGAACCCCTGCTGAGGTTTGGAAGGCTTTAAACGCATCCACTTGGCTAGCATACCATC
This sequence comes from Pseudomonadota bacterium, assembly GCA_038533895.1. Classification (GTDB taxonomy): domain Bacteria; phylum Pseudomonadota; class Gammaproteobacteria; order Enterobacterales; family Vibrionaceae; genus Vibrio. The sequence goes on along the minus strand of JBCAXU010000109.1, from coordinate 584 downwards.
GCCGCTCAGCTATCCAATCGATGAGCTCTGATGTCATATTGGCTTCTTGCAGTAATACCAGCTGTTTTCCTTGCGTCAGGCTGTCCAAGCTCGTTTGCCAGTTTGATTTGTTCTGCTTGTAGATATTCCACACCAGCACACTCAGCAAACCGTTATCATCGAGTTCCTTGGCGTTGCTGTTTTCAAAGCAGTGCAACGACAAATTAATACCTTGCGGTGAAATAGAGTGAACGCGCGACTGACTAGGTACGGTGAACACCGTTTGATAGCCAACCCAAGTCGCTATGGTCAGTAATAAAACAGGAGCAATAAGTCGGAGTTTTTTCATAAGCGGATAAAAGTAAAAAAGAGCCATAGGGCTCTTTTTCGGATGCTTGAACTAGATGGCGTCTTCGTCTTCTTCGCCAGTACGAATACGAACGATACGCTCAACATCAGTAATAAAGATTTTTCCATCACCAATTTTACCCGTTTGCGCCGTTTCGATAATGGTGTCGACGCATTGATCTGCCACATCGTCGCTGACCACAATTTCCAACTTCACTTTTGGTAAAAAGTCGACCATGTATTCCGCACCACGATAC
>JBCAXU010000108.1:9702-13728 GCA_038533895.1 Pseudomonadota bacterium | reverse complement strand
GAATGAAAGTGGTATCCAACCCCTAATTAACTTTGCTAGAAAGCTCAAGCCTTACCTCCACGGAATCGTGGCGTCCGCTTCATATCACTTGAATACTTGCACGCTGGAAGGCATCAATAACAAGATAAAGCTTACCAAACGGATGGGGTATGGCTACAGAGACACCGACTACTTCTTTTTAAAAATCAAAGCGGCCTTCCCCGGAAAGCCGCGATGAACCTTTTTTATTGGCTTGCCAACTCAAATTGTCGCCGAAACTCAGATGGGGTCATCTGCTTTACGGTTTTAAACTGGCGGTTAAAGTTAGATAGATTCTGAAACCCACAACGCTCTGCCACCAAAGCTACTGGATACTGGCTATTGACCAGCAACTCACACGCTTTGCCGATACGAAACTGCTTGAGATGATCGGAAAAGCTCACGCCATAGTGTTTTTCAAACAAGCGATACGCGGAGCTCTCACTCAAATGCAGCGCTTGACACAGATCGGCAATTTTAATCGGTCGGTCATAGTGGTTTTCAATATAGCGTGAGGCGAGCTCGACTCGTCGATGGGCATCTTTATCATCAGCGAGTTGATTGAGCCGATAGGGGGTTGAGGAGATTTTGCTCGATTCAAGGTCGTCACTCAGATAAAGCAGTGACTCCATTAAGCGAACCGCTTGATGGTGTCTGGGCAAACTGTCGATATCACTCAAAACTTCAGCAACTTTGTCTGCGATGGGCTGAGAAAACTTGACCCCAAATGCGGCTTTGTCCAACAATCGCTTCACATTGCGCGCCTCAGGAATGGCCGCTTGCAGTTTATCGACCCAGTGCTGCTTAAACCACACTACGATTGAACGATGGACTTTCTCTTCAGTGGCGTGAATGGTGCCCTTAATTAGGTGTGGGAGTCCCGGACCATACAGCAGCACCGTATTTTTGCTCACCTGACCAATCGCATCTCCCGCTAAATAGTGACCATTAAACACATCGTTATCATCCAGATAAAGGACCAACTCATACTCGGCGTGATAGTGCCAAGGACAAGAGAATGTCTGTCTGTGGTGCTGACAGTGATACTCGCGCACCATCCAGTCGTAGTGCGGGGTACTTAGGACATTTTCAATAAAGGGTTTCATGGCTAACCTTGCGCAATCACAACCCCTATAGCTTAGTGTTGCTGCTTCTTTTCTGTCAAAGATTTACTAAAACTTGACTGAAAAGTATCAGACTTGGCTCGAATATCATCATTGCGAACGGTCGCGTTTGGTTAGACTAGCGTCATCAAAAGTAGGGTCATTGATCAAAGCAAAGGGGGAACTATGTTTAAAGACAAAACAGCCATATTATTTGTGTTTACCGCGTTTGTGGCGGGGTTGTGTGGCGCATTTTTTTACCCTCTCTCAAGCTTGTTTATTGTCGAGGAACTCGGCGCTGAGCCGATTAAGCTCAGTCTGTACATGTTTTTATCTGTAGTAAGCTCGGTGGCGGTATCGCAATTATTGGCCGCAAAATCCGACACCAGTTGGTCACGCAAAACCATTTTGCTGGCCGCGCTTACGTGTTATCTCATCACGGTGTCAAGCTTTACTGTGATCCGCGATTATTGGGCCGCGGTGGCCGTGGCGACGGTGTTTGGCAGCGTCAGTGGTGCCTCATTTGGTCAACTGTTCGCACTCGGGCGTGAATACGCCGACAAGCATGTTGCCAACAGCACTACGTTTTTAGCGACCATGCGTGCGGGGATCGCTATCGCTTGGGTATTTGGTCCGCCATTGGCGTTTATGCTCAAAGCCGGCTTTGGCTTCAACGCGTCATTTATGGTCTCGGCGGCGATTATCTTGTTAGGTATTGTCGTTATCGTTCTGTTTTTACCCGATGGACGAGTGGCAAAAACCGAGCAAGATCAGTCGATGGGAAATGGTATCAAGTCGGTGAGTCAGCCAGGTTTGATCGCGCTGTATTGTCTGGCGCTGGTGGCGGCATTTTCGGCCAACAATCTCTACATTACGAGCATGCCGCTCTATTTGTCTCAGGAGTTGCAGGTCGACCCGAACTGGCTGGGTTTCTTATTTGGCGCAGCAGCACTGTGCGAAATTCCGGTCATGCTTTGGGCGGGTAAAATGTCGCAACGTCTCGGTACCATAAAGCTGATGACGCTGGCTGTGGCCAGTGGTGCGCTGTTCTATATCATTATGTTGACCAGCACCTCTTTCATCGCCATGCTAAGCGCTCAGCTACTCAACGGCTTCTTTATTGGCGTATGCGCCACGCTTGGCATGGTGGTGCTACAAGATATGATGCATGACCGACTTGGCACCGCGTCGACGCTGTTCTCTAGCGTGTTGAGCGTGAGTATGCTGGTCTCAAGTTTATCGGTGGGCGTTGTGGCTCAGATGTTCGACTATTACAGCACGCTTTACGTTTCACTGAGCGGAACATCGCTGTCGATGGTATTACTGACATTGTTTGCGTTTAAAACGCGAGTTGCCACAGATCCAGCGGTCGCTTAGTAGTGAAAAATCTACAATAGAAAAACACCGCTAAGCACTGGATGCTTAGCGGTGTTTTAATTCAAGCCAGTTTTAGCTGATGCTGTTGGCGATAGAGAACCATGTCTTCAATCGTTAACACGGGCATATTGTGCAGTTTACCGAAAGCGACGATTTCTGGGGTTTTAGCCATACTGCCATCGGGATTGGTGACCTCACACAGTACACCCGCCGGTTGTAATCCGGCCATTTGCATCAAGTCGATGGTGCCCTCGGTGTGGCCGCGTCGGGTTAACACCCCACCTTTGCGTGCGCGCAGAGGGAAAACGTGACCAGGGCGAGCGAGATCGCTGGGTTTGGCGGTTGGATTGGCCGCTGTTTTAATGGTGGTGACGCGGTCTTGCGCCGAGACGCCAGTGGTCACGCCAACTTTGGCCTCTATCGAAACGGTAAATGCGGTTTGATTGGCACTGTTATTGTTCGCCACCATAGGCGCAAGCTCTAAACGGTCCGCCTGCTCCTCCGGTAAGCACAGGCACACAATACCGCTACATTCACGGATCATCAGCGCCATCTGCTCAGTGGTTAAAGATTCAACTGAATAGATGATATCACCTTCATTTTCGCGGTCTTCGTCGTCGAGCAGCAACACGCCACGGCCTTGCTTGAGCGCAGTGATTGCGTTTTCAACGCGAGTGATTGGATCGCCGAATTCGGCAAGTAGAGATGACTGATTCATGGTTTACTCCTAATAATCACCAGAATCAGGGCATACAAGAGCACCGAGACTAAAGCCCCAGCCAAAACGAAATGCCCCACGACTTGCAGCGCAAGGTGGTGAGTTTTCATTCTCTCTCATCCGGACTATAACCGTCGGCTCTGGCTTTTCACCAGATCTGCTGACCTCAAAAATATTTGAGCGCTCGCGGGCTCACCCCTAGTCATATGTTGGGGAATACCGCCGGTGGGGAATTTCGCCCCGCCCTGAGAATAAATTAAACGTTGCTAGGGTCTGTTTATCTTTCGCGGTTAAATTTTGTTCGAGATAGAATCGTTTTAGGCGCGGCAAGGAGTATGTCGCCTAGTTGTTCTAAGCCAATACTTCTTAACAAAGCATACGACGATTCTAGCCGAACCCTTCGGGCAGCCTTTGTGGCTCATTTCTACTGCGTTATTGGCTTTTTATGTAGGCCAACGCCACGTTAAAACCATTGTCTTGAACAAATTTCCCACAAAGGGCTGCAAAAATCAGCTCGAAAGGTCAACAGACCCTGATATAGCGGGCAAATTGTATCGGCTTCGCATGGAAAATCAATCGCCTCAGTCGGTTGTAATTCACAGTTCAGGTGATCTAAGTGGGTTCAACGGTGTAAAAGTCATCAACGAAAACAAACAATTGGATAGGTCAATGGATTCAGTTTTAGCACTGATTGCGGAATACGGTAACTTGGTATACGCCATTCTATTTGGTTACTGCGCTCTAAAGAGTGGTTGGCTCCCCCTGTTTGCGGGCTATGCCGCTCATACAGGTGCGGTCAGTGTATCGATC
>JBCAXU010000108.1:0-9692 GCA_038533895.1 Pseudomonadota bacterium | reverse complement strand
TCGATCGTCGCCATCGCCACCTTTGCAGGCGGATACCTGGGTGATGAGTTGCGTTTTGCAATCGCCCGGCATTGGGGAGTAAGCTGGGTTAATAGTGGATCGAGAATAGACCGACTGCTCAAGCGTGCGATGCAGTTGGCACAACGTTACGGCGCCGCATATGTCTACTTATATCGTTATCCCAAGGGCCTGAGAACCATAGGCGCGTTACCTGTTGGTTTAACTCCTATCACTTGGCGGCGTTTTACTCTACTCAACGCAAGTTCAGCCTTGTTGTGGAGTGTAGTGATGGTCGGAGGCGGGTATGCTTTCGGTGCGAGCTTCGAAGCATTTGGCATCGAGAATCTCACGATCTTAAGTCTTTTATTGTTGGTGCTGTTTATCACTAGCCTTACCCACGTTTGGCGGCCTTCGAGTCAGCAAAAAGATATATTATAAAATCACATTATCATTTTTATAATTAATGATAATTTTCATTAATTTTAAGCGCCTCATATACTCTCCTCATCGAAACGGGGAACGATTCCCTAACACTCTCATTCAGGAGCTTAATTATGAAAATGAATCACGTTGGCATTATGGTTGGCGATATGGACCAAGCGGTTGAGTTCTACACTAAAGCGCTAGGTCTTCGCGTTGTAATGAACAACACTAAAGTCATCGAGGAGCGTGAATCTGCAATCGGTCGTATGTGTATTGCGGTATTTGGTGAGGGCTTTAAAGGCTTCAACATTGCTCACCTAGTGACAACCGATGGAATTGGTGTCGAACTGTTCGAAATGGTTGACCGTGAAGAACGCCATCAAGTTGATTTCTCTCGTCTAGGTATCTTCCACTTCTGTCTGCAGCTACCAAAAGAGCAGTTTGAGGCAGCCATTAAGCGTGTCGAAGAGTTTGGCGGTAAAGTTCGCATGGATATTCATCGTTACCACCCAGAAGATGATTCAAAACAAGCACAAATGGTTTACCTAGAAGACCCGTTTGGCAATTTGTTCGAGTTCTACTCGCACTCATACGAAGACACTTACGCTTCAGATTACGAATAATAGAACCGTACCTTGAGAGGGAGTTGGCTCGGCCAACTCCCTTTTTTGTACTTTTCATATCTGGAAACCTGGCTTGGTGCTGGATTTCACTAAACCAACCGCGGCATCGGTACGTATTATTGGCTTTGTGTTATTCAGTAGGATTGAAAAAGATGCGAGCAGCTGACGAGCAATCTCGAATTATTGAGATGGCATTGGAAGACCGAACCCCGTTCGAAGCGATCAAGACCCAGTTTGGTTTAAGTGAAAAACAGGTGATTCGCCTGATGCGCCAGAGTCTTAAGCCGGGTAGCTTCAAGTTATGGCGGCAGCGCGTATCGGGCCGCTCAACCAAGCATCAAGCTTTGCGTAGCCCAGAGGTAACGCGTGGTTATTGCCCAACCCAGTATAAGCCGCGTTAACACTGGACTCCCAAGTAAATGCCGTTCTGATAGTTGAGTACTAAGTCTGGTTCTTTGGGCTTGTGGTTTGGGGCACTAATGAGCGGTGGAAAATAGTATGTCACAAAGCCTCATCCCAGTAGGGTTTTTCACCGTAATAGTTGCTGAGAAACTCGATAAAAACACTCAACTTGTTGGCGATCAACTTACGGTGAGGATATACCGCATACAGCGCCATTGGCTCTGGTTCAAACTCTTCTAAAATAACGCTCAGCTTGCCTTTCTTTACCGCTTCAGAAACGATAAAAGTCGGTTGCAATACGTAACCTTCACCAGCTATGGCTGACTCAACCAAAATATCGCCATTGTTGCACGAGATTCCTGAGTTTTGTTCTTTTAGTGAGCGCCTGAGGGCATTCACAAGGGGTGATTGAGGTTGACTGTAATCCATGTAACTGTAACTCAACAAATCACCGGGAATGAGCTGATCAGGGTGATTCGGTGTGCCATGCTTTTCTAGATAGTTTGGTGAAGCACACATCACCAATCGAATCGGAGCGATTCGTTTTGCGATTAACGACGAACTCTTTAATTGTCCTATCCTTAGTGCCAGATCAAAGCCCTCTTCGACCACATCAACTTTCCGATCATTGAGTTGTAAATCAATACCGACTGCCGGATTGATCTGTTTAAACTCCCGGATAAGAGCGGCGAGGTGCTTGGTAGCAAAAGAAACGGGTGCACTGATACGCAGTAAGCCTTGCGCTTCATTTTTTAACTGTCCCAGACTCCCTTCCATATCTTGAATGCTTTCTAAGATGTGCTGGACGTGTTGCACACATTGCTCACCTGCTTCGGTAAGGTGTACTTTTCTGGTCGTACGGTTGAACAAACGTACCCCCAACCGATCTTCAAAATGCGAAACGTATTTACTTACCAACTGATTTGATGTGCCCAGTCTTTCTGCCGCCTTGGTAAAACTGCCTTCTCTAGACACCATGAGAAACGCTTTCATTGTGTCAATTCGATCCATCAAAGATTCCTCTTTACTAATTAATTGCCAACAAATCATTGGTAATAATTCAATGAAATTACTATTTATCCATTATTTGTCGAATAGTAACCTTACTTCCAAGTTAAAACTTATTCAATAAATCAACTGAGAGGAAAAAACCATGAACAAGCATAAGCTTAACAAAGTGATTCAATCTAATGCGGGCCTAGCAGCATTAGTGTTGAGAGTTCCGGTAGGGGTTGTTTTGGCTGCACATGGCGCGCAAAAACTATTTGGTTGGTTTGGCGGTTATGGTCTGGATGGTACGGGACAGTGGATGGGGAGCATCGGACTAGAGCCTGGATATCTAATGGCACTGATGGCGGGTAGTGCAGAGTTTTTTGGTGGTATAGCCTTGGTATTTGGCCTTCTGACGCGTCCTGCTGCACTGGTCAATGCGTTTGCCATGTTGGTGGCTATCTTCAGCGTGCATATCAATCACGGCTTGTTTGTCAGCAATAACGGTTACGAGTTCGCTTTGGCGTTGTTCGCCGCTACGCTAGCGCTAGCCATACAAGGTGGTGGTAAGTTTGCCATTGATAACCGTTTAGGCGCATTACTCGGTGTAAACAAAGCTGCATAAATATGGTGCGCAAACGCGGAACAAATTTAACAAACAATGAGACCCCATGGTGTTTGCTTGCAGGGTCACTCTTCATAAAAAGGTAAGATTATGTTGGTAAACGGTCAATGGAAACGCAAGTGGGATCCAGTTCAACAGAAAGACAGCGAAGGCCGCTTCATACGTCAAAGTAGTGCATTTACAAATCGCATTGACGATGCACAACTTGCCGTCAACCAAGGGTTGCGCTTGTATGTGGCTTACATCTGTCCCTGGGCAACTCGTACATTAATTGCCCGCTCGCTATTTAACTTAGAAGATGTGATTGACGTTAAAATAGTCGATCCAAAAATGACTGATTTCGGTTGGCAGTTTGGTGGAAAAGCTGAGTCTACATCTGGCTCGACAGAGAGTGGGATCGAAGGCGTTGAGTACGCTCACCAACTTTATACGATGACCGATGACCAATATACCGGCCGGGCGACTGTGCCCGCGCTCTGGAACTGCAGTGAGAAAAAAATTATCAACAACGAGTCTGCTGATATTCTGCATATTTTGAACGAAGACTTACGATCGATTCACAACTCAGACATTAATCTGTATCCGACGGAACTGGTGCCACAAATTGATAAGTTTAATGCCAGCATTTACCACAGCTTAAACAATGGCGTCTACCGTGCTGGGTTTGCGTCCAGTCAAAAAGCATACGATGAAGCTATGATGGATATATTTTCTCGCTTAGAAGAGCTAGAAATGCACTTTGCAAACAACGATTTTGCGGTTGGCAATCAACTAACGGAAAGCGACATTCGGTTGTTCGTTACCTTGGTTCGATTTGATGTGGCTTACCATGGTTTGTTTAAAACCAATATTAAGGCTATTTCTGACTACCCAGCGTTGTCGGCGTATTTAAACCGCTTGTTGCAGATTGAAGCCTTTGCGAAGAACACTCGTGTCGATCATATTAAAGCGGGCTATTACTCCGTAAAAGCGCTAAATCCATCAGGTATCATTCCACTTGGTCCAGATAAAGATTGGTTCAAATATTTACCGGAGGGAGTATGAAAACCGCACCTTTGATGTTTGTTGGTCACGGTTCTCCGATGTTTGCGATTGGCGCGGACATCGCCGCGTACCGACAGGCGACCAATAACTTGACCAGTCAAATGAGTAAATTTGATGATGTAGAGGCTATTTTGGTGATATCACCACACTGGCTTACCCGTGGCAATGTCGTGCTCACCCATGATCACCCAGAAACCATTCACGACTTTGGTGGCTTTCCGTCTGAGTTGTATGAGCTGAAGTATCCTGCGGGCGGGTCGCGCGCTTTAGGGAAGAAAGTCATAAACCTATTAAACGCTAATGGTTTTGCTACGGTAGCAGAAGAAAAAAGAGGCTGGGATCATGGTGTTTGGGTACCACTACGTCATTTGCGACCAAACGCAGACAAGCCGATAGTACAATTGTCATTAAACGCTAATTTGTCACCGGATGAATTAGAAAAGTTAGGAATGATATTAAAACAACTGCGAAAGCAGAGTATTGCGGTTATCTGTTCAGGCAGCGTGACGCACAATTTGCATGACATTCGAATGAATCACGAACATATCGCTGATTACGCTAGAAAATTTGAAGGATGGGCCCGACGTATCGTTGGTGAAGGGAATTTAACTGATGCGAAGCAACCTCACCTAAAGTCGCCCCATTATGCAATGTCACACCCCACTTCGGAGCATTATTTGCCTTTGGTTATTGCGATGGCTGCAAAGGATGAGGCTGACCATTTGGTGGTATTGGAAAGTCCAATCTTGCATCACTCCATTTCAATGGAAAGCTATATCTGGTCTCAATAAGTTTCGAACGCTATCAAAGAGGGAGGAGAGGTGGCGTTTCTATGTACCAACTAACCATCAAGCATTGCGTTGCCGGAGAGTAACGCGCGGTTACTGTCCGACCCAGTATAAACCTCGTGAGTATCATTTGATTTAGGAGGGGATTTTCAACCCAATGATTGAGTTTTCTCTGGCCAAGGTTTTCGATACAAGTTAGTTCATCGTTTTGTGCTTTTAATTAATATGACCACCGTTCCAAAGTTTCGTTGATTAGAGGCTTAATATTCCCTTCTATTTACAATTTCCGGTGATATTTGTTCAGCTTCCAATTCTATTTCCATTAATTTTGTCTATTCTGGCACTGATTTTTTTCAGCGCCATTTTATTCCCAAAATAAAGAAATCTATTTAATATTCAATTGTTTACCTAGTTGCTTTCTTTCTGGGTATGCGATGGTATTTTATTTGCTGCATAAATTAATTTCTTCTATCAATAAAGTTCTGCAATTAAAGGCTTTATTAACGTTATATACGTGATTTGAGCCGAATAAACTTAAGATTTTTTCCATATTGACTATTTAAATAGACCGAAGGTGCTAACTTATTTTCTGATGATTATTTATTTCAGATTATAAGAAACTCTATGTGTAAAAACGTGATTCAAATAGCTAAGTCTATTAATAAAAAGGAAAAACTATGTTTAGGATGAACAAGATAGCAGCCACATTAGCGTGTGTTGTTTTGAGTGGTAGCTTGTTTGCCGCTGAACCTTATGATTCGACTAAGACGTATTCTGGCGGCACACAGGTGACGGTGGACGGCAACGTTTATGAAGCGAAATGGTGGGTCAATGCCGGACAGAGCCCGACAGACGACTATGCCAACGAATGGGACTCGCCATGGAAGCTAGTTAGCGCATCGACCCCAGATCCAACACCGGACCCTGACCCGACGCCGGACCCAGACCCCACTCCCGATCCTGATCCAACACCAGATCCGGACCCGACTCCAGACCCAGAACCTACACCGGATCCAACGCCTGATCCTGCCCCCGGCGACTTATGTGCAGAGTTCAATGTCTACCCTGACTGGACACAAGGCACGCATGCCACCGCTGGCGACATCATGGTTAACGACAATGTGGCTTACAAAGCAAATTGGTGGACGACATCGATTCCTGGCAGTGATGGTAGTTGGGCATTGCATTTGAACTGTTCTGACACTCCGGCGGGTGGCGGTACGGCGCTGTCGTTACCGAACCCTCTCGACCCAGTTCGACTTGAAGTAGCTGGATGGCCAAGCCATTTTGTTGCCGCAGGTCCGGCTACGTTCGATGTGCCGTCGACACTGACTGTCGATACCATCAACAGTGCCGACTTGGCTGATGTCACAGCGCTAACCAATGCATTCATTGCTCTCATTGAGGCGGTGGAAGTGGCAGGTAATACTTCAATCATCATCAACAGTGATGTTCTTGATGTAGCGACCGCAGATAAAGGCGCAGCGCTAGGCACTGTAGCGGTTAAGCAGGCGTTAACAGCCGCAGTCGATACCACAGCGTCAGCGATTGACCTTGCGGATATCAATGCTTTAACCGATGATGTTCAAGGTTGGGCGCAAGCGTATAACCTTGTGATATCTCAGCTAGCGCCGGAAGCGACGTTTGGCTGGACGGTGAGCATTGGTGACTTTGCCTACAACGTATACTCTGGTAAGCGAGCAGTATGGAACGCCGCTTCGGCTGATACGTCAGACTTGCTGTCAAGCTTCGAGCTGTATAAAGCCGATTCGCTAACCAAAGCGGACTTTATCTCCTTCACTAAATCTGCGTCGACGCCAGCATTAACCAATGAGCAGTGGCATTACGCGCTTGAATACGTGAAACAAGTCTCTGATCACCTTAAAACCCCAGCCTTGCTTTCAGAGATTCCAACTGCACAAGCGGCGACTTATTTCTTAGGCAATACCTCGGGCGATCGTCACATTCGTAAAGCTGCTCACAGCAACGTGTTTGCGCTGCTATTCGATGCTAATACTGTGGATCTAGATACTAAGATTGAACAGTATCAAACGGCGACTGTTCCGCTATATTACGTTGGTGAGAGTGTGCAAGATGGCCCGCTAACGCGTATCGCTTCCCTCAATGCTGAGTTGACGGCTGCAGAAAACGCGATGAACAACCAAGCGTTTCTGTACGAAGTGTCGCAAGGCAATTGGGCACCTTCTACTGTGTACAAGTGGGCTGATTTCTTAGCTGGCCTCAACTCTATGCACAACGTCGGTGTTGCAGGGAATACCTTCTGGCTGCTTGATGAAACAGCCGATGACGCCACCAACTCAATGTACGCCAAAGTGGCTATCGCAGCCTTCCTTGCTCAAAGTATGCAAGAGACGATTCGTTATAACGCATGTGATGAGAACAACTGGTCAGAAGTTCGCTATGGTGCGCCGGTAAACTACCCAATGACAGCTAGTTGTGGTCAGTTAGGTCAGAAATACGCTGACTACGGTATGGACCCAGTGACTGGCGTTGATCATCCATATTCATGTCCTCGCGATCCTAAAATGGAAGTAACGGCATTGACCAATGCTAAGTGGTATGGCGCTCCGGCACCGATTTTCGCTGCACCGGATTCAGTGCTGGAAGAGCAAGGACTACTGGTGAACGGCAATGTGGGGCGCTGGACTAACGATGGTCATTGTATGGAAGTGCCTACTTCTGTCGACGAGTCTAAACAGGTTTGGGAGCGTGAAGACTGTAAGGTGTATGAAGGCCAGAAAGCGGGTAAATTCATCTGGGATGGCTCAGATACCACAGGAACCGTCGAAGGTTGTGGCTGGTGGGGCCGAGGTGTTATCCAAACCACAGGTCGTCAGAACTTTGGTACTCTGAACCACTTTATGGGCCGCTCGCATGTTGACCCGGAAACAGTGGGCACCACAGTCAATGGCGTAGTGGTTGAAGCCGCACCTGAAAATCCACTGTATGCCGATCTCGACTTCTGTTCTAACCCAGGACTGATTTGTAGCTCTGAAGAGAACAGAGAGATCAAGTGGATAGCGGGTCTGTTCTACTGGGTATCATCCGTGCAGACCTACAACGATGTTGGCGGTCCATACGCGGATTGGAACTATCACGATGAGCTAAAAGCCTACGTCGATGGTGGCCTCAAAGGAACCGCGTTTATCGACGCTGTATCCGGCATTGTAAACCGCGGTTGTCCTGACTCAATCTGTCCGATTAGTGGTGAAGTTCACGCTGTGAAAGAGCGTCAAGATAACTTTAAGCTTGTTCTACAAACGCTAGGCTTGAATCCTCAGTAACGGCTCAAACTAAATAGGGTGACTTAACTCGCCACCCAAACAATGAAACGCCCTAGGTTTTATCGCCTAGGGCGTTTTTTGCATAGTTTGCATAGATTGAGAGCGTGGCTTTCCTGCTTGTTGTTCTAGTTGCTCGCTAACACAACTAAGCGACATATACTCGCGCCGAGCAGGCTGATTAAAGCCTGTATCTACCCGGTTGCGTCATCCGTTTATTCACTGGGGGCAGGCCAAACAAGGGCTGATTGTGGCGCTTAAAAGTACCGGTTGTAATAAACCCCCACCAACTTGTCGTGGCTTTTCTCGATGTGGAGGCGGATATCATCTTTATTGCTGATGTGAAAGCGCGTATCCCCAACTAGGGTATAGTCCCAGCCACTGCCGTTTATACCTAGTGAGGGCACTATTCTTAGGTGGGTTTTCCACCGTTCGGGCCAACTGTATAGCACCCCTAGCGGGAACTGAAAAGCCGAGTCGTCGAGGTAGGCGAAATCGACCTGTCCGCCGATCATTGTATAGGCGGAAAGGCGAGTAGAACGGCGGGAAGCCAAGCCTAAATAGCCTTTGAAATAGGGCCGATAACATTCATCACTGCGGCATTCACTATGCTCAACCGAGAGCGCCAATTGCCATGCGAGGCGATCATTTTCAAACAACTCCACATCATTGGTGTTGAGTGAAGCAACGTTTAACACATCTAGCTTTTTAAGGCGCAACTTGTCATCGGTGATGTGGAGCTCCGTATCCATAACCGTAAGCGCAGAGTCTTTGAGTCGTGCGACATCGATAGACAAAAAATCATAGTAAGCGCCATAGCCTTTTAAGCTGACATAGCCGCCGTAGTTGTCGCTATAGCCTGTCCCGATCCCAAGATTAATCGGTAGCTGCGCTAAATGAGGTGGTTGAGCCTGACTCTTTGGCCAGTCGACGCTAAAGCTATCCAGTTGCAGTCTTGCGAGCAGCAATTGACGCTTTTGCTCTGGGTAGTGGTTATCAGGTTCATCGTCTGTAACCAATAACAGCTCGGTGTACTCGGTTAACACGTCAAGTACTTTGGCTTTTTCATAGTCAGAGAAATCATCGGACTGCATTAATGACTTCAATGCAGAAAGATCTTTGGCGATGGAGAGGGCCTGCTGTTTTTCGGCATCGCTAAGCGCAAGGTATTTGTTTTGAATGCGGCTGTACTTAGATTGACGTTGATTGACTTTTTTGACCAAAGGTTGCCCATGATGCTCTATATCTGGAAGGGCGTGGAATATATCAATCGGCATATCCCACGGCTGAAGGCCAGTATCGAGGGGCTGAGCCAGAACAATATTCAAAATGTCTTCAAACGCTGTTGAGCAGTTATCGCTTAGGAAGTAATAGTTGAAATTTACATCCTGCAGCTCAAACAGATGCGCTTGTATTAGCGCCACTTCTTGCTTGGTTAGGTTAAGTTCATACTCCCATAACTCCCGTTGTTCGTTCTCTGCATAATTACCGGTAT
>JBCAXU010000107.1:0-13803 GCA_038533895.1 Pseudomonadota bacterium | reverse complement strand
ATTATAAAGCAAATGTTTTTGTGATGTAACACCAAAAGCAACCGTTTGCGTCATTTTTTTTGTCAATTTTGAAATACAGCAAAAATCCAAAAGTGGGATCGCTTACCCCGAAGCGGGCGAGTTTGGCTTGCCTTGTTATACCACTTTGATATAAATGCCCTATTCAATGCGTGAGATTGTCGTGAATGAAAGAGCATTACCTTAAACCGCTTAAGTCGTTCAGTATGCTGGTATTTAGCGTGCTGCTGTTATCGGGCTGTCAAATCGAGTCAGAGCCGAAAAGCGAGCTGGAGCAGATAAAAGAGCGTGGTGTGTTGCGCGTGGGCACACTCAACAACCAGCTCTCCTACTATATCGGCCCCGATGGCCCTGCCGGACTAGACTATGAGCTGGCGCGTGAGTTTGCCAATGAGCTCGGGGTTCAACTTGAAATGAAGCCAGCTTATCGCATATCTAGCCTCTACCCTGCGCTAAGACACGGTGAAATCGACATCATCGCAGCGGGCTTAACCCAGTCCCCAGAGCGATTGCGCGCCTTTCGTCCCGGTCCTGCTTACTACTATGTTAGCCAACAGCTGGTCTACAAAAAGGGCAACTGGCGCCCGCGTAACATTGAGCAGCTTCTTGACAGACAAGCGCAATTGATTGAAGAAAACAATGGCGAAAATGTATTGCGCATTGTCAGTGACTCACACTTCAACCAGAGCTTGGCTGAAATTCAGGCCCAACACAGTGAGTTTTCTTACGATATTGATCCCAATGCCGACGTCAACGATTTGCTCAAAGCGGTGTCTGAAGGCGAGCTGCGCTTTACTGTCGCCGACTCAGTTGAGGTCTCGCTGTCTCAGCGTATCTACCCCGACATTGCCTTAGCCTTTGAGCTCACCGAAGACCAACCGATTTCCTGGTTTTTACGCCGTTCACAAGATGAGAGCCTGTACGGTTTGTTGATTGAGTATTTTGGTAGCGTTAAGCAGTCAGGCCACCTTGCTTCACTGGAAGAAAAATACATTGGTCATATCAGTAGCTTTGACTACGTCGACACACGCGCTTTCATTCGAGCACTGGACTCGAAACTGCCTAAATGGTCACCGCTGTTTAAAAAATACTCCGACGAGTTTGATTGGCGCTTAGTCGCAGCACTGGCCTATCAAGAATCACACTGGAACCCGCGTGCTAAGTCGCCAACAGGGGTGCGCGGCATGATGATGCTCACCCTACCGACGGCGAAAAGTGTGGGGGTAACCAATCGCCTTGATCCTGAGCAATCGGTGCGCGGGGGGGTAGAATACCTACGCCGTATTGTTGGCCGAATTCCCGATTCGATAGAGCAACACGAAAAAATCTGGTTTGCGCTCGCTTCGTACAATGTCGGCTATGGCCACATGATGGATGCCCGTCGCTTAACCAAGAAACAAGGGGGCAACCCTGATGCATGGTCTGACGTTAAAGATCGTCTTCCGTTGCTGCGACAGAAAAAATACTACAGTCAAACTCGCTACGGCTTTGCCCGCGGCGACGAGGCGCGTAACTATGTCGAAAACATCCGTCGCTACTACCAAAGCATCATCGGCCACGTTGAGCAACAATCGGCGGACGATCAAGACGTCAACATCGATGATCTGGCGGTTATCGAATTTACCGAAGAGATGGATGAGAGTGAAGAAATGGAGCAGGAACTAGCGCCAGAAAATGAGCAGCAAAGTGAACAAGAAACTGAGCAAGAGGTCGTCGAGCAATAGCCTCTAATTGGGGTGTTGACTCTTTCATTCACGACGCACTTGACTTATTCACTGGAAAGCCATACAAAATAGCGTATTCCTGATAGATGACCAAGCTTGTCAAAGCAGCAAACTCAATAAATAGAGCATCATTAGTCTCTATTTATCAATTGCCTAGATAAGCTTTTTCGCTAAATCTTATTTTCACTATGAGAGGAGGTTGTTTTATGCTGAGACGTAAATTGCAGTCAAAACGCCTTAACAAAACCGTTGCTGCTAACCGTCGTAAACGCATGATCAGCAACAACAAGAAAAAGGTGATTGCCCGTCACCGCGCATTCATGCAGCTCATCGCTGCTGCATAGCTATCGACAGCAAACATCTTAAATCTAAGATGTTTGCTCAAGCCCTTCTGCCCTACTTAGTTTGACCTTTCTTGGCTTCGTGCATGCGTGTAAAACGCGTCGCTTTCCGCTGGTTCTTTTTCTCTTTGCGTCGACGCTTAAAAAAAGACTGCAGCTGTCTTCGGCATTCATCCTCAAGCAATCCTTGCTCAACATCTGCGTAGTGATAAGCCGCCTGGTGTTCAAATAGGTTGAGTACAGTTCCTGCTGCACCGGCTTTTAGGTCTGGCGCACCAAATACAATGCGCTTGACTCGACTGTGTAACAACGCCCCCGCACACATGGGACAAGGCTCTAAGGTGACATATAACGTGGTATCAAGCAGGCGGTAATTTTGCAGCGCTTGCCCAGCCTTGCGCAAGGTTTGAATCTCCGCATGCGCCGTTGCATCATGTCCACCAATGGATTGGTTCCAGCCCTCCGCTATGATCTCACCATCTTTGACCAGTACCGCCCCCACTGGCACTTCGCCATTCTGTTCTGCCAGTTCAGCCAGTTCCATGGCTCGACGCATAAACTGATGATCTTCGGGGCTAAAAGGCTCTACTTGCGGGACTTCACTCATAACTCATCTCATTTCAGCGCTGTTGATAAATAGTCAATTAACGTGCGTACTTTGGACGTTAACATACGGTTTTGCGGATACAGTGCCCATATTCCTTCTTGATTACCTCGATAACAGGTCAACACTTCCACCAGCTCGCCGGTTACTAAATATGGCTGCACATAATAATCGGGAAGTTGCACTATGCCTAACCCTTTTAACGCCGCATCGACTAACGCATAGCCACTGTTACATTGAATTCGCCCTTCAACATGAATCAATCGCTCCGCCCCGTCTTGATCAAAGCGCCAGTAGCTGTTTGAACCACGTAAACACTGGTGCTGTTTTAACTCAGAGAGCGTATGTGGCTCGCCATGGCGCTCAAGGTATTCGCGGCTTGCGCATGCAAATACGTGTCGGTCTAGCAGCTTGCGCGCCATCATAGTGGAATCTTCAAGCTTGCCTAAACGAATCGCCAAATCATAGCCCTCTTGCACTAAATCCAGACGTTGATTCGACAGAAACAAATCCAGTTCGATATGCGGATATTGCAGCAAAAATTCGTGCATCAAGGGAGCAAGGATCTGTTCGCCAAAAGTGACGGGAGCGGTCATTTTGATTCGCCCAGTTGGCGTTGCTTGTAACTGAGTCACTGCGAGTTCGGCCAACATGAGTCCCTCAACTAAGGGCTTACAATGCTGGTAGTAAGTCGCGCCTGCTTCGGTCACTGACACTTTGCGCGTCGTACGGACAAATAGCTTAACCGCTAACTTCTTCTCTAATGCATTGATGCGGCGGCTGATATTAGCAACCGATGTCGACAGCTTTTCAGACGCTGCGGTAAAACTTTGAGTTTCGACCACAGCAACAAACTCATTGATTCCATCCCAATCTGCCATCACTTACCCAATTTATTACATTATCGTAATAGTTTATTGCACAATCACACAATTATCATCAAATAAGAAATAAATATACTGTTACTGTCGAATGCAAACGGCTGCCAGTGAACTAGGCTTAGTGACATGGCCGTTGGCTCAAACTCTGACCTCTACATAGGAATGATCATGACTGAACAGTTTATTAAATCGCGTGCGGCAGTGGCTTGGGGCCCAAACCAACCACTAAAAATGGAAGAAGTGGACGTAATGTTACCCAAAGCGGGTGAAGTACTCGTGCGTATTGTCGCGACAGGTGTGTGCCACACCGATGCCTTTACGTTATCGGGGGAGGATCCGGAAGGGATATTCCCGAGTATATTAGGTCATGAAGGTGGTGGAGTTGTAGAGATGGTGGGTGAAGGCGTTACCAGCGTTGCCGTTGGCGATCACGTCATCCCTCTATACACCGCCGAATGTGGCGAATGTAAGTTCTGTAAGTCGGGGAAAACCAATCTCTGCCAGGCGGTTCGCGAAACACAAGGCAAAGGGTTAATGCCAGACGGCACCACTCGTTTTTACAAAGATGGTCAGCCAATCTATCACTACATGGGCTGCTCAACGTTTTCCGAGTATACGGTGTTGCCTGAGATTTCACTCGCTAAGGTAAACAAAGAGGCACCACTCGAAGAAGTATGCCTGTTAGGCTGTGGAGTAACTACTGGTATGGGTGCTGTGCTCAACACCGCCAAGGTTGAACAAGGTGACACGGTGGCGATTTTCGGCCTAGGTGGAATTGGTCTCTCCGCCATTATTGGCGCACGTATGGCCGGTGCGAGTCGCATTATCGGTATCGATATCAACGAGAGTAAGTTTGAGCTTGCGGCACAACTGGGTGCTACCGATCTCATCAACCCACAAACTCTCGACAAACCTATCCAAGAGGTGATTATTGAAATGACCGACGGTGGTGTCGACTATTCATTCGAGTGTATCGGTAACGTCAATGTGATGCGCCAAGCACTCGAGTGTTGCCATAAAGGATGGGGAGAGTCTGTGATCATCGGCGTTGCAGGCGCGGGTCAAGAGATCTCGACTCGTCCATTCCAACTTGTTACGGGGCGTGTTTGGCGCGGAAGTGCCTTTGGTGGCGTGAAAGGGCGCAGCGAACTGCCAGAGATCGTAGAACGCTATATGGCTGGGGAATTTGGCTTACAAGAATTTATAACTCACACCATGCCATTGGAAGAAATAAACCAAGCCTTTGACCTCATGCACAAAGGGGAAAGCATCCGCAGCGTCATTCATTACTAATTAACTCCTGAGGCAGTGCCGCTGCACTGCCTAGTGACACTTCTAGGATCGATCATGACCATAGAAAATATCAGCCAAGCCAAGGTTTTTTCTGGCTTTCACAAACAGTATCAGCATCAATCAGAAGTACTGAACTGCACCATGCGGTTTGCTCTCTTTCTGCCGCCGCAAGCGAGCAAAGACAATCCTGTACCGGTACTCTATTGGTTATCGGGCCTAACCTGTAGCGATGAGAACTTTATGCAAAAAGCGGGCGCCTTTCGCATGGCTGCAAAGTTGGGGATCGCCATCGTTGCTCCTGATACTAGCCCTCGCGGCGAAGGGGTTGCCGATGCACCCGATGGCGCTTACGATCTGGGTTTGGGGGCTGGGTTTTATGTCAATGCGACACAAGCGCCATGGCAAAGCCACTATCAAATGTACAGCTATGTCGTTGAAGAGCTGCCGCAGCTTATCGAGCAACACTTTCCGGTGAGTCAAGTCCGCTCCATTTCTGGCCACAGTATGGGAGGTCATGGCGCTTTGATGATAGGGCTGAAAAATAGCCATCGTTACCGCTCAATCTCTGCGTTTAGCCCAATCAGTAACCCTATCAATTGCCCTTGGGGACAAAAAGCGTTTAGCCACTATTTGGGCAACGATCCTCAAGCATGGAAAGCATACGACAGTGTCGAACTACTGAAGGCGGACCGAGCAAGTGTGCCTATCTTAGTGGATCAAGGTGAAGAGGATAGCTTTTTGCGACAGCAACTCCAGCCAGAACGACTACTGGCGGCGGCAGAGGAATCAGGCAGTACGGTCAAGCTTCGAATGCAACCTGGTTATGACCACAGTTATTTCTTTATTCAGAGTTTTATCGACGATCACCTCAAGTTCCACGCCTCTTACTTGAAAGATTAAAACAACAAAGCCCGTCACGAGTGACGGGCTTTGTCTTATTAATCTGTTTACATGGTGTAAGTGTATGGCGCTTGAATACCTAGTGGGATACCAAGCATCCAGTATGCGACCAAGAAGATTGACCAGCCAATCAACATCGCAATAGAGAATGGCATCATTAGCGATGCTAGAGTACCGATACCCGTCGACTTCACATAGCGCTGACAGTAAACCACCACAAGTGGGAAGAATACCATCAGAGGTGAAATGATGTTCGATACGGAGTCACCCACGCGGTATGCCGCCTGAGAAAGCTCTGGAGAGATGCCCACCGCCATCAACATTGGTACTAAGATTGGACCAATCAACGCCCACTTAGCGGATGCTGAACCGATCAACAAGTTGACCGCTGCCGTCAGTAAGATCATGCCGATGATGGTCGCTTCACCAGGAAGGTTCATCGCTTTTAGGCCTTCCGCACCATACAGCGCCAGCATAGTACCGATGTTTGACTGAGCAAACGCCGATAGGAACTGAGCACAGAAGAACGACATTACAATGTAGGCGCCCATGGTCGACATGGTGTCTGACATGGCTTTAATAATGTCGTTGCTGGTTTTGAACGTACCTGACACTTTACCGTAAACGTAGCCTGGAATAATGAATAGGATAAAGATCAGCGGCACAATCGACTGCATAATCGGTGCAGAGAAAGCGGTAATTTCGCCGTCTGGTGAACGTAGCGCTGAGTTTTCAGGAAGTAGCGCCGCGACCAACAGCGCGATACCCGCCAGCATTGCCCATCCTGCATAACGGAACGCTTTCGATTCAGTTTCGGTAAACGAGCCTAAGTCAGGCGCCGTTTCAGCATCTTCATCAATTGGCATTTTCGCAAGGCGAGGCTCAATGATCTTCTCTGTGACATACCAACCAATAGCAACAATGATGACTGAAGAAATCCCCGTGAAGAAGATGTTCGCCAGTGGGTTTACTACGTATTCTGGATCAAGAACGTTCGCCGCTGTTTGCGTAAAGCCAGCAAGAAGAGGATCGATACCAGAAGGAATAAAGTTGGCCGAGAAACCACCCGATACCCCAGCAAAGGCGGCTGCGATACCAGCAAGAGGATGACGCCCAGCTGCATGGAAGATGATGCCCCCTAACGGGATAACCAGTACATAGCCTGCATCCGCCGCAGTATGTGACACGATTGCGACTAAAATAAGCATCGGAGTCAGTAACTTAGCTGGCGTAAAGTTCAGCATTTTCTTTAGGCCAGTGGTAATAAAGCCCGAAGAGTCTGCCACGCCCACACCGAGCATAGCGACTAACACAATACCCAGTGGCGCAAACCCAGTGAAGGTTTTTACCATGTTCGCGAGGAAGCTTGCTAAAGATTCGCCAGTTAAAAGGTTGTTGATTGCAAGGGCTTCACCCGAACGAGGGTTAATAAGGTCAAAACTTACGTTTGATAGCAGTGCCGATGCGCCCCAAGTGATGACAAGGGCCCAAAAGAACAAGATAGCAGGATCAGGAATTTTGTTGCCTGCACGTTCAATAAAGTTTAAAAAGCGGTCCATCCCACTCGGCTGTGAAGATGGCGACTGTTCGATTGCTTGGTTACTCATGGTAACTCCATATGTGATGTTGTTGCCTAAGGCCTTTGGCTATTATTATGTCGGCCTATTTCGCCGATCATTCTAATAAATCCCCATAAATAAAGCACAAGGTTCTAAAGGTTTTTCCATGTTTGGAGACATATTTTGCAAAAACGCTATCTACGTGCAACAAAGTCAATACACTCCAACCCGAAAAAACCAAACAAGTTTGAAACGAAATTGCAAAATATAACGTATGCTTGCGGATAAAGCCCAACCATCACCAGCATTTATTATCGAGCCCTACTGCGCTAGCGACTTGAGAGCATTGTCATTAATGACAAAGCGCGAGGTTGTCCACTTTGATCTGACCAACGCACAGTGACAACCAAGTGTTTTAGCCCTATCTCTGAATGAGTCACCACTGGCGAAGCCTGCCATTCAAGTGTGTAAGGCGTCTCGCCTATCACCTTACTGCCTGAAGATGAATCGGTAATGTCAGACCAAGAGATGACACCATCAATACTGCGCGCTTTAAGGTGTTCCAGTGACTGCTCCGCCAGATTCAATGCCGTCATACTTTGAGTTGCGTAAGCCGCTTTCTGCTTCACCATCACTTGCATTTTCGCTAGCCCAAGTAGGGCCAAGCTCACCAAGGTGAACGCCACCAGCACTTCCATTAAGGTAAAACCGCTCGCCTTACTCAACCGTCCATCCTCCGGCAAGCCAATAAAACTCGGCGGCAAATTCGGGATCGGTCACGTCGAGCGGATACGCATAATAACGACTCAACTGAAAATAGTTGTCCACGGCGTAAACTTGGTATGTTTGTGAACTACGCTGCTCGATAGCCACCTTATCCAGCCTCATTTGGTTGGCGCAGAGCTCGAAGTCCAAAACCGGGTTAGCAGCAAACGTCGCCTCCAGCTCATCTTCATATTGCCCGACCATGGCAACGGCACATTCGACAGCGCCTTCCGCTCGCCAATGCAGTTGACGCTGCTTAAGTTCGTTTTGCGCTCGCTTGACCTGATAAAACACGGTTTTCATCATCGCCAAACTGATCATCAAGGTCACCGCGAGTAGTACGCTGGTCATCAGTAAGGTAATCGCTCCTCGCGCCGACACCCTATTGTGCATCATCCGTTCCTCAACCCAATCGTTACTTGTAACTGGTGACTGACTTGATTGTCTGCAACCAGCTCAGCGGAGAGTGTCAGTGTAACGACTTGCTTCGCCACATCCTCATTGACCACAAATTGGCTATCAACAGAAAACGCTGTGATGGAGATTTGTTTGGGATTAAAAAGGTTGAAACAGTTACCGTGCCAGCCAGAGATTGCCGCTTGAGTAAATGAAGGCGGATGAGGGCGCTCTTTCTCACACAATAACAAGCCGCTGCCCAAGTTTGTTTCCGTTGAGAGTTGATGCTTGAACACAACACTGCGAAATGCGCGATTGCCTGAAGACGCAATACGATAGACGTAGCCTAATCGACTCGGGCTTTGCGCCGATTTCACTATCACGCTCTCGCCAGTCAAATAGGTCGCATGCAAGCTTTCACCGTTATAACCTGCTTGCATCATGTCACGCTTAATTTGCAACGCGACGCTGGCTAAATTTTGCACCAGTAGCAACTGCTTAGCTTGCTCTGTGACGAGCTTCTGCCCACCAATCAACACACTGGCCACCATAGCCATCACTACGCTTCCCAGTAAAGTGGCTATCAGTAACTCGACTAAGCTGGTGCCGAGCTGATGACAAGCTAACCGCATTCGGGAAATCCGTAATGGGAATCGCTCACGCCACATACCATCACTCGGTTACCGCCAAATGACGTCGTGAGCTTGAGTTTCGAGTTTGGCTGATGTGCGCTGTAGAAGATCAAACTCCCCGATTTTATCCGCCCCCTGCCACCGCTGAACTTGATTTTATCGGCCGAGTAGGTCCAGCTAAGCACCAGTTGCCGATATCGCTCCGCAGGGAAGCTCAGCACCACCTCCCCAGCGTCAGCGCGGCTAGAGTCGGTCAGATTCAGTTGCCAATCAGTCGCCGACGTGCGCTCAATATGCGCCCACAAATCTTGATGACGCCATATTGCCTCTGCTCGTGCTTGGCTTATAAAACCGGTCATTTCATGAGCAAAACTTTGCATCTGTTTATGACCACTCATGGTGGTTAACGATGGCGTCGTCGCACTTAACAACAAGCCGAGGATCGCCAAAACAATCACTAGTTCAAAGAGGGTGAAGCCGCGAGTCATTTCGCACATTTATATGTAAACCAACAAGTTGAGTGAGTTTCATCTTGTTGAAATGCTAACAGCTCTGAACAATAACTTGGCACTAACAAATCAAGGCTGGGAAGCAATGAAAACGGATCACTGCAAACAAAGTATAAGAAAAGTAACTGGGATGACGTTGATCGAATTAATCGTGGTGATGGCGATTGTTGCTTTGCTAGCGAGCATCGCTTACCCCAATTATCAACGCTATTTACTTCGCGCAGAGCGGATCACGGCGCTTGCCGATTTGGCGCTGCTGCAGCTCGAGCTAGAGCGTCGCTATCAAACAGACTATCAACAAGCGGCAGAAGGGATACTCTCAGGCCATTACTGCACTGGGTGTCAAAGCAATACTGATCGTTTTCGACTTGATATCGAAGCCACTGAGACCAGCTATCTGATTCGTGCCACTCCTCTTGCGATTCAACGGCAAGATTCTTGCGGCGAAATTCAATACCTAAGTTTGACCATGGATCACCTTGGTCAAGCCACTCCAAGCGAGTGCTGGCGATAATCAACAGGCGATAACCCACAGGCAATAAAAAGGCCTGCATCGGCAGGCCTTAAAATAACTCAGTATCAGGTTAGCTGGTTAAGTCATCAAAAAACTTCTTAACCCCATTAAAGAAACCTTCTGATTTTGGCTTGTGCTTAGTCGCCGCTTCACCGCCGCAAGACTCTTCAAACTCTTTAAGCAGCTCTTTTTGACGTGAGCTGAGGTTAACCGGCGTTTCTACAACCAGCTTAACGATAAGATCGCCCACACCACCGCCGCGAACGCCTTTCACACCCTTGCCACGCATACGGAACATACGACCAGTCTGAGTCTCCGTTGGCACTTTCAAGTTAACTCGGCCATCTAAAGTCGGGACTTCCACTTCGCCACCTAGTGCTGCCATCGCAAAGCTGACTGGCACTTCGCAGTATAGGTTGTTGCCATCACGTTCAAAGATATGGTGCTCTTTAACATGCACTTGTACATACAGATCACCCGCTGGTGCGCCCATCTCACCGGCTTCACCCTCGCCAGACAGACGAATACGGTCGCCAGTGTCCACTCCTGCTGGGATCTTAACTTGAAGCGTTTTGGTCTTTTGCTTACGACCTTGACCATGACACACGTTACATGGGTCTTTAATGATCTTACCCTTACCATGACAGGTAGGACAGGTTTGCTGTACGGCAAAGAAGCCTTGACGCATTTGTACCTGACCATGGCCATGACAGGTGCCACAGGTTTCCGCCGACGTGCCTTTCTTCGCACCGCTGCCTTCACAGCTATCACAGTGGACCAGAGTCGGCACTTCAATGTCTTTAGAAACCCCACGAACCGCCTCTTCTAGCGTCAGTTCCATGTTGTAACGCAGATCAGCACCGCGTTGTGCACGATGACCGCCGCCGCCGCGACGACCGCCGCCAAAGATATCACCAAATACGTCACCAAAGATGTCACCGAAGTCAGCACTACCGCCGCCAAAGCCGCCGCCGCCCATACCGCCTTGTTCAAAGGCAGCGTGACCATATTGGTCATAGGCCGCTTTCTTTTGCGGATCGAGTAGCACTTCGTACGCTTCTTTTACTTCTTTAAACTTATCTGACGCGGTGTCATCCCCCTGGTTACGGTCAGGGTGGTACTTCATCGCCAAGCGCTTGTACGCTTTTTTAATATCGCGCTCTGATGCATCGCGGCTTACGCCTAATACTTCGTAAAAATCACGTTTCGACATGTTCTTCGTCACCAATTAAAAACTACTTAAGAGACTAGATGCTAGTTCCTAGTGCCTAGAGTATTGTGATTCCTAAATCTAGGAACTAGGAACTAGTATCCATAAACTGCTACTTACAAACATACGGGCGTATGAGTCTCCTCAAACGCCCGCATCATCGATTAAGTTAAGTCAGAATCAAGAATTACTTCTTGTCTTCCTTCACTTCTTCAAACTCCGCATCTACAACGTCGTCGTCTTGCTTAGGCTGTTCGCCTGCTTCCGCGCCTTGTTGAGCTTGAGCTTGTTGCTGAGCGATTTCCATCAGTTTTTGAGCTGCTGTCATAAGAGCTTGAACTTTAGCGTCGATCGCTTCTTTGTCTTCGCCTTTACGTGCTTCTTCTAGCTCGTTGATGGCTGCTTCAATCTTCTCTTTCTCGTCTGCTGGAAGAGCGTCACCCGCTTCTTCAACTTGCTTACGAGTACCGTGAATCATTTGGTCAGCTTGGTTACGTGCAGTTGCTAGCTCTTCGAACTTCTTGTCCGCTTCTTTGTTAGCTTCTGCTTCTTGAACCATTTTCTCGATGTCTTCATCACTTAGACCGCCAGAAGCCTGGATAGTGATCTTCTGCTCTTTACCCGTCTGCTTGTCTTTCGCAGATACGTGAAGGATACCGTCCGCATCTAGGTCGAAAGTCACTTCGATTTGTGGCATGCCACGTGGAGCAGGCTGGATGCCTTCTAGGTTAAATTGACCTAGAGACTTGTTGTACATCGCTTGCTTACGCTCACCTTGTAGAACGTGGATAGTTACCGCGCTCTGGTTGTCTTCTGCTGTAGAGAAAACTTGGTTCGCTTTAGTTGGGATAGTTGTGTTTTTCTCAACTAGCTTAGTCATTACGCCACCCATTGTCTCGATACCTAGAGACAGTGGAGTAACGTCTAGTAGAAGTACGTCTTTAACGTCACCCGCAAGTACACCACCTTGAACTGCAGCACCCATTGCTACTGCTTCATCAGGGTTTACATCGCGGCGAGCTTCTTTACCGAAGAACTCAGCAACTTTCGCTTGAACCATAGGCATACGAGTCTGACCACCAACTAGGATTACGTCAGTGATGTCGTTTACAGATAGATCAGCGTCAGCTAGAGCAACTTTTAGTGGCTCAAGAGAACGTTGTACTAGGTCTTCAACTAGAGATTCTAGTTTCGCACGAGTCACTTTCACGTTCATGTGCTTAGGACCAGTCGCGTCTGCAGTCACGTAAGGTAGGTTTACGTCAGTTTGAGAAGTAGAAGAAAGCTCGATCTTCGCTTTTTCTGCTGCTTCTTTAACACGTTGCATCGCTAGTGGGTCGTTCTTAAGGTTGATACCTTGCTCTTTGTTGAACTCGTCTACTAGGTAGTTGATTAGACGCGTATCAAAGTCTTCACCACCAAGGTGAGTGTCACCGTTAGTTGCTAGAACTTCGAACGTTTTCTCGCCTTCAACTTCATCGATTTCGATGATAGAGATATCGAATGTACCACCACCAAGGTCGTATACCGCGATAGTGCGGTCGCCGCCTTTCTTATCAAGACCGTAAGCAAGCGCAGCTGCTGTTGGTTCGTTGATGATACGTTTAACTTCTAGACCTGCGATACGGCCAGCATCTTTTGTTGCTTGACGCTGAGCATCGTTAAAGTAAGCAGGTACAGTGATAACTGCGCCAGTCACTTCCTCACCAAGGAAGTCTTCAGCAGTTTTCTTCATTTTCTTCAGTACTTCAGCAGAAACCTGAGGAGCCGCCATTTTTTGGCCTTTCGCTTCTACCCAAGCATCACCGTTGTCTGCCTTAATGATTTTGTAAGGCATGATTTGGATGTCGCGCTGTACTTCTTCGTCTTCAAAGCGACGACCGATAAGACGCTTGATTGCAAATAGCGTGTTTTCAGGGTTTGTAACTGCTTGACGTTTTGCAGGCTGGCCTACTAGCGTCTCACCATCTGTGTATGCAATTACCGATGCGGTGGTACGCTCACCCTCTGCGTTTTCAATGACGCGTGGTTTGTCGCCGTCTAGTACCGCAACACACGAGTTAGTAGTACCTAAGTCAATACCAATGATTTTACCCATCAGGCTATCTCCGAATAAATGTCTATTTTCGTTTTGCTATATCCCCTATGTGGGGATGGAGAATCGGGTTTCAACCCTTGCTCACAAACAAAAATAAAGATGTTTGTTTGTCTATGCCCAATAGATAGGGGCGGCAAATTGCTTTTCAAGGGAGAGATGAAAAAAAAATGAAAAAAGTTCTTGAGAGGCGAGAAGTAACTCAAGAGGTTGGTGCTTATGTCAATTCGCAACGATTAATACTATTTGCATGCGCTCGTTGCTCGAATCTCAGAATAAAAAAAAGGTTCTTCGCGGATTAGCGGGAGCCGATAAGAAAAACGGCAGTTGTGGTATGTTTTAGTCGCCAAACAAAAATATAC
>JBCAXU010000106.1:0-14125 GCA_038533895.1 Pseudomonadota bacterium | reverse complement strand
TTGGGCTCAAAATGGTTGTACCATTGTTCAACCACTAGACAGGTCATTGGGTGAGAGGTACCCGCACCAACTTCCATATCTAGTGGTTGAACAATGGTACAACCATTTTGAGCCCAATAATCCTGCAGCGCGAGGATCATTCCCTGGAAGGTTTTGATATCGTATTTTTGCATAGTAATTCGCGCGATTCTTTAAGTAAAAGTGGTGTCTAAAATAGAGAAAAAATAACAATCAAGTATAACGAGATATTCGCTTTGGGAGTAGGGCTAATCATGATTAATTGCTAGGCAAAAATCTCCTTTAATAGAATTTTTTTGCCTTATATAACCAAATTTTCTTAAAAGGGAGTAAATTTGCACTTTAGTACTTGAGATACGCGCAAGAGACGGATAGAATTTCGCCGTCTTTGGGGAGTAGCTTACTGAATTGTCAACACTGGGATAATCGGTTCGTTCGTCAACATAATTGATGCAAAATCATCATGGCGTTCGAGACAAAGCGCGGCACTACACAACAACCATGTCGCTTTGTTTAGCAAGACCTTAGACAAATCATCACGAACCGAGGCGGGGCGTGAGGTTTGTCTTTGGTTTAAATAATAATCCCTGCCTCTTAAGAGCAAGTCGTGAGCGTTTTAGCTATCTCAATCACTACCGTCGCCTTGGCGGAAATTGGTGATAAAACTCAACTGTTGTCGCTGTTACTAGCCAGCCGATACCGCAAACCTATTCCTATTATTGTAGCCATCTTTTTAGCCACGATTGCCAATCATGCCTTGGCGGCTTGGTTAGGTGTGGTGGTCGCAGATTACTTATCGCCGCAAGTATTGAAATGGGTGCTGGTGGTGAGCTTTATCGCGATGGCCGCTTGGGTGCTGATCCCCGATAAGTTGGATGACGATGAACAGATTTCCAACCGAGGTCCGTTTATTGCCAGTTTCATTGCGTTTTTCGTGGCAGAAATTGGTGATAAAACCCAGATTGCCACGTCGATTCTGGGGGCGCAGTATGCCGATGCGCTAACTTTGGTGGTGCTCGGCACCACGGTAGGGATGTTGTTAGCTAATGTCCCTGTGGTGGTGATCGGTAAACTCTCCGCAGATAAGATGCCACTGGATCTTATCCGTAAAGTCACCGCGTTGCTGTTTGTTGCTCTGGCGTTAGGGGCGGCGCTGTTTTAAAGGCTGTTGCAGATAATCGGAGCAAACAGAGCGAGTTAGCCTGTTTGGCCAGCATTAAAGCCGGGACAAAAATTCGCTCTGAGACGTGATCGCTGACCTATTCGCGTCTCTACCGCCATGCTAACTTAATACTGTGAATGATAGCGAGAGGGCAAGCTTATGCTTACACGTTATATGGGGATGACCCCACGCAGTCAGAGTTACTTGTTCACCTTTGGTTTGGCGCTATGCCTGTTAGCGATGGTGCTGACCGATATGTGGCTACCGATTGTCGCAGGGTCATTTATTTTGACTGGATTGACAGTCGAGGCCTGGATTCGCGTCGAGCACATTATTCCGATGCATGAGGAGATGCGGGCAATGCGAAAGCAGATCACCAAGCTTCAGTCGGAAGTGCGAACGCTAGAATATGATGAATAAACAAACGGCAGCCGAAAGGCTGCCGTTTTTCTATCGGTATCCGTATGGCACTAAGCCATCCCTTTCTTAATCAGGTATTGGTATGGCAGTTGATCGGTTTGCGAGCCAATCAACTGATGATCCATAAAGCGACAAAAACTGGGAATGTCGCGTGTGGTGGATGGATCATCGGCGTTAACCAGTAATACCTCACCATCTTGCATGTTGCGAATTGTCTTCCTGACCATCATTACCGGCTCTGGGCAGCGAAGTCCTTGCGCCTCGAGCGTTTGATTTGCCTGCTCTGGGTTGAATGTCATGGTCGTATCTTTGGTTACTCAATTAGGCCTAGATGATACCCGTGAAGAAAAAATATTCAATAACCCCTTGGCAAAGTGATCATTTTGTTTTAACTTAGTTAACAAGTTGGTAACATCTTAACGAGAGGGCAGATATTGTGACAGCTTTAGATCGACTCACTATCTATTCAGTGCTGTGTTTTATCTCATTCTGTGCTCTTGTTCTACGTTCACCAGCAGAATCATCGTCGTTTATGCCATTACTCGGCATGGGCGCTACGGTGGTAGGGATTTGGCTCGAGATGCATCGCTGGCCGAGCGCATCTGAAGAGCAAGAAAACGGTTAACGGCCCTTCCAACTGTTGCCGTTTCTATATCACTACGCTCAACTACATTCCGACACTATCCCCAGTTTTCTTGGGCTTCCCCGCTGAAAAGCGGGATTTTTTTTGCCTGAAAAAGGTACAATCTGCTTATTCCCAGACAAACAACATGGTTAGATGTGGAACTAGAAGATATTTATCGGCGCGATCTTAATTTGCTGGTTGCTCTGCGAGTGCTGATCGAGGAGTGCAGCGTCAGTAAGGCAGCCCACCGTCTAAATTTGAGTCAATCGGCTATGAGCCGGGTGCTGGGGCGACTGCGTGATTTGCTTGATGATCCCTTGTTTACTCGGCAAGGGCAGCACTTAATCCCCACCGAGAAAGCGCTAGAAACTGACCGTTTGTTAGGCGAGCCTTTGGAGTCGTTACGACTATTGCTCTCTCCGGTTGAGTTTGAACCTAGTCGCTGCGACCAAACCTTCACCATTGCGACCACAGATTATGCAATGCAGACTATTTTGCCGTTTGCTCTGCCACGAATCTATCAAGAAGCGCCCAATGTGTCGTTCAACTTTTTACCTCTGCAACATGACAGATTGGCCGATCAGTTGACCTATGAAAACGCTGATCTGGCGATTTGCCGTCCAATAGGGCCAGTCGAGCCATTGCGCAGTGAGATTTTAGGTCGAGTTGGGGTGCTCTGTTTACTGTCAAAGCAGCACCCGCTGGCGCAGAGTGAGATGAGTCTGGCGGATTATCTCACCTATCCACATGCGATGATTGCTATCAGTGATGGCGTGAAAGCGTTAATTGAAGGCGCGTTGGTGGATCAGCCCAAGCGTAAGATGGTACTGCGTGCCTATCATTTGGAAGCGGCGTTAGCGATTGTCGATACCATGCCGCTGATCATTACCGTCCCTGCTGATTTAGCATATTTAGTTGCGGAGCGTTATGACTTAGTGATCAAGCCACTACCTTTTCAGTTTACACCGTTCGACTATTCGATGATTTGGCACCCTCGTTGTGAACACTCACCGGCTCAGGAGTGGCTGCGTGGGATCGTAAAGGAAGAGTGCGGTCGTCTAATTGCCAAGCGGATTGAGGATATAGGGTTAGATTGACTTATAGAACGGCTGCGTTTTTAAATAACCTGAATTAACATTGCTTCCCAATGTGCTTGAGAGTCGCGATTATTGCTGACAAGTGTAGAGCTATTTCTGAGCATACTTGTCCGCAATGTCAACACAGGTTATTTCTGCCGAGGCTAATCTATAGCTTAATCACCACGCGACCTGTGACTTGGCCATTGGTAATATCTTCTGCGTATTTTGCTGCTTCGGCTAGTTCTACTTCAGTACATGCTTGCTCGAAGTAGCTCTCTGGCAGCAGTTCAACTAATTTTTCCCAAGCCGCGATTCGTTTCTCTGTTGGACACATGACCGAATCGACACCTTGCAAACAAACGTTACGCAGGATGAATGGCATTACCGTGGTAGGGAGGTCGAAGCCGCCCGCCAGACCACATGCCGCGACCGCGCTGTTGTAATCCATTTGCGCTAACACTTTAGCCAGCACCTTGCTGCCGACGGTATCCACCGCACCTGCCCAGATCTGTTTTTCTAGTGGGCGAGCTGGCTCTTCAAACTCGACCCGGTCGATGATGCGGCTAGCGCCTAGCTTTTCTAGTAGTGGACCGTTTTGCTCCACGCGACCAGTGACTGCCGCCACTTTGTAACCTAGCTGCGCCAATAGCGTTACTGCTACAGAGCCAACACCGCCACTTGCACCGGTCACCAGAATTTCTCCATCTTCAGGTTTAATCCCGGCATCAAGCAGCGCTTGAACACAGAGCATGCCAGTGAAGCCTGCAGTACCAACCATCATCGCTTTTTTGCTGTCGAGGCCTTTAGGTAGTGGTACCAGCCAGTCCGCTTTTAGACGCGCGCGCTGCGCCATGCCACCCCAGTGGTTTTCACCTACGCCCCAACCAGTGAGGACGACCTTGTCGCCAGCTTGGTAGCGACCATCCTCAGAGCTGAGGACGGTACCCGCGAGATCGATACCCGGTACCATGGGAAAGTTGCGGATAATTTTACCTTTTCCAGTAATGGCGAGGCCGTCTTTGTAATTGAGGGATGAGTAATCGACATCGATGAGGACGTCGCCTTGTGGCAATTGAGAGTCATCGATCTGTTCGATGCTGGCGATAGTGCGTTTGTCTTCTTGGTTTAGGATCAAAGCGTTAAACATAGGTGGTCTCCACAGATAGAGCAGCAAATTAACAACTGGCTTAGAGTGTAGACTTAAATCTGGCATGACTAAAATGAAACTTTAGCATTATATCTATGCGTATCACGCATTTGGCCAAAGTTTAACAAGCTGTAGCGTGCAATCTGAAGCGAGAAAAAAAGCCCTTAAACCAAAGGTTAAGGGCTTGATACATTAGGAAAGGAAGAACTTGTAGGATGGATTGTCGGTTTCATCCTTGCATTGGTAACCCAGCTCGCGTAAATGCGCTGAGAATCGAGATAAATCAGATTCGTCCAGTTCAAAGCCACACAATACTCGTCCGTAATCCGCGCCATGATTGCGGTAGTTGAATAGGCTGATGTTCCAATGGGTGCCCAAGGTACTCAAGAACTTCAGCAACGCGCCTGGATATTCTGGGAACTCAAAACTGTACAGACGTTCTTTGAGTGGCTTCGAGGGCTTGCCACCAATCATGTAGCGTACGTGCAGTTTGGCCATCTCATCATCCGACAGATCAACCACTGGATAGCCGCCATCACGCAAGTCGTGAATAATATGCTCGAGTTCTTCTTGACCGCCTAGCAGACGCACGCCGACAAAAATATTGGCCAGTGAGTCATCGCTGTAGCGGTAGTTAAACTCGGTCACTGCTCTGCCACCGATCAGGTTACAAAACTCAAAGAAAGCGCCTTGACGCTCAGGAATTGTTACCGCCAGTAATCCTTCACGTTTTTCACCCAACTCACAGCGCTCAGACACATAGCGCAGACCGTGGAAGTTAGTGTTGGCCCCCGATAAAACGGTACCTAGGTTTTTATCCTTAAGCCCATTTTGCTCTGCAAACTTCTTCAGGCCAGCCAGTGCCAGTGCTCCGGATGGCTCAGCAATCGCGCGGGTGTCTTCAAAGATATCTTTGACCGCCGCGCAGATTTCATCACTGGACACTGAAATATGGCCATCAATGTACTTTTGGCACAGGCGGAAGGTCTCTTCGCCAATGCGCTTTACCGCGACGCCATCGGCAAACATGCTCACTTGATCGAGAACCACAGGTTCACCTGCATCGAGTGCTGCTTTGAGGCATGAAGAGTCTTCTGGTTCGACGGCAATCACTTTGATCTCAGGCATTAGCTGTTTCACCAGCACGGCGACACCAGCGGCTAGGCCACCACCACCAACGGGGACAAAAATGTAATCAAGATGACCATTTTGCTGCAACATCTCCATACCAATGGTCCCTTGACCCGCGATCACCAAAGGATGATCGAATGGAGGGACAAAAGTGTAGCCATACTCGGCTGATAAGCGTTCAGCTTCGGCTTTCGCTTCATCAAAATTACTGCCGTGCAGCACCACGTTGCCGCCAAAACCGCGTACCGCCTCGACTTTGATATCTGGGGTCGTCTTTGGCATCACAATCGTGGTTTTGATACCCAGCTTAGTCCCTGACAGCGCCATCCCTTGAGCATGGTTGCCTGCCGATGCCGCAATCACGCCCGCTGCTTTTTGTTCATCTGTCAGACTCGCGACCATGTTGTAAGCGCCGCGCAGCTTAAACGAGTGCACTGGCTGACGATCTTCACGCTTGATTTGCACCTTGTTGCCAATGCGCGCTGCGAGGCGAGGCATCTCTTGCAGTGGGGTGACCGTGGCCACTTCATAGACAGGGGCTCTTAAGATCTGGCGCAGGTAATCTGCGCCAGTTTGTTTGGTCAGAGTCATCTTTAGCCCTCTAGCTTAGATTTATCTCGTACCGCGCCTTTGTCTGCACTGGTCGCCATACTCGCGTACGCTTTGAGTGCGAATGAAACTTCACGTTGACGGTCAGCCGGTTTCCAGCCTAACTGGTCTTGTTTCGCTCGGCGCTCAGCAAGCTCTTGCTCAGACACTTGTAGCGAGATAGAACGGTTTGGAATGTCGATGGCGATCATGTCACCCTCTTTCACCAAGCCGATCGCACCGCCGTTCGCAGCTTCTGGCGATGCGTGACCGATAGACAGGCCAGAAGTACCACCAGAGAAACGGCCATCAGTCAGCAGTGCACACTCTTTACCAAGCCCCATGGATTTTAGATAAGTGGTTGGGTAGAGCATTTCTTGCATGCCCGGACCACCTTTCGGGCCTTCGTAGCGAATCACCACCACGTCGCCAGCTTTGACTTTGCCGCCTAAGATGCCCTCTACCGCATCTTCTTGGCTTTCAAACACAACAGCAGGACCGGTAAACTTATGGATGCTTTCATCCACGCCAGCCGTCTTAACGATACAGCCATCTAGGGCGATATTGCCTGAAAGTACCGCTAGGCCACCTTCTTGAGAGAAGGCGTTATCGATAGAGCGGATACAGCCTTCAGCGCGGTCATCATCAAGGCGATCCCAGCGACAATCTTGAGAAAAGGCTTTAGTGGTACGAATACCAGCCGGGCCTGCGCGGAAGAACTTAAGCACGGCTTCGTCTTCCGTTTGGATGATGTCATATTTGGCGAGCTGCTCTTTCATTGACAGACCTAGTACCGTACGCGCGCTATTGTGCAGCAGGCCTGCGCGGTCAAGTTCACCAAGAATCGCCATAACACCACCGGCGCGGTGTACATCTTCCATATGGTATTTCTGAGTTGAAGGTGCCACTTTACATAAGTGCGGTACTTGGCGCGAAAGGCGATCGATATCTTCCATATCGAAGTCCACTTCACCCTCTTGCGCGGCGGCCAGTAGGTGCAAAATGGTATTGGTTGAGCCGCCCATGGCGATATCCAGTGCCATCGCATTTTCAAACGCGTCAAAGGTCGCGATGTTGCGCGGCAATGCCGATTCGTCGTCTTGCTCGTAGTAACGTTTAGTCAACTCAACAATGCGCTTGCCTGCATTGATAAATAGCTGCTCGCGGTCTGCGTGCGTTGCTAGCATTGAGCCGTTACCTGGCTGAGAAAGACCGAGTGCTTCAGTGAGACAGTTCATCGAGTTGGCGGTAAACATACCTGAACATGAGCCACAGGTTGGACACGCACTACGCTCAATTTGTTCGCTTTGCTCATCTGAGACTTTCGGGTCGGCGCCTTGGATCATCGCATCAACAAGGTCGAGCTTGATTAGCTGATCAGAAAGTTTGGTTTTACCCGCTTCCATAGGGCCGCCAGAAACGAAGATCACAGGAATGTTTAGGCGCATCGACGCCATCAGCATTCCCGGAGTGATTTTGTCACAGTTCGAGATACATACCATGGCATCCGCGCAGTGGGCATTCACCATGTACTCGACGGAGTCGGCGATCAGTTCACGTGATGGCAGTGAGTACAGCATGCCGCCGTGGCCCATTGCAATACCATCATCAACGGCAATGGTGTTAAATTCTTTGGCGATACCGCCTGCTTTTTCGATTTCGCCTGCAACTAATTGGCCCATGTCTTTCAGGTGCACATGGCCTGGAACAAACTGGGTGAATGAGTTCACCACAGCGATGATTGGTTTACCGAAATCTTCGTCTTTTACGCCGGTGGCACGCCATAAAGCGCGCGCACCGGCCATATTGCGTCCATGTGTTGTGGTTGCGGATCTGTATTTTGGCATTGTGTTACTTCCTATATTTGCCGGTGCTGTTTAGGCTTTGTCTGCGTCTTGTGGGTAAACGTAATCGAGCCAACCCCATTTATCTTCAGTGGTGCCATTAAATAGGCCGAAGTAAGCTTCTTGGAGCTCTTTGGTGATTGGGCCACGCTTACCACTGCCAACTTCAATTTTATCGATAGTTGCAACAGGAACGACCTCTGCTGCGGTACCGGTCATAAAGACTTCGTCGGCTAGGTATAGAGCTTCGCGTGCGATGTTCGCTTCACGGACCTCGTAACCACGATCTCGAGCTAATGTCATGATCGAGTCACGTGTGATACCAGGTAAGATGGCGCTGGTGGCTGGTGGCGTGGTGATCACCCCATCTTTAATAACGAAGATGTTTTCGCCGGCCCCTTCAGATAGGTAGCCATCCACGCTTAGTGCGATACCTTCATCGTAACCGTGGCGGCGTGCTTCACCACCAACCAGTAGTGACGATAGGTAGTTACCCCCGGCTTTTGCTGCTGTTGGGATAGTATTCGGTGCAGCGCGGTTCCAGCTAGAGATCATCGCATCCACGCCTTTTTCCAAGGTTTCTTCTCCTAGGTATGAACCCCAAGGGAAAGCAGCGATGATCAGGTCCATTTCGGTGCCAACCGGTGGACACACGCCTAAACCAACATTACCCACAAAGCCCAGCGGACGAATGTAGGCACTCTCTAGTTTGTTTTGACGTAGGGTTTCGCGAGTCGCTTCCATGATTTCCTCTACAGTGTATGGAATTGGGAAGCGATAGATTTTTGCCGAGTCTTTTAGACGCTTAGCGTGCTCAAGGTGACGGAAGACAATCGGACCTTTTGGTGTGTTGTAACAGCGCACGCCTTCAAAAACGGAAGTGCCGTAGTGCATCGCGTGGGTTAAAACGTGAACGTTGGCTTCTGCCCATGGAACCATTTCACCGTTAAACCAAATGTAGTCTGCTGTTTTTGTAGCCATTTATTGCCTTCCTTATGCACAAATTTTTTGTTGTAAGTTGTTATTTGGGAGTTCGTCATTCGCAATTTGCGTGACTTCAACAGTGCGCACATCCCACAGCTTTTCAATTTGGTTGGTGAGGAATGAGATAGGGCGGTCACTGTCGACGATGATTTCAACGCTGGCAATCTTGCTTTCGTGGTTCTGAGTTCCCGCCACTTGCTTCACAATGAAGCCGCGGTGGCGCACCACGCGTAGAACACGTTCTAACAGTACCGGTTTATCGTCTGCTTTGATGTCGATGAGATATCTTTCCATGTTAGGTGTTCTCCAGCATATCGTTGTTCGATGCACCAGGTGGTACAAGCGGCCATACGTTCTCTTCTTCGTCGATTAAAACATGAAGTAAGTATGAGGTGTTACTTTCTAGCATCTCTTTTAGCGCTGGCTCAACTTCTTCCTTTTTGGTGATAGTTTTGCCAGGAATATCAAAAGCTTTGGCTAGCATGACAAAGTCTGGGTTGTCATCAAGAATCGTCTCGCTGTGGCGACCATCAAAGAACAGTGATTGCCATTGACGAACCATACCCAAGCGCTGGTTGTTGAGCAGGACGATTTTTACCGGGATCTGACGACGTTTGAGAGTGCCGAGTTCTTGCACGTTCATCATAAATGAGCCATCACCAGTAATGAGAATCGATTGGTCTCCAGGACGTGCCACTGCGGCGCCCATAGCAGCGGGTAAACCAAAGCCCATAGTGCCAAGACCTGCCGAGGTGATGAAATTTTGTGGATTGCGCGGCTGAATATGCTGCGCCGCCCACATCTGATGCTGTCCAACGTCGGTAGACACAATCGAGCTGTCTGGCATTAGGTCGGATAGTTGCTTCAGCAGGCCAGGGGCGTAGATGAGCTCTCCTGGATGATCGTAACGCCACTTAAAGCCACTGCGCAGGCTTTCGCTGTGTTTGAGCCAAGGGGTAATATCTTGCACTAACTCCAATTGTGGCAAGATGGTTGGGATCTCGCCGCGAACTGGGGCATTGGCTTGGCGCAGCTTGTGGATTTCTGCGGCATCGACATCGATGTGAATCACTTTGGCGTTCGGTGCAAAGGTATCGAGCTTTCCGGTCACTCGGTCATCAAAACGAGCGCCAACGGCAATCAACAGGTCACATTCTTGAACCACTAAATTCGCTGCTTTGGTGCCATGCATGCCCAACATGCCGAGGTAATGCGGATCATGGCGTTCAATCGTGCCAAGCCCCTTTAAGGTGCTGACAGAAGGCATGGGATTGAGGCGCAGGAACTCACGTACTGAATCGGTCGCATGACCAAGCTGAACCCCACCACCCACATAGAGGACTGGACGAGAGCTTTGTGACAGTAGTTGCTGCGCTTGAGAAATAGCGCTTTGCTCGGCAACAGGCATCGCAGGTGGGGTAAAACTAGGTAGCGTGGTGACTGGCGCTTGAGCGAGTTGAACATCTTTGGCGATATCCACAATGACAGGGCCAGGGCGACCTGTTTTTGCAACTTCAAAGGCTTCTGCCATAGTTGGGGCAAGCTCGTTGATGTCGGTCACTAGGTAACTGTGTTTGGTGCAAGAGAGCGACATGCCGATCACATCCATCTCTTGGAAAGCGTCGGTGCCGATATGAGAACTGGCGACTTGCCCGGTAATGGCAACAAGTGGGATAGAGTCCATAAAGGCATCGGCAAGGCCAGTGACTAGGTTGGTGGCCCCAGGGCCCGATGTCGCCATGCAGACCGCGACATCTTGGGTTGAACGCGCCATCCCTATTGCTGCCATGGCTGCGCCTTGTTCGTGGCGGCAGAGGATGTGTTCAACGCCACCATCATACAGCGCATCATAGATGGGCATGATGGCTCCGCCTGGGTAACCGAAAACGGTTTTAATTCCTTGTTGGTGAAGTGCCGCTACGACTAACTCGGCTCCAGTCATCGTGCACCTCCTCGGCTGTCCCTAGTTTGGTTTTGTGTTGTGTTGCACGTCATGTGCGCTCCCATTTCTTCCTGTCTGCTCTTGGTTTTCTTGAGCTTAGTTGCTATGTCAGCCAAAATTTTCAGCGTACTAATGGTAAAAAACCCCCGGACTTTTCAGTGCGGGGGTTTTTTCTATTCTGTGGCTATTTTTAGCCCACCAGACCCCGCGCGGTGTCAATAATGACCACGATAATCAGGGAAATCAGTGCATTGAAGCGGGCGTTGATATTCATTGTTATTTCTTGTGTTGTGTTTGCCTAATAAGGCACGAAATTGTTTGCGTCTCTAGTGGTAACACACAATTCCGTTAAATGACAAGCAAAAACTCATTCTTTTTTCACATTCTTTAAGCATCTGAGCAAGCTATATAACAACCTTGATAACAAATTAAATGAACTATCAAGGGGATAAATAATGTTCAGCCACAAGATGATTTCACTATGGGGTTAGCGGTGATTCACAGCCGAGCTTGTGTCGGGGTTGAAGCGCCCTCAGTGACGGTGGAAGTACACATTAGTAATGGGATGCCTGGTTTTACTTTGGTCGGTTTGCCAGAGACGACGGTCAAAGAGTCGCGCGATCGAGTACGGAGTGCGATCATTAATTCCCGCTTTGAGTTTCCCGCCAAGCGGATTACGGTCAATCTGGCGCCCGCAGACTTGCCCAAAGAGGGAGGGCGGTTTGATTTGCCGATTGCGTTAGGCATTTTGGCTGCGTCAGAGCAGATCCCGCTCAAGGATTTGCATCATCAAGAGTTTGTCGGTGAGTTGGCGTTGTCTGGTGAGTTGCGCCGAGTTAAGGGGGTATTGCCAGCGGCATTGGCGGCCAATCATGCCCAAAGGCAGTTGGTGGTTCCAATGGAAAACAGTGGTCAAGCGGCGCTGGTTGGCAGTGATAGACATAAATCTGCTCAGAGCTTGTTAGAGGTGTGCGCTGACTTATCAGGACAGCAGCATTTGGGACTGCACCCCAGTCACGTGCCTGAGAAAATCGGTTCGTCATCCCGTGACTTGCAAGATATTATCGGACAGCAGCAGGGGAAACGAGCGTTAGAGATCGCGGCGGCAGGCAACCATAACTTGTTGTTTTTAGGTCCGCCAGGCACCGGAAAAACCATGCTTGCGTCGAGGCTGTGCGATTTATTGCCGGAAATGAGCGATCAAGAAGCGCTAGAGACCGCATCGGTGGCATCGCTAACGCAGCAAGAGATCAATGAACACAATTGGAAGTCGCGCCCGTTCCGCGCACCGCATCATTCCAGTTCAATGGCGGCTTTGGTTGGCGGCGGTTCCATCCCTCGGCCGGGGGAAATTTCTCTGGCCCACAACGGCTTACTGTTTTTAGATGAGATGCCGGAGTTTGAGCGCAAAGTGCTTGATTCATTGCGTGAGCCACTGGAGTCCGGTGAGATCATCATCTCTCGCGCCCAAGGCAAAACCCGTTTCCCAGCTCGATTTCAGCTAGTCGGTGCGCTTAACCCCAGCCCTACAGGTTACTATGAAGGCAACCAATCACGGGTGAACCCACAATCGATATTGCGCTATTTAAGTCGTTTGTCTGGCCCGCTGTTAGACCGATTTGATATGTCACTGGAGATTCCAGCGTTGCCTAAGGGCACGTTGGCAGAGGGGGGCGAGCGAGGTGAGCCTACAGAGGTGGTTCGCCAGCGAGTTCTGACGGCGCGAGCAACCATGCTCTCTCGCGCTGGTAAGGTGAATGCTCTGCTTGGCAGTCGTGAGATAGAGACCTACTGTCCATTGCATAAGCAAGATGCTGAGTTCTTGGAGAGTGCGCTGCACCGTTTAGGTTTGTCAATTCGGGCTTACCATCGCATCATTAAGGTGGCCCGAACCATTGCCGATCTAGAGGGTTGCGCCGACATCGAGCGCCACCATCTGGCAGAGGCACTTGGCTATCGCTCGATGGATAGGCTGCTTCGGCAATTAACCGCGCAAGCGGTTTAACTAAGTTGGACCAACATGATTAGAACTTCAAGTTGATACCACCAGAGAGAATCAGCTGCTCGCTATCATAGAATTGGATATTTGAATCTGTTTGCCCGTAACCTGCGAACGAGACAAAAGAGAGATTGCGCCATCCCATCAACTGTTGGTACTCGTAAGCGGCAAAAAAGCTTAAATCATTGTCATCACGAGTGACGTCGTATACCGGATGAGCTGCGTCATAGCTGCGGTCTGTGTAACTGGCAGTGAGTGCTAACTGATGGCGGTCATAGCGTTGAAATAGTGATAATTCCCCGCTCCAAGCTTTAAACGAATGCGCATCCCCTTTGGCGTCTGAGTCTACATAGCTGATAGAGGGAATGAGGAATGTACTGCGGCTTAAGAAGAGGCGGAAACTGCCTTTGACATACAGCTTGTCGGCGTTTCGATTGAGTAAGCTGGCGTTATAGCCCGAATCAAGGCCAGAGCGCTCGTTATCAATCTCTTGTTCTGCGATAGCCGTATCTAAGGTAAAACCTGAACCTGCAATGTTCGACAGTTTTAGACGATAGGCATTACCTTGCTCGTCAGTGCTGCTGCGTGGCGAACCCTCAACAAATGGATCGGCCCAAGTTTCTCCTGACATAATGGTCGGTAGATAAGAAATATCAACAACCGTCCCGTTAGCCAACTTCTGCTTGAAGCCGAGCTCAAGCGCTAAGGTACCGATGGCGATGTCTTCACGTGATGTCCCCACGTAGACCTGTTTATCCAACCTCTGTCCAAAGGTAAAAGCGGCATTTCCTAGTAGAAGAGGCAAAAACTGACTATCGCTTTGCGCTTTTTGATTGTTGTCGTTAATGGTCGCGTCATTGTCAGTGTTGAAATTGGAGCTTGAAGATATATACCCGGCACTAAGTGAAACTTCACCACTCAAGCCCGCAGAGTCTGACAGTTGGGCGAAAGCGAGCGGCGTGGATAAAAGCGCAAGTGCAAAAGTGAACGGTTTGGTTGGCATTTCAATTCTCCCTGGTGACCTTGTTAGGCTGAACCTCATTTGATTAGATGCGGCAAACTACTCTGACCATCGTTTGATTAGTTTCAAACTTGTCGTTGGCTTGTATACGGCTTTGTTGCGTAATTCGATGGAACTAAATCAGGAAGTTACGATCTGATCGGCTACACCCATCAATCGTCGTAG
>JBCAXU010000105.1:0-14361 GCA_038533895.1 Pseudomonadota bacterium | reverse complement strand
CGAGAAAGTGGGTTTCTTCAACCCAACTGCTAAAGGTCAAGAAGAAGGTCTACGTCTAGACCTAGATCGCGTTAACCACTGGGTTGGTCAAGGCGCATCTCTATCTGACCGCGTAGCTAAGCTAGTTAAAGACGCTCAAAAAGCGGCTTAATTCTTAAATTAAGAAGTTGTAATTAGCTTATGTCGATGAAAGGTAAAGAAACAATGAGCAACGAAAAAATTGTTGTAGGTAAGTTTGGTGCTACTTACGGCATTCGTGGTTGGCTCAAGGTTTTTTCCTACACAGACAATACCGAAAGCATATTTGATTACACACCTTGGTTTGTGAAGCAAGGTGAAAAGTGGGTCGAGTACAAAGTGGAAAGCTGGAAGCGCCATAACAAAGGTTTGGTGGTAAAGCTTGAAGGTCTTGATGTGCGTGAAGAAGCGCAGTTGATGACTAACTTTGAAATCTCAATTGACCCTGCTGTATTACCAGAATTGCCATCAGACGAGTTCTATTGGCGTGATTTGATTGGAATGCAAGTGGTAACCGATAAAGGTTACGATCTAGGTGTCGTTTCTGACATGCTAGAAACTGGCTCCAACGATGTTCTAGTAATTAAAGCAAATCTAAAAGATGCTTTTGGGCAAAAGGAACGATTAATTCCGTTCCTTGAAGAGCAAGTGATCAAACATATTGATCGCGAAGCTCAACGGATCGAAGTTGACTGGGATCCTGGATTCTAACTCCAAGTAACGGAGCGACAGAACAATGTGGGTTGGCGTTATAAGCCTATTTCCTGAAATGTTCCGCAGCGTTACTGATTTTGGAGTAACAGGTCAAGCGGTTAAAAAAGGTCTCTTGTCGATTGAGACTTGGAATCCTCGCGATTTCACTCACGACAAGCATCGCACTGTCGATGATAGACCTTACGGTGGTGGTCCTGGCATGTTGATGATGGTGCAGCCTTTGCGCGATGCCATTCATGCAGCCAAGCAAGCCTCACCGGGTAAGACGAAAGTCATTTATCTCTCTCCTCAAGGTCGTAAACTCGACCAGCAGGGAGTCGAAGAACTGGCAACGAATGAGAATTTGCTTCTGATTTGTGGCCGTTACGAAGGGGTAGATGAGCGCATCATTCAATCTGAAGTTGACGAAGAATGGTCAATTGGCGATTTTGTGATGACGGGTGGTGAAATACCAGCCATGACGTTAATCGACTCTATCTCTCGGTTTGTACCGGGTGTACTAGGGGACTTTGCGTCGGCAGAGGAAGATTCCTTTGCCAATGGCTTGTTAGATTGCCCCCACTATACGCGCCCTGAGGTGTTAGATGGAAAAGAAGTACCAGCGGTACTCAAGTCTGGCAACCACAAGGACATTCGTCGCTGGCGACTCAAGCAGTCGCTCGGCCGTACTTGGCTAAGAAGACCAGAACTCCTGGAAAACCTAGCTCTGACTGACGAACAGGAACAATTACTGGCCGAGTTCATTAAAGAAACTCGAGTTAAGTAACCTATTAAATTTAGTATCAGTTTATTCTAGGAATATTGAAAATGAGTAACATCATCAAAGCTCTTGAAGAAGAGCAAATGAAAAAAGACCTACCTAACTTTGCACCTGGTGACACAGTTGTTGTTCAAGTTAAGGTAAAAGAAGGTGACCGTGAGCGTCTACAGGCTTTTGAAGGCGTTGTAATCGGTATTCGTAACCGTGGTCTACACTCTGCATTCACTGTACGTAAGATTTCTAACGGTGAAGGCGT
This sequence comes from Pseudomonadota bacterium, assembly GCA_038533895.1. Classification (GTDB taxonomy): domain Bacteria; phylum Pseudomonadota; class Gammaproteobacteria; order Enterobacterales; family Vibrionaceae; genus Vibrio. Next base: position 12,613 of record JBCAXU010000105.1, on the reverse strand, counting down.
AGAGCGTACGTTCCAAACTCACTCTCCAATGGTTGATAGCATTGAAGTTAAACGCCGCGGTGCAGTACGTCGTGCCAAACTGTACTACCTACGTGAGCGTTCTGGTAAGTCAGCTCGTATCAAAGAGAAACTTGCTAAGAAGTAATGCTATAACTAGCGTTCTCATATTAAGCGGAGCCCACGTGGCCCCGCTTTTTTGTGCGCTGCGCTTAGAGATCGGGCTGCGCCCTACGAGACTCTAGAGCGGACTTCGTCCTGCGAGTTACGACTATTGAGTTGATGCTGAAACTGTTCATGCAAAATTTTCTCGCCACTCGCCACTCGTTTCTATCAGTATTGGTCTTCTGACCAGCCATCAGAATCAGACATATCGGGTGCGCCGGGGATGCTGTTCTCTTCGTCTGCCCACTCGCCAAAATCGATCATTTGGCAGGGTTTACTACAGAATGGGCGGTAAGGGCTTTGCTCTCCCCAAACAACTTCTTTGCCACATTGTGGACAAGGGACAGTGGTAATTTTTGACATGGTACTCTCTGTTTGCAACACAGTATGATGTGATTATAGCGACGATTATAACCGATAGGCTAACAGCAAACCGCCAGATTAAATTCAATATTGGCGACCGAGGCTTGGCCTGAACCAAATTCGATAAACTTAATCGCAAAACGGTTTTTGTGACCAGAGATCATCGGGTAGACCCCATATTGCATAGGAATTTCTAGGCGCAGAATATTAGCTTCTTCAGCGTCACTTTGATAAAAGCCGGCTTGGGCCTGGATAGGGCGGAAGTGGCCCGTTTCTCGGGTGAGTTTAAGCCACAACTCCAGTGCGTTCGCCAATGGCTTGAGTGAGCTTTGCCATTTGATTGCATCGCTGCGCTTTTTGTCGAGCGGTAGATGCAACCAATGATGGAGTGCAGGCAGATCAAAGCAGCATGAGCCACCAGGTAAGTTGAAGCGCTGTCGAATGGCACTTAAGAACCTGTCTTCTTTTAGGCTCTGACCAAAACGTTCTGCTGCCATTAAATCACTATGGACAATATCAACTTCGCTCAAAATGCTTTGCAGCATCTCTTGGTCAACGCCATCAACGTTGAGCCATGAACGGTAGGTGAGCCGTTGCTTTTCGATATCTTTGGCGAGTTCACTCTTAAGTTGAATCTGTTCAAAGATCTCAAGGAGGTCGAATAGTGAACGATAGAAGAGCAGGTGCTGCATATCATCACTGAACTGAGCCGCAATATTTAGCTGATTGAGTAGCGCTTCTACTCGCAGGTAAATTCGCGTTTTCTCGTTCAAGGGATGTTCGAAGTAATGCGTGGTCATTAATATGCAGCTCTGGATAATTCAGTCTTTATTCTCACAGATTTTCCCTACTCATTTCTAGAAACTTTTGATGCAATTCTGTGATTTGAGGCAAAAGTTTTTGGTTTTCTGTACTATTTTTAATCACATAATCGGCGATGGCCAATCTTTGCTCTCGCGTCGCTTGAGAGGCGAGAATCGACTCTGCTTGTTTGGCGTCTACGCCGTCTCGATGCATTGTGCGTGCAATCTGTATCTCTGGCTCAACGTCAACCACGATCACTTTGTTGGCTAAGGATTGCAGGTTATTTTCTACCATCAAAGGGATCACGAGCAGCGCATAGGCTGATTGAACCTGTTGTAGCTGATGTTGCATGCGTTGGCGAATCATTGGGTGCAGTAATGCGTTGATCCACTGTTTTTCATTTGGCTGACTGAAAATGATCTCACGTAGTTGAGCTCGATCGAGTGAGCCCTGTGGGTTTAAGATTTGATTCCCAAAACGCTCAACAATGGCGTTGAGTCCTGCACTGCCGGGTTCGACGACTTCTCGCGCAACAACATCGGCGTCGACAACTTCAATACCGAACTGCTGTTGGAAGAGATTAGCAACGGTTGTTTTTCCACTGGCGATCCCGCCAGTCAGTCCAATGACGAGTGCCATATTAAATTCCTAACCAATTATGCAAATACCACGACATGATCGCATCGCCCCACATCATACTTATCCATCCAGCAATAGCCAGATAGGGACCGAACGGGAATGCCTTATCGATGCCTTGACGCTTCAATCGCAACTGAATTAGGCCAAATATCAGCCCGACCAAAGAAGAAAGCAAAATGATCAAAGGTAGATGTTGCCACCCAAGCCAAGCCCCTAAGGCGGCAAGTAACTTAAAGTCGCCATAGCCCATGCCTTCTTTCCCTGTGAGCAATTTAAACAGCCAGTAAACGCTCCATAAACATAAATACCCCGCTATCGCGCCAATCACCGAGTCTTGCAGAGAAACCGGACTGATATGAACCAGCGCGAGAGTGATGCCGGCCCAAGTGAGAGGCAAAGTGAGTTGGTCGGGCAGTAACAGGGTATCAAGGTCGATGAAGGTGGCGGCAATCAGCGTAAAGGTCAACAGCAGTAGTGCAAGCGAGAAGTAACTAAAACCAAGCTGATAGGCCAGTATAAAGCTGAGAGTGGCGCTCAGGCACTCGACCAGTGGGTAGCGGGCACTGATTTTTTCTGAGCAATGACGACATCGACCTTTGAGACGTAACCAACCGAGCAAGGGAATATTGTCACTAACGGCGACGGGGTGTTGGCAATGCGGGCAACGAGATCCAGGGATGCTTAAGTTAAATGTTCCTTGAGGAGGCTTAATCTGGTATTCGGGAAAGCTTTCTGCGCATTCTTGGCGCCACTCTCGCTCCATCATTAGAGGTAGGCGGTGGATCACCACATTGAGAAAGCTGCCGATAACAAGGCCAAAAATAGTGGCTAAAGTTGGAAACAGCCATGGGTAGTAACTAAAAATATCCATTGATTCGCGACGCTGACTCGGTGTTAAGCTGGATATACTATCCTAAGACATTCATTAAGCTAAAGATAGGTAAGTACATAGCGACAACTAAACTTCCGACCATCAAACCCAAAATTAACACTAAGATGGGCTCAAGAGACTTTTCAAGCAGTTCAACTTGAGTGTCGATTTGCAATTGGTAGATGTTGGCCAGTTTGAACAACATCTTCTCAAGCTGACCCGACTCTTCCCCTACCATGATCATTTGAATCATCAACGCTGGAAACTGCTGGCTTTGACGCAACGCCATATGCATAGGCACTCCTGCCAACACATCTTGATAGACAGCGCTGAGTGCATGATGGTAATAGCGGTGGTGAATCGTGTTGATGGCACTGGATAAACCTTGGTGTATCGGGATGCCTGCACTGACATTGATTGCCAGAGAGTGGCTGAATCGATGTAAAGCGCCATGGGCTTGCAATGAGCCGAAAATCGGTATCTTGAGCGAGCAGCCACTGGCATAACGGTGCAAGCGCGGCGATACGCCAAACAGTTTTGTGACGGCTAGGATAAGCGCAAGGGTGAGCAGCAGCAGATAGCCGCCGAACGCAGCGGCCCACTCTGACAGAATCAGGACTTGCTGGGTGAACCAAGGCAGTTCGGCGCCGAGCCCAACAAACATTGACTTAAACTGAGGGACAACCAGTGTCAGCATTAAGTAGGTCACTATCGCTGCGGTGGTCATCACAATAGATGGGTAGATCATGGCGGCTTTTAACTTGGCCCTCAACCGCTGGCCCTCTTCCTGATACCGTGCTAAGCCTTTCATTACTCGGCTCAGTTGGCCGCTTTGCTCGGCAACTTTGATCAGGTTCAGGTAGAAACGATCAAAGAGCGGATGAGTTTGTTGCATGGCCTGAGAAATTGGCGTGCCCGCTTCGACGCAGCGACACAGTTGCAACATGATCCATTGCACCTCCGCTTTCTGCTGACCTTGGGCGATAAGTTTAAGCGCTTGAGTGAGCGTGACTCCACTGTCTAGTAGTGTTGCCAGTTGGCGGGTTATCGCTGTTATGTCGTGTTTGCGAGCGCTATGTTGCCAACGGCTAAAGGTTGATAGTGAGCGGCGCTTGACCGTGAGCAGAGAAACATGCTGGGTCTGTAGTGTCTGCTTGAGCGTCTCTTCACTGGTGGTCAGCTCCGAACCCACATGACGGGTGCCGGAGTGGTCAATCCCTTGCCAATCAAAGCGGTAGAGTTTCTGCGCTGATTGAGGTCGAATCATAACGAGTTAAACCAGTAGTGTTCGCTGCAGCTCAGTGAGACTGGTTATCCCAGAGCGCAGCTTTTCACTACCAGACTGCTTTAAACTCTGTAAGCCCTGTTCTAAGGCAAGGGCATTGAGTTGTTCAGCGGTGGCGCGGCGAGCGATCGCTTCGGCGATGACAGAAGTCACTGGGAGAACTTCATAAATTGCCGTTCGTCCAAGGTAGCCAAAGTTACAGTGTTTGCAGCCCTGCACGTTGGCGCTAAAGATAGGTTCTTGGTCTGATAAACCCAGCGATATGGCGAGCTGAGTGTTCGCGTTATCGCTCCGCTTGCAGTGTGGGCACAACTTTCGTACCAGGCGTTGAGCAATGACCAAAGAGAGGGTGGAGGCGAGATTAAAAGGTTCAATACCCATATTGATTAAACGTTCAATGGATTGCGCAGCAGAGTTAGTATGCAACGTAGCTAACACTAGGTGACCGGTCTGCGCGGCTTTGAACGCCATTTGAGCGGTATCGATATCACGAACCTCACCGACCATAATGATGTCTGGATCTTGGCGTAGAAAGGCGCGCAATGCTTGGCTAAAGTCTAGGCCAATCTCAGGCTGTACTTGCACTTGATTAATCCCTGGCAGGGAAATCTCGATAGGGTCTTCTGCAGTGGCTATGTTGACGTGTTCGGCATTGAGATGATTCAGCGCGGCGTAGAGCGAAACCGTTTTGCCACTTCCTGTGGGACCGGTGAGCAAAATCATCCCTTGTGGTTTGCTCAGTGCGGTTAAATACGTTTGCTTTTGGGTCTGATTGAATCCTAAACCATCGATATCCAGCTCCATTGCGCGATTATCAAGAATGCGCAACACCACTTTTTCACCAAATAAGGTCGGTAAGGTTGAGACGCGCATATCGACCGAAACCTGATGGTTTAAGCGCAGTTTTAGTCGACCATCTTGTGGCAATCTGCGCTCAGCGATGTCGAGTTTTGCCAAAATTTTGAGTCGAGCGGCGAGGCGTCGGCTCAGCTGATAAGAGGGTTGTTCAGCCGCGATCAACAGGCCGTCACAACGCAAGCGGACTCGATAGGTCTGTTCATAAGGTTCGAAGTGAATATCAGAAGCGCGTCTGGCTACTGCATCGAGCAGCACTTGTTGAATGTAGCGACTGACGGGGGCACTATCATGACTGAGATCATCGTCGTCCCGTTGCTCATCAGCGCTCAGTGTGACTAGGTCGCTCAGCTGATTCGCTTGGATAGGAGTGTGAGGCGAGGATGATGGTGATGAACCAGGTAACTGCTGTATCGCTTGTTTGATTGAGGTCCAATCGGCAATGGCCAGTTCAATGGTCATGCCGGTGGCGAAGCGAAATGCCTGTTCAAGTTCTGGTTGGCATGGGTCAGCAACCGCTAGTTGCAAGGTTTGCGCTTCGAGGGCAATAACCACGGCATGAAACCTGTGTAGCAATGAGTTTAATGCCAGTTGCCGGCTCGCCGCTAGGTAGTCATAGTCTGAGAGCGATACAACAGGCAGGGAGTACGCGTGTGCCAGATGCTTAGCAAGTGTTGCTTCGCCTAGTTGGGTGCTATCGAGTAGCAGGTCGAGAAGTGGCTGCTCACTCTGTTGCGCTGCCTGAGTCAACTGATGCTGCTGTGGTGGGGTAATGAGCTTAGCATGAGTCAGGGTGGTGAGTAGGTCGCTCTGCATCATCCGCATCCTGCAATCGAGACGCTGCTTGAAGTCTTGCAGTGCCAAATACCATTAGCATCGCGTTCCAGTGTGATGCTTTGCCCTGTCGCAGAGCCTTGGGTAATCGCGACTGTAACATCATTGGTCGCTGTACCTGTTGCCAAAGGTGCTGATTCGGCACGAATGGTACCGATAGCAAAATCACGAGCCAGCGCTGGAAATCGTCCACTCAATGCTATCTCGTCCTCGATCAATACTTTATAGGCGGTTGCCGAGGTCAGTGCGCTACTGAGTGCCGCTTTCTTGACATAAACTTGGTACTGCGGAATAGCGACGGCAGAGAGCAGGCTAATAACCGCAACTACGATCATTAGCTCGATCAAAGTGAAACCGTTGGCGCGTCCTAGATACATTGTCTCTCACGTAGGTTGATGATTGGTTAGCAGAGACTAGGCTGAGATGCTTGGGGGCTACAGTATTAATCAAGCCTCTTATGAGTCACCCGGTGAGCGATCATCTTGATGACACTTTGGATATGCAGAAAAAAGAGAGGCAGGTCTGGTTTTTACCATTAAAAACAAATACGGAGGCACATTGGCCTCCGTGGTGGGTCTGGGCTGCGTTATTTAAAACGCATCGAAAGGTCCATCGCTCTTAGGTGCTTGGTGAGTGCACCGACAGAAATGTAGTCGACGCCCGTTTGCGCATACTCGCGAATGGTTTCGAGTGTCACGTTACCTGAGTTTTCAAGTGCTGCGCGTCCGGCATTGATCTTAACCGCTTCACGCATCATCTCAGTGGTGAAGTTATCGAGCATGATGATATCCGCACCTGCTTCGATGGCTTCTTGTAGCTCGGTTAGACTCTCTGTTTCAACTTCAACAGGTTTGCCTGGATTTAGCTGTTTTGCCGTTTTGATGGTTTGAGAGATCCCGCCATTTGCGATGATATGATTCTCTTTGATTAAATACGCATCGAACACCCCAATGCGGTGATTAAACCCACCGCCACAGGCTACGGCATACTTCAGTGCACTGCGAAGACCGGGAATGGTTTTGCGGGTGTCGAGCAAACGACAACCTGTACCCTCAAGCTGAGCGGCGTATTCGGCGGTGACCGTCGCACACCCGGATAGTGTTTGAATGAAGTTCATCGCATTGCGCTCACCCGTCAGCAGTGCGCGCGCTGGGCCCGACAGGGTACACAACACTTGATTTGGCTCTACTTGATCACCGTCTTGGACATGCCATTCAATGCTTACTTCGCCCCCAAGTTGTTTAAACACTTCATCAGCCCAGGCTTGGCCACAGAAGACCCCTTTTTCTCGGGTAATGATGGTTGCTTCATTGTGAGCGTCGGCAGGGATCAGACTTGCGGTAATGTCAGCGGCAGGATCGAGCGTTCCTCCAAGATCTTCCTTAATCGTATCCGCGACTGCGCGGGCGATCTCCAAAGGAAGTTGCTGTTTCAAATATTCGAGACGTTCTTGGCTGTTGTGTGTGTTTTTCATCGCAAATCTTATACGCAGTTGGACAAGAGGTGGGCATGATACGCTGACTGAACATGAAATTCAGCCATTAATCTCGCATTTCATTGCCAAAGGGATAAAATCACAATCTAGTTAGTGATAAATAGCCCCCAATAATGAGCCCGATATGATTGACGAAGATGGTTGGTATACCAGCGCCAGACAGGTCCCTTCTCCGTTTTGTGACCAAAGAGCAGAGAGTTCGGATATCTCGCTATTGGTGGTGCACAACATCAGTTTGCCGCCTGGTCAGTTTGGTGGGCCGTATATCGAGCAGTTTTTTACCGGTCAACTTGATCCAAATGAACACCCATTTTTTCAAGTGATTCACAATATGGGAGTCTCTGCCCACTGTTTGATTCGACGTGACGGAGAAGTGGTGCAGTTTGTACCTTTTAGTGCCAGAGCCTGGCACGCAGGAGCATCAAGCTTTGCCGAAAGAGAACGCTGTAACGACTTTTCGATTGGCATTGAGCTAGAAGGCAGCGACTTTGTCGCTTATACCGATAAGCAGTATCAGGCATTGATTGAAATCACTCGTGAGATACAGAAGCGCTACCCTGAGATAACGCTCCCAAGAATTACTGGGCACCAATTTATTGCCCCTTTGCGTAAAACCGACCCAGGGCTGGTGTTTGATTGGGTGAGATATCGCAATGGATTAAAAGTTTAAGGGTAGAATGTTTAAGCAAATGTGAGGTATTAGAGCGCTGCGCTTAGAGTATCGAGATCGGACTTCGTCCTTCGAGAGGCCTGCGATATAGGGTTCCATTATGTGGCGAAGGAGTGAGTGGGACGTCTCTAATGGGTTGTCTATTCGGTTGAGGAGAACCCCAACTTGGTCATGACTCCCTGACGGGGATAATGGTGTAATTTATTGAAAATAAAAAGGTTGGCATTATGTGCCAACCCTTAAAACTTTTCTCGCTTCTAAAGCGTCTCTTGATACTCGACTAAGATCTGCTCAACCCAAGTGGCGATGCGCTCATCACTCAGCTCGTATTGTGAATCTTCATCAAGCGCTAGCCCAACAAACTGGCTTTTATCTTCGGTCAGCGCTTTTGACGCTTCAAATTGATAGTTGTCATCATTTGGCCAGTAGCCGATAAGGTTAGCGCCTGTCGTCTTCAGTTGATCGTGGAGCAGCCCCATCGCATCGAGATACCATTCGCCATAGCCTTCTTGATCGCCGAGACCGAATAGCGCGACGGTTTTGCCATTTAGGTCGATGCCATCGATTTGATCCCATATTTCATTCCAGTCCTCTTGGATCTCACCAAAGTCCCATGTCGAGATACCCAGAATAAGAAGATCATAATCGCACATTAACGACAGTGGCGACTCTTTAACGTTGTGAATATCGACTAGGTCTTCCCCAATGATAGCGCGGATTTTTTCTGCTGCCATTTCGGTATAGCAAGTGGTTGAGCCGTAAAACAGACCGATTTTCATAGCATTCTTCTAACTTCTGCAAACTGGATGGTGAATTCTAACCACAAAATGGCGAGCTTTGCAGCGAATATCCAACCGGATGTTGTTTTTTTATAGCATTCTTTCCCATCGCCCCTTACATTTGAGCGCAGAGCAAACAGATGAGGTTAATTGTGTCACAGCAGATGTCACCCGATCAGGGGATCGTAGAGCAGTTTCTAGATGCGATGTGGATGGAGCGGGGCCTATCGGAAAACACCTTAGCGTCGTATCGCAACGATTTGGTCAAACTGTTGCAGTGGATGGATGCCAATAACTACCGTCTCGACTTTATCAGCTTGTCTGGATTGCAAGAGTATCAAGCTTGGCTTGCTGACCAAGATTACAAACAGACCTCGCGTGCGCGCATGCTGTCGGCGATTCGTCGCCTGTTTCAATACCTGCATCGGGAAAAAATCCGAGCTGACGACCCTAGCGCGTTGTTGGTCAGCCCCAAACTACCAAAACGTTTACCCAAAGATTTAAGTGAACAGCAGGTAGAGGCGCTATTGAATGCGCCCGATCCCAATGACGCGATGGAACTGCGCGACAAAGCGATGTTGGAGTTACTCTATGCCACCGGATTGCGTGTGACAGAACTGGTCAGTCTTACCATGGAAAACATCAGCCTACGTCAAGGCGTAGTGCGCGTGACGGGTAAAGGGGGTAAAGAGCGTTTGGTGCCGATGGGAGAAAACGCCGTTGACTGGATTGAAACTTTTCTGCAGCAGGGCAGGTCTGAATTACTTGGGGACAACACCTCGGATGTGGTTTTCCCAAGTAAACGGGCTCGCCAAATGACACGACAGACTTTCTGGCATCGTATTAAACATTATGCTGTGTTGGCGGGGATTGAGACAGAGTTACTGTCCCCCCACGTACTTCGCCATGCGTTTGCCACCCATTTACTCAACTACGGGGCCGATTTACGTGTGGTGCAGATGCTTTTGGGGCATAGTGACTTATCGACAACACAAATTTATACTCACGTAGCGACCGAAAGATTAAAACAGCTACATAGTGAACATCATCCTAGAGCCTAATCGCAGAGGATGACGCAACATTAATTAAGGTGAAATAAATGAGCGTACTACGCCGAATAACTCTACTAACGCTACCTCTTGTTTTTGCGGCGCAATCGGCGCTCGCCAATGAGGTGAAATTCGACAAGGCGGCGCTCGAAGCGCGCTTTTCCAAACTGGGGTTAGAGGTACAAGACGTAGTGCCATCCGATGTAGATGGTCTGGTTGAAGTGCAAACCAGTGGCGGAATCTTGTTTGCCTCGCCAAGTGGTGAGCACTTTATTGCTGGTACCCTATATGCGTTGGATGATAATGGTCAGTATCAAGATGTCCTTGCTCAACGTCAGGCTCCGATTAATGCCAAGAAAATTGAAGCATTTAAGGACAGCATGATTGAGTTTAAGGCGGCCGATGAAAAATACGTGGTGACTGTTTTCACCGATATTACCTGTGGCTACTGTGTAAAACTGCACAACCAAATGCAGGGCTATAATGACTTAGGTATTACCGTGCGTTACATGGCGTTTCCTCGTCAGGGAGCGACTGGCATGGTCGCGGATCAAATGGCTGCGATTTGGGCGGCAGACGATCCGCAGACAGCGATGCATAATGGTAAGGTCAATCGCCAGTTTCCCAAGACCGGTGATAACTTAGCGAAGTTCCAAACCGTCATTCAGCAACATCATGCGCTAGGGCGTGAGCTAGGCATCAGCGGTACCCCGGCTATTTTCCTACCTAATGGTGAAATGGTTGGCGGCTATCTACCTCCTGCACAGCTGTTTCAACGTCTTAAGCAAATCTAACTTAGTCAGAAAGTGAGCCTCAATCGAGGCTCAAATACCCCTATATGATAGAAATTCAACGTAGACCCGAAGTCGACTTAAGCCTTCTTCCAGACACCATCGCGCCGTTACTCAAGCGCATTTACATCGCCCGTGGTATTACTCAGGTTGAACAGCTTGAAACCACGGCAAGGGCCCTGCACTCCTATCAAAAACTGCATGGTATCGACGCTGCCGTTGAGCTGCTGTTTACCGCGATTCAAACTCAGCAGCGTATCATTGTGGTCGGAGACTTTGATGCCGATGGCGCAACAAGCTCGGCGTTGTCGGTGTTGGCGCTGCGTATGCTCGGCTCAACCAATGTCGATTACTTGGTACCAAATCGGTTTGAAGATGGCTATGGATTAAGCCCTGAAGTGGTCGACCAAGCGATCGAACTGGGTGCCCAAGTGATCATGACAGTGGACAACGGCGTCTCGTCTATCGAAGGGGTACGTTATGCCAAGCAGCAAGGGTTAACTGTGTTGGTCACCGATCATCACCTACCAGGCCACGAACTACCGGCAGTCGATGCCATGGTCAACCCGAACCTACAAGAGTGCGCTTTCCCTTCTAAAGCATTGGCAGGCGTTGGGGTCGCGTTTTATTTGATGATGGCGCTGTGCGTGCATATGCGAAAGTCTGGGTGGTTTGCTCAGCAAGGTATGGCTGAACCTAAGCTGATGGAGCTGATTGATTTGGTGGCGCTGGGGACGGTTGCCGATGTGGTGCCTTTGGATGAAAACAACCGGATTTTGGTTCATCAAGGGCTACAGCGCATTCGGGCGGGAAAAGCACGACCGGGAATTCAGGCATTGATCGAAGTGGCTAAGCGTGATGCGCGTCGCTTGGTGGCTTCAGACTTTGGTTTTGCACTTGGGCCACGTATCAATGCAGCGGGCCGCTTGGATGATATGTCGTTCGGGGTTGAGTTGCTGCTGAGTAACAATATTCATGCGGCACGGCGGATGGCCAGCGAGTTAGATGGTTTAAACCAGACCCGCAAAGAGATTGAAGAGGGCATGAAACAAGAAGCCATGGCTTTTTGTGAGCGACTACAATTTGGCGACAAAGATATGCCTCATGGTTTGGTGTTGTTTCAGCGAGATTGGCACCAAGGTGTAATTGGTATTCTTGCATCAAGAGTCAAAGAGAAGTTTCACCGTCCTGTGATTGCTTTTGCTGATGGTGGCGATGGCGCGATTAAAGGCTCTTGCCGTTCTATTCCAGGCTTGCACATGCGCGATGTGTTAGATCGGATAGATACCCAAAATCCAGGGTTGATCATCAAGTTTGGTGGTCATGCGATGGCCGCAGGTTTAACCATCATGGAGCAAAACTTTGAGCGCTTTGCCCAGCTGTTTGATCAAGCGGTAAAACAGGATCTTGACGAGGCCGCATTGAAAGGCGTACTGCTCTCTGATGGTGAGCTGAAACCGGAAGAGTTTTCGATGCACACTGCAGAAATGCTTCGTGCTGGTGGTCCTTGGGGACAAGCGTTTCCAGAGCCGCTGTTTGATGGTGAGTTCAAAGTATTGCACCAAAAGCTGGTGGGAGAAAAACATCTAAAGTTGATGCTTGAGCCACTCTACAAAGGCCATCCAACCAATATTATGATCGACGGTATTGCGTTCAATGTAGACTTGCGACGTTGGCCAGACGCCTCGGTCAAGACCGTTCGTTTAGCCTACAAGCTCGATATCAATGAATTTCGCGGCAATCAATCATTGCAGTTGATGATCGATCATCTTGAAGCTAAGTAGAGCAACAGATTAGAGCGGGCTGCGCCCTTCGAGAGCGCTGCGCTCCGAGAATAGAGATCGGACTTCGTCCTTCGAGAGGTTGGGGCGGGTAGTGAGTCGATAGAAGCTTTACTGTTAAAGGCGTTGACAGGACTTGTCTCTAAAGAGAGATAATCTTCTCGCCACTCGCCACTCGCCACTCGCCACTCGCCACTCGCCACTCGCCACTCGCCACTCGCCACTCGCCACTCGC
>JBCAXU010000104.1:0-14367 GCA_038533895.1 Pseudomonadota bacterium | reverse complement strand
CTAATCACTGAGCTAAAAGAAGTGCTACTTGCTTCTTACTACGGTAAAGCGTTTGTTGAAGGCGAAACTTTCGAAGGTACAACTGTTATCAAGAAGAAAGCAGACCAAGAAGCAGCAAAAGCTGAACCAAAAGCGAAGAAAGCGAAAGCTGAAGCATAAGTAAGACTTCGTTTGAGATAGGTTTTCGCTAGCACGAAACCTAGAAATCGGGAAAAAGAACAAGCCCCAGTCATAAGACTGGGGCTTTTTTTGAGATGCGAGAGGTAAGAACGCGTCGCTCCGAGAACGGGCTGCGACCTACGAGATTTTAGAACGGACTTCGTCCTTCGAGAGGAGCTTGTGGTGAGAGAGTCGAAAGTAGCAGGCAGCGCTGGCTAATATTTAAGTTTAATTGTCTGAATTTAAAAGAAAAGGGTTGACATGCACTGTCAACCCTTCCAAGATTTTCTCGCTTCTGCTACTTCTCGTCGTCAGGTAGCTTGACGTTCAACTCAAGAACCGAGATATCGTCATCTTTGTGCTCAAACGATAGGTCGACCATAGAGGGATCAACCGCGACGTATTTACCGATCACTTTCAGAATATCTTCTTTCAGTTGAGGTAAATAAGAGGGAGCAGGGTCATTTTGACTGCGTCGCTCAGCGACAATGATCTGCAAACGCTCCTTTGCTAAGTTGGCCGAGGTCTTCTTTTGTGGGCGGAAAAACTCAAGTAGTGACATGCCGTGTTAGCCTCCGAATAGTCGTTTGAAAATGCCTTTTTTCTGCTCTGTCAGGAAGCGAAAGTCCACTTGTTGGCCTAACAGACGTTCTACGGCGTCGTTGTACGCCATACCCGCATCTGATTGCTCGTCAAAAATCACAGGTACGCCTTTGTTCGAGGCATTCAGTACCGCTTGGCTCTCTGGAATCACGCCCAACAAATCGATGTGTAAGATCTCTTCCACGTCTTCCACGCTAAGCATTTCGCCTTGAGTTACTCGTGCTGGATTGTAGCGTGTGAGTAGCAGGTGTTGCTTTACTGGATCTAGACCTTCTTCTGCGCGGCGAGATTTTGAATCGAGAATACCCAAGATGCGGTCTGAGTCGCGGACAGAAGAGACTTCTGGGTTGGTGGTCACAATCGCTTCATCTGCAAAGTATAGCGCCATTAGTGCACCTTGCTCGATACCTGCGGGAGAATCACAAATAACAAAGTCGAAACCCATTTCATCCAGCTCGTCTAGAACGCGTCGCACACCTTCAATGGTCAATGCATCTTTATCACGCGTTTGTGACGCTGGAAGGATGAAGAGGTTGTCCGTGCGTTTATCTTTAATCATCGCTTGATTTAACGTTGCTTCACCATTGATGACATTAACAAAGTCGTAAACCACACGACGTTCACAACCCATAATGAGGTCGAGGTTACGTAAGCCGATATCAAAGTCGATGACAGCGGTTTTCTTTCCTTTTACCGCGAGACCAGAAGCGATTGCGGCACTAGAGGTGGTTTTACCCACGCCGCCTTTACCTGAGGTGACAACAATAACGCGTGCCATTATCTGTTCCTTATTCTTTTCTAAATCGTTAACAACTCAAACTTAAGTGAGTCGTTGTCCAAACTGAACATTATTTTTTGTTGCCAGAACTGTTCTGGGAACTGCTCGGTTAACCAATAGTGACCGGCAATCGACATCAGTTCTGCATTGAGTTTGTTGCAAATGATAACTGCTGACTGGTTGCCACTCGCACCGGCTATAGCGCGGCCACGAAGTGTGCCATGAATGTGGATAGAACCATCAGCGATCACTTCAGCGCCTTCGCTGACGTGATTGAGCACCACCAGATCGCTATCTTTGGCGTAGATTTGTTGGCCAGAGCGGACGGGAGTGCGGATAACTTTGGTAGGCGCCATGGTGGCGGGCGCTTGGCTAGGGGATTTGCTGGCTGACATCACCGCAAATTTGGCTTGTGAGGCGAGGTTTTGGGTTCGCTTATCTTTGCAGCCTGTTACCCCAACCGGGATCATCCCTGCCTGAGAAATCCCTTGTTTAAGTCTCGTGAAGTCAATATCCCCGGCTACTTGTTCAATATTGATAACGACGGGGGCTTGAGCAAAAAACGCCGGTGCCTGTTCTACCTTTTGTTGTAGAAAATGGATAGTTTTATCGACATCATTGTCAGAAAGGTGCAAAACTGACAAAGTAAAGCTACTGCCTTTTAGGTCTGGAGTGTGTGACATCTTTTACTTACAACCTCTTAAGGGCGTTGCTTGAGACTAGGGGTGTCATGTTATATTCCCATTATAAGCACAGCAAGTTATCTTGCGTTCAATTGACTGTTTTGCTCTCAAAAATTGCGAAACATTAACGTTCCATCAAATAAACGGACTAAAGGCTTTCCATGCTTTGTGCAATCTATAAGAGTTCTAAAAAAGAAGGTGCCTACCTTTATATCCCGAAAAAGGATGATTTTTCACAGGTTCCTGACACATTAATGCAGATGTTTGGCAAACCAACTATGGTTATGGTGGTCAAATTGGATGGGCGCAAATTGGCGCAAGTGGACGTAGAAAAAGTGAAGCAATCACTCAAAGACGACGGCTTCTTTTTACAACTTCCACCTCCGCCTAAGAATTTGTTAGATGAATACAAAGAGCAAAAACAAGCTCGTCAGCAGTCTGAACAATAATAACCTCAATTTGGATTGCTTACTCAGTTGCTCAAGGAGGGCAATGTGAAAAAACTACTGTCAGTCGTATTAGGTGTTACATTTTCCTGCTCAGTGTATGCCAACTCGTTGAGTTTTGATCAATATGTCGAAGGGCTAAAGCAAGAGGCGCGCGAAAGAGGCATCTCAGAGCAGGTGTTGAATCAAGCGTTTGCCGATGTCACCCACAAGCCGCGTGCCGTTAAAGCAGATAAAAACCAACCGGAAAAACGTCTTACATTGGATGAATATATTCCACGAGCAGTGCCGGATTGGAAAGTGAGACAAGCCAAAGATCTTTACCAGAAGCACTACTCAGAACTAACTCGCATTGGCGAACAGTACGGAGTACAACCGCGATTCATCGTCGCGCTGTGGGGCGTTGAGAGTAACTTCGGGACCTTTACCGGTAATTTTCCGGTGATTGATGCGCTTTCAACCTTAGCTTATGACGGGCGCCGCGAAGCGTTTTTCCGCAAAGAAACGATGGCTGCTTTGCAAATATTGGAAGAGGGTCATATCGAGTTTGAACGCTTTAAAGGCTCTTGGGCTGGCGCGATGGGGCAGTGCCAGTTTATGCCTAGCTCGTTCCTGACCTTCGCCGCAGATGGTAACGGAGATGGTAAGAAAGATATCTGGCAAAGCGAAGCGGATGTGTTCGCTTCTGCCGCTAATTACCTGAGTCAATCAGGGTGGAACGATACCTACACCTGGGGACGACAAGTTAAGCTGCCAGCCGGTTTTGATACCAGTATCCAGGGGCGTAGCGAAGAGAAAGGCAAATACCTACAGCAATGGGCAAAGATGGGTATTACACGCTACGATGGTCGACCTCTGCCTAAGCTAGATGAGGATATCAAAGCTTGGTTAATCGCGCCCGATGATGCGAATGGTCGAGTTTATTTGGTTTACAATAATTACAACGTATTGATGAAGTGGAACCGATCTTATTATTTTGCGCTAGCGGTTTCGCACCTTGCAGACAAGATAGTGATGTAGATTGCAAATATATCCCTTAGTTCTGAGTGTTTGGTCACCTCAATACGCTTAAGCAATCCACTCACACGTGAGACAATGAATGTCTCAGATGTGAGTGGCTTATCAAGCCAGTGGCTGTTACAGGGGCATCATGAACATTCATAACTTTGTTGCTGATCGGTTGTCAGACGTCGTTCATATGAAGCACAGGCGCCAGATCATGATGGTACATGTGCTTGCTGTGCTCGGCGTCTTTTTCTTAGCTGCGTTTTCTACTTATAGCTTCTATCGACAAGATTGGGCTCTCGCGACCGTTCTCGGCGTCTACTCCATCGCAGGAGTAGTCACCACCAGAATGGTTTATATGGATAAACCGGCTGGCGTCTGCGGCCTTACGTTTATCATCTACTCATTGAGTGCATATCTTATTTATACAGGTGGCTTTGAGGGGACAGGGTTAATGTGGGCTTACCCATTATCTGCGATTGGTATCTTCATTAATCCCTTTGCTCGAGGATTGGCCCTTTCCGTTCTGAATGTGCTAGTACTTAGCGCACTTTTCTATCTCGAGATTCCTGTCTACGAATACTCTTCAGCCGTCAGTTTTCGTTTCGTCCTCACTTTGGTAGCGCTATCTGGCATGTGCCACATCGTGATCTATTTTCAATCACGCATGGATGACTACATTTTAAAGATGCATGATGAGGGTATTCAGGATCTTGCCTACATGGACTCCCTAACTCTGCTTGCAAATCGAGCGAGTTTTCTCTCAGTGCTGTCACACGCTGATATTGGAAGTAAATCAAAGGCCCATGCCATCATCTACCTTGATTTGGATAACTTTAAAGCATTGAATGATAAATATGGCCACGATATGGGGGATGTCGTGCTCAATGAGTTCGCTCAAGCTCTCAAGCGTGTGGCTCAAGAGGTGTTAGGAGATAGGTTGCATAAATATGACGTCGCGCGTCTAGGCGGAGATGAGTTTGCGGTTTTTGTCCGCCAGTTCGAAAATGAACAAGAGGTGGTGACCATCGGAGAGCAAGCCATTGCATTATTCGATAAAAATCAGTTGCAGTCATTGGATGATATTGATGTAAAGGTCAACGTAAGCGTTGGCATCGCCTTTGACAGTCAAGGATCAGGCTTGCGCGGCAGTTTAAGGACCGCAGATAAAGCCATGTATCAAGCTAAGCGAGCCGGTCATGGACGCTTAAGTGTCATCCAATAAAAAGAGCGGCATTTGCCGCTCTTCGCTTATCTTTGATTGCGACTACTTCTTGGTGTGAAACTGTTCGCAAGCCAACATGGTATTTTCAATCAAGCTTGCTACCGTCATTGGGCCAACACCGCCAGGTACGGGAGTGATAAAGCTCGCGCGCTCTTTGGCGTTGGCGTAGTCCACGTCACCAATCAGCTTACCTGATTCAAGGCGATTAATACCGACATCGACCACAACCGCACCTTCTTTGATCCAGTTGCCCGGAATAAAGTTTGGCTTACCGACCGCGACGACTACGAGGTCCGCTTGACGTACGTGACTTTCCAAATCTTTAGTAAAACGGTGACATGTGGTAGTGGTGCAGCCAGCAAGCAGCAGCTCCAAAGTCATAGGGCGACCAACAATGTTGGAGGCGCCAACCACAACGGCATGTTTTCCGCGCAGCTCGATGTTGTAACGGTCAAGTAGGGTAATGATGCCCTTAGGGGTGCAAGAGCGCAGTTTAGGAATGCGCTGTGCAAGTCGGCCCACATTGTAAGGGTGGAAGCCGTCGACGTCTTTCTCTGGGTGGATGCGCTCTAACACATGGGTCGCATCTATGCCCGCTGGAAGGGGTAATTGCACCAAAATACCGTCGATCTCGGCATCGGCATTGAGCTCATCGATCAAAGATAGAAGCTCTTGCTCTGTGGTGTTTGCCGCTAAATCGAATGACTTAGACACAAAGCCCACTTCTTCACAAGCGCGACGTTTGCTGCCGACATACACCTGAGATGCTGCATCTTCTCCGACTAATACCACTGCAAGCCCTGGCGCTCTGAGTCCAGCTTCTTTACGTGCTTTGACGCGTGCGGCTACTTCTGAGCGCACAGTTTGAGAAATAAGAGTTCCATCGATATTTTGAGCTGACATGACTTTCCTTAAGCAATGAATGGCGACTTATTTGCTGCGCATTGTCGCAAATTATTTGATGAACATCTATAAGCAAACGTTTGCTTCGTGGTAAATTTAAGCAATTAATAACCTAGTGGCCTTTTTTTGTTCATTCAGATCAGATTGTTAAGAAAAGCCCTTGTGTTAAAAGATTGAACTCGTATAATTCTGTCCCTGTAGCGCGCCCTTAGCTCAGCTGGATAGAGCACGTCCCTTCTAAGGATGTGGTCGTAGGTTCGAATCCTACAGGGCGTGCCATTTATTCTTAAAAGCCCAGATAATTCAATGAATTGTCTGGGCTTTGTCGTTTCTGTGGTGCCGTAGTGGTAGGCAATGTTTAATGCAAAACTGCTTGCTGTACATAGGCAAAGGTTTTCGGTAGCATATCGGTCCCTTATCGATACCTATGTATCTTTGTTCGTACCGAGTACCTATCTGTAAAACATGCGCAGTATCCACACCAAAATCAAACCTGAATTTGAGCCTTTGTTGGCCGAGCTTGCTCTTCATGCTTTGCTTCACCTGCGCACGAATCACTCGAGTAAAGTGTTGTCACGTAAGTCCCGTTCAGATATCAATGATATTTTGAGCGCATGGCTCAACAAAGCGGCCAACACTAAGAAGTACAAGCCGTTTAAAAAGAAGGTGCGGGCTTTGGTCAGTCATGCTCGAGCTCAACGTCTTGATATGGAAGGGATGCTCGCCAACTTGCTGACACCGGTCGCAGGGGATGAGCTGCCGCACCTCGATAATTTTCTTCTGCTGGTTAACATGCTGGAGAAAGAACTCAATACCACGGTGTTAGTCTCGAGTCCAGAATCGGTAGACTTAAAACACAATAGCAAGGGTTGCTTGCTCTGCGTATTGTCTCAAGATTTGAATGCGCACTTTAACAACAGAAATCGTCTTGTTAATGACATTTCGATGTTATTTCGCGGCACACATGGCGAGAAGCACACTTTCCTCAGAACCATCTATACCTCTTCATTGTTTGATCATCAGGTCGAATTTGAAGACGGTGACTTCGTCCGTATTTCATTGAGTTTGCGCAAATAGGGCCGTAGGGAAAGTGGTTGAGACCACTTTCCCTAAGTATGCCTAAGCTAGCTTGAACTGTTGCAGCCGTTGATTGACCTCACTTACTTCTCCGCGGTAGCTTGTCACAATGTGGCTCATGCTGTCGGCCAGTTCACCGGTATGCTGGGCAATTTCGCTCAGTACATCAATGTCTCTGTCTACTGCCTCACTGGCTTTCGATTGTTCGATAGTCGAACTGGCGATGCTGTTGATGTGCTCATTAACGGTTTCTATCAATACTTCTAATTGAGATACGCTTTGGTTCACCCCTGATACCGAATTAAATGTGCTATCAGTGGCTTCCCGACTTTTATGCATATTGCTAACTGCGGTTTGAGTGTTACTACTGATATTGGCCAGTAACTGAGAGATGTGCTCGGTAGCGTCTTTACTACGCTGTGCTAAATCGCGAACCTCTGAAGAAACTACGGCGAAACCACGACCATGTTCACCCGCTCTCGCCGCTTCAATCGCTGCGTTGAGAGCCAGTAGGTTAGTCTGTTCAGAAATACCGTTGATGGTGTCAACAATCTTACTAACGCTCACAGCGTCTTGTTCCAACTGCAACATACACGACTGGGTTTGCTCGATCTGATCGACCAGCGCTTTAACAATGTTGTATGATTCTTGGCTTTGCTCTTGACAAGCGAGCACCTTATTGGTCATTTGCTCAGTTTCCTCAAGCGCCCGCTCTGACGATGACGCAATCTCAAGACTGGATTGTGATAACTCCGTCATGGCGGTAGCGATGGCGGTACATTTGTCAGCGGTAGCTTGGCTGCTGCTGCCGAGATCGTCTGCGCCTTTTACCATCTGATCCAGACGTTGATTACTATGATCGTTTGTTTCGGTCACTTTTAATAATAAGTTTTTTATACTGGAGACCAGTCCATTGACGCTGCTCGAGATGTGCGAAAGCTCGTTTTTACCTTCTACCTGCAACACGACTGCCAAGTTGTTAGTCTTCGACATGTCGGCCAATTTTTGAGTGAGGTTATCTACGCGATGTTTGAGGCCAGTTAGCGCGGTAAATAGTGCCACTGACAAAACAATGCCTAAACAAAGGCTTGTTGCTAATACTAAGCTCATTTGTGTCGCTGCTCGTTCGGATTGATGCCTGACAACAGCGATCATCTCTTTGATTAAGTCATTGCGAATTCCATTGACTAACTTAATACGATCAGTTGCGGCGGCAAACCAGGCAAGAGCGGAAGGGCCTTGTAAGTTATCTAAGCTATTTTTCTGATCAAGATATTGTTGCTGGATTTGTTCAACTTGATGCCATGTCGCACTGTTCTTGGCTTGTTGCAGTGCGTTGAGGTAGTCTTTTGGCATGGTCATTGTCGCAATACGTTCACTGTACTTGCCAGAATTAAGATAATTCTCGATCGCTGTGTATTGGCCTGTTGATGAGGACTTACGTGCAAAAGCTCCGTTGAGTGCGCCGCGAACTTGGCCCGCACGCTCTTTGATGACCATCAACGCAGTCAAAGAGTTGCCTAGCTTGGTGACTTGATCATTGTGAATGCCGGATACCAGTAATAAGGCATTGTCGATGGCTAACTGGTTAAGATTTGAATAGTAAGCAAATGGAGAACGCTGTGGCTTTAATTGATCGACTTCGCTACGTATTTGTTTGATCTGGTCCAGTTCTTTGATCACGCTTTGTTTTAGTTGGTTGGTTAGCGTGTTGTCTAAATAGGTGGGAGCAAACTGCTTGAATGCTGTAATGTGTTGGTCCGCTAGGAGACGTTGCTGCTGCAGTTTAGCTACTTGTTCGGCAGCGCCCTTGCTGCCTAGAACCCCCGCAGTCAGCCCCCGTTCTACAGCGAGATTGTGTGCTAGGTTGTCGTATAGCAATGTGAGCTCAATTGCTTCTTGGTCTCGATTGGCATTAGAGAGAGTTTCATTCTGATGCAGTGAAACTTCTACTGTCATTAAAAGGGCGAGTAGTAGTGGCACACCGGCAAGTACCATAACAATGTGATGTAGCGAAAACCGTTTCATGACCGCCTGCATAGCGAGCCTCCTGACCTTGGTTTGTTATTATTAGTGCTCCAATTGTAGACGAGCATTATCCACTTTGATGTGAACTAGTGTTTATAGAGACTATTTACCTATAAAAACTCCATAGACTAATGGGTAGTTTGTCATAAAAAATTCATCAAAATAATGATTGAGAGTAGGCATAAAATTCATCATATTGTAATGAGTATGTAACAAAAAGGAGAGTGCCTATGCAGCATCAAGAAATGATTGTACATTCTAATTTCGGGGTAATCAGCCGTACTTGCCTGTTTTCATTGCTCACAATTATTACCATCTTCGCATTTTTATAGTCACTAAAACCTTTATAAGACAATGGTTTTTTGTGAGAGTGAATACTTACATTAGATTGCAATTTTAACCGGCCAATAGCTAGCGCACACTCATTGAGTGTGCTAGCGTCGATGTATTCACTTGGTTAATGGTTTGTATCCTTGTATGGCCTTTTCACTTAGTTATCGATTTGTTCAACTTCCCAATCAATTTTACTCGTCTGTCACTCCTCAGCCATTGACGCACACACGCTGGGTCGCTTGGAACTCTGCGTTGGCACAGCGTTTTGATTTGCCTTCTGAAGCGCCGCAAGGGGCGTTAAAGCAGCAGTTAAGTGGCGAGTCGCTGTTTGACGGTCCTTCCCCTGTGGCGATGAAATATGCCGGTCACCAGTTTGGTGTTTATAACCCTGAACTCGGCGATGGCCGTGGTTTATTGCTTGGTGAGATGCGCGACGTTCACGGCGACTATTTTGATCTGCATTTAAAGGGAGCGGGCCTGACCCCTTATTCGCGAATGGGCGATGGGCGTGCCGTGCTGCGTTCGACCATCCGCGAGTACTTATGTAGTGAAGCGATGGCGGCACTGGGTATTCCGACCACTCGCGCTTTGGGAATGTTGGTGAGTGACACGCCTGTCTATCGAGAAAAGCAAGAGCAAGGCGCGTTGCTGCTTCGTGTGGCACGCACTCATATTCGTTTTGGTCACTTTGAACACTTTTTCTACACCAATCAGATGGAATCGTTGCAACTTCTGGCCAATAAGGTGATTGAGTGGTACCTACCAGAGTGCGCGCAACAAGCGCAGCCTTATGCGGCGATGTTTGCTGAAATAGTGGCGCGCACCGCTGACATGATCGCTTATTGGCAGGCGTATGGTTTTGCTCATGGGGTGATGAATACCGACAATATGTCGATTTTGGGCGAGACCTTTGACTATGGTCCGTTTGGTTTCATCGATGATTATGAGCCGAGCTACATCTGCAATCATTCGGATTATCAAGGTCGTTACGCATTTGATCAGCAGCCTCGTATCGCATTGTGGAATCTCTCGGCTTTGGCGCACAGTCTATCGCCGCTGATCGAGCGGGAAGAGTTGGAACAGTCATTAGCCCAGTTTGAAACCCTGCTAGGGCAGCGTTTTAGCCAACTAATGCGGGCTAAGTTGGGTCTTATCAGCCAGCAACCCAATGACCCACAGCTTTTCTCATCCATGTTTGAACTGCTTAGCCAGCAGGGTGTCGACTATACCCGGTTCCTGCGTGAGCTTTCCTCCCTCGACAATAAAGGCCAGCCAGCGGTGCTGGATCTGTTTGTTGATCGTGAACCCGCGCGCCAGTGGTTAACGCTGTATTTGGCGCGTAGCGAACGAGAAATCGATCAACACGGAGAATCTGTGACCACTGAGCAGCGCTGCACTCAGATGCGTCAAGTGAATCCTAAGTACATATTGCGCAACTATCTTGCTCAACTTGCGATTGATAAAGCCGAGCAGGGCGATTTTAGTGAAGTCGAACGGTTGGCTATGCTGTTATCTAAGCCATTTGATGAGCAACCGGAGATGGAGGCGTATGCCAACTTGCCGCCGCAGTGGGGCAAAAAGATGGAGATCAGTTGCTCTTCTTAGTGCGACTTTTGTTAATAAGATGTGAGCTGAATCCGCAAGGGGTTCAAACTCTGGTAATTATTCAATAAGAATCGGTTTTTTAAGGGATTACACTCGCAGGTGATAAGGTTTACTTGCTGAAATGGATGGAGATATGTCAGCGAAAATTCTGGTAGTCGATGATGATCAAGAAATTTGTGAGTTGTTGGAAGAATATCTGACGAAACAAGGCTATAGCGTCTTAGCCGTCAATGATGGTGATGCAATGAAACAGCACCTTGATAAGCACGGTTACCCAGATTTGATTCTATTGGATGTGATGTTACCGGGTGACGACGGTTTTGCACTTTGCCAGTTTGTGCGCCGTAGCTCTTCTGTGCCCATCATTATGTTAACCGCGGTCTCGGACGATACCGACCAAATTATCGGCTTAGAAATCGGTGCAGACGACTACATTGCCAAGCCATTTAACCCTCGCCATTTAAATGCAAGGATTAAAGCCGTGCTCAGGCGTGTGAACAGTGGTGCGGAGGAGTCTTTAGCCAGTGACAGTGCCAAATCGATTGTGTTTGGTGATTGGCGTTTGGATACATTAGCTCACCGTATTACCCACCTGGATACTGAGCAATCTCATGACTTATCTGGCAGTGACTTTGCACTGCTGATGCTGTTTCTGCAAAGGCCGAATGAAGTCTTGGATCGTGACACTATCTCTTTTGCTACTCGCGGGAGAGAGGCATTGCCGTTTGAGCGCGGTATTGATGTTCAGTTGAGCCGGCTACGCCAACGTCTTGGCGACAGCGCTAAATACCCTCACTATATCAAGACCATGCGTGGCAATGGTTATGTGTTATCGGTTCCGGTGACTTATGAGTCAACGCTGGTGGCGAGTGGTTCGCACCTTCAAATTTAATTCATTGGTGAGTCGCACTCTCGGCCTCACCTTGTTGGCGGTTATTCTCGCTCAAGGGGTCGCGACCTCTATCTGGTACACCGAGTCAAAACACAGAGAACTGGCGGGTATTCGTGATGCGTCACAGAGTATGGCCAATATGTTCGCTTCAACCATTAACTTTTTTCAGTCTCTGCCAGTCAACTATCGACATATTGTGCTCGACCAGATCCGCAACATGGGCGGAACCCGCTTTTTTGTATCTTTTAACAAAGAGAAGTTGCTAGTCGACTCGATCAAAGAGACGCCACTCAAGGTGGCGTCGGTCGAAGCGATAAAAGGCGTGCTGTCGCGAAAAATTCCAAAAGCGCAAACTATTGATGTGGACTTCTCACTGCCAGAGAATCTGCGCCTGCTTAAAAATGATATTTATTTAAGCGATTTACCCCGTTCTTGGGCGCATCATACCCTGACGCTCATACCCATCGATCCCCCTGTTCTGGTGGTGCAAATCGAACTCGCTAGCGAAGAATGGCTGTATATTGCTGCTTTGCTACCTGCACCGTATGTCACATTGGACGATACGCTGATCGGTCGAGAGCAGGTTCTGTTTTTGATTTTTTCGACCACGATTTTACTGTTCCTTACCTATCTTTTGGTGCGTCGCCAAGTTAAACCACTGAAACGGCTGGCTAAGGCCGCCAATGAGATGAGTATGGATATTGATCAGGCGCCGCTTCAGGAAGAGGGGGCGAGTGAGCTGATCACAGCAACACGCGCGTTCAACCGCATGCAACAACGTATTCGCCGCTATGTGGCCGACCGAGAGCACCTATTTTCGTCTATATCCCACGATTTAAAGACACCGATCACGCGCTTGCGCCTGCGTGCAGAGCTGCTAGAAAGCGACATCAAACGCGATAAGTTTAACCGCGATCTTGATGAACTAGAGATGATGGTCAAAGGGGCGCTGCAATGTGTACGTGATACGGATTTGCATGAAAACAATGCCTACATCGATCTCAATGAGATGATTTTGACTGCGATCGAACCCTACAATCAGCAACACACTTTGGTGACTTATACTCCGCAGTCACTTGAACCGATAGTGGCTAAGCCGTTGGCGATGAGACGAGTGATTGGCAACTTGGTGGATAACGCGGTCAAGTATGGTCAGTGTGCAGACATTACGGTCAATGTGAGTGAGGAGTGGGTGATGATCTCCATCTGTGATAGCGGCCCGGGGATTCCTGAAGACCAGCTTGAAGCGGTATTTGAGCCCTACTACCGTTTGGCTGATGACGATAAAGGACATGGTCTTGGCTTAGGGATTTGCCGAAATATCTTACATGGACTTGGCGGAGATCTCATTATTGATAACTTGCAAACTAAGGGACTTCGCGCACAAGTCTTTGTTCCGCCTACACTTGAAGTGTAATGTAACATTGTTGTTACATTACGTTTACGGTTTGTTTCAATCAAAATTTTCCAGTTGGATAGACTCAGCATAGTTCAAGCACGAACCTTTAGGGCCAGAAAGTCGTCGGCCTAACAGTCTAATCCAATACATGGAAGATAATAATGAAACTAAATAAAACCCTACTTACTCTCTCTCTTTTGTCCGCTGCTCACTTTGCCAATGCCGGGGAAGTTGAAGTACTTCACTATTGGACTTCAGGCGGTGAAGCAAAATCTGCTGCCGTACTGAAAGAAATGCTTGAAGCGCGCAACCACACTTGGAAAGACTTTGCGGTTGCTGGTGGCGGCGGTGAGTCTGCGATGACCGTACTTAAAACCCGTGCTGTGTCTGGTAACCCACCATCTGCGGCGCAAATCAAAGGCCACGACATTCAAGAGTGGGGTGGTCTTGGCTTTCTAACCTCATTGGATGATACGGCAACACAAGAAAAGTGGGACGACATCCTTCCTTCTGTTGTCACCAAAGTGATGAAGTTTGATGGTGAGTACGTGGCGGTGCCGGTCAATGTTCACCGTGTTAACTGGTTGTGGGCTAACCCTGAAGTGCTCAACAAAGCAGGCGTAGCATTACCAACAACGCTAGATGAGTTTTTTGCTGCAGCAGAAAAAATCAAAGCGGCGGGTTTCATTCCACTTGCACATGGTGGTCAACCTTGGCAAGACGCGACCGTTTTTGAAGCGGTTGCACTAGATGTGCTGGGCAGTGAAGACTACAACAAAGCATTCGTTGACCTAGATATGGATGTGCTCGCTGGCGACAAAATGGTCGAAGTGTTCACCAAGTTCAAGAAAATGCATGACTACATTGATTCTAATACCAATCTGGAAAATTAACTGGTCAGGTTAATCCAGTCTCTGGTGCACATTTTGGTAACTCTATCTGCACGCTCCAAGAATCGATTCCATGCAATGCATACTTTCGACACAATATCTTGGTAGTCGGTAAAACTCTGATTGGCAAGATAGTGTTGTCTGAGCCAACTCCACACTTGTTCTATCGGGTTTAGCTCTGGTGAATATGGCGGGAGCTTGATGATACTGACATTACTGAACTGTTCTGCAATGTCATTTGTATGCCAGCCAGCACCATCCATAATGACCACTGCGTGACGACCTTTTTCGGTCACCGCGGAGATCTGCTTAAGGTGCTCAACCATAATGTCCTTGTTAAC
>JBCAXU010000103.1:0-14890 GCA_038533895.1 Pseudomonadota bacterium | reverse complement strand
CCAACCGTGTAATCGGTACTGTCGATACTGTACTTGTCTATGCCTTTAGTCATTATTCCTCACTACTTCTCGTTTCAAATGCACAACAGATTGTCGATGAAGAAATCATTAGAGTTAAAATGATAATTTTGAAACTACAATCTGACACACCTCTCATTATTTTACTCAACTAACCACAGAATTCCAGTAATGCCCTATTTTTTAACCAGTATTACACTAAAAACAATACCGACCGTACAATAATTAACCACAACAATGGCATTTAATGAGTTAGAAATTTTAGTACACTAAACATGAACAACAAAATATGAATTGCGTTCGAATCCAGAAAGACTGTTTATGATAAATGAGACTTTTTTTCGGCGCCCGATTCCTGTATTTTGCGTGGTTATCAGCTCTACAAACAAGATAGTAACTAAGGTTTTGCATTGGAAAAACACGAAGAAGTCCTCATATCTATCCGCCAGATCATTCGCGCGATCGATTTACACTCAAAAAAACTCAGTAAAGAGTCTGGTCTAACTGGGCCGCAGTTGATACTAATGCGCTCAATTCGCGAGTTGGGTGAAGTGACCATTCGTCAGCTATCTGGCCATACCAATATGAGTCAGGCCACTGCGACTACCATTTTAGATCGCTTGGAACGTAACGGCTTAGTTCAGCGGGTTCGCAGCAGTAAAGATAAACGAAAAGTTCACGCCCACTTAACGGAAAAAGGTGATGACTTGCTCAATCAAGCCCCTACGCCTCTCCAACAGAGCTTTATTACTAAGTTTCAACGCTTAGAGGAGTGGGAGCAATCGCTTTTACTCTCATCTGTACAACGTCTGTCATCTATGATGAATGCAGAAGATTATGACGTCGCCCCGGTTCTTGAATTGGGCAGCATCACCAAAACCGAGTAACAAGCTCTTAGTTATATCACCGGTTGAAGCTTGAGCGCCATTGTTCGATGGTGCTCACTTAGATCGATTGAATATCGGCAGTTCACTTCCCCCTTTGACTTGGCGAATAGCCAAATGAGTGTGAATGTCTTTGACGTTATCTAAGCGCTGCAGTTTGCGGGTAAATGCTTCATATCCGGCCAGATCGTGACTCACTACCTCTAATAAATAATCGTAAGCACCCGACACCACGTGACAGCTGATGATTTCGTCCATTTCCTGAATAGCCTGTTCGAACTCATCAATACTCGACGCTTGGTGGTTGCTCAAACTCACTTCAACAAAGACCGTCATCCCAATACCGACCTTGTCCTTGCTTAAAAATGCTCGGTAGCTGGCAATAATGCCCGCCTCCTCAAGGCGCTTAATCCGCCTTGCACAAGGCGAGGGAGAAAGCCCGACTTTATCCGCAATATCAGCGGTTGCTTGGCGAGCATCTTGCTGCAGCAACCTTAAGATATGTTTATCAATCCTATCCATCTTCACGCTCTTTTCTATCAATCATCAACAATATTGCGCTATAAAACAGCAATCTGTTTATCATTCTTACTCAATATTGCCAGATACGCGCATCGATTTCGCCGCATAATGTTAACAACTTAATTGCGATCACGGATGAATGTTATGGCTTCAGGTTATTTAGCAATGGTGGCAACACTTTTGCTTTGGTCAGGATTTTTTCTCTCATTGCGCAGCGGCGCTCACTCCGAACTATTAACCGGAGACATTGCATTGGCAAGGTTTATTGTACCTTGTCTGGTGTTGCTGCCCATCGTCTATAAAGCGCGCCAACAAATTTGGTCCGTGCCTAAGCGCTATCTTGTAGGAATGTTTATTGGCAGTGGCCTGCCTTATCTGCTTGTCGCAGGGACAGGCATGCAAAGCGCCCCAGTTTCTGACGGTAGTGCCTTGATACCCGGTACGCTTCCTCTGTTTGTATCAGCGATTGCGGTCC
The DNA here is from genome assembly GCA_038533895.1 of Pseudomonadota bacterium. Lineage (GTDB taxonomy): Bacteria > Pseudomonadota > Gammaproteobacteria > Enterobacterales > Vibrionaceae > Vibrio. The sequence goes on along the minus strand of JBCAXU010000103.1, from coordinate 12,991 downwards.
TGCTCTTTAAGCAACCTTTGAGTAGCCACCGCGTATTTGGACTGGTGCTCGTTGTGCTAGGGATCACCACCTTTCTCTCCCATAGCTTGGTCGGTGCGCAAGATGAATTACTTCAAGGTCATGTGTTGTTTCTTATTGGTAGCGCGATGTGGGCCATGTTCACTATATGTGCACGTGTATCTAATCTAAATCCCTTGGTCGCATCGGGATTGGTTTCTCTGCTATCTGCGCTCTGTTTGGCGGTGTTCACTGCGACGGGACACATTGATAGCTTTCTCGTTCAACACCCTATTGCGCAGTGGCCGTGGCAAGAGCTGTTTGGGCATGTCATGTTGCAAGGGGTTGGCGCTGGCCTAATTGCGGCATTCACCTACCTGCATGCGATTTCGATACTGGGTGCAGAGCGCACTGCTGCTTTTGGCGCTGCGACCCCAGCTATAGCAACACTACTAGCGATTCCTGTATTCTCTGAATACCCCTCAAGCACAGGTTGGGTTGCGCTTGGTTTAGTCTGCAGTGGCAGTTTGATTGCCAGCAATATTTTTCTTAAACGTGACCGCTCGTTGCAATATCAACCGCCATCATTCAAACGTTAATCGTTTTGATGTTGCCGGCTAATGTGGGTATAGTTCTGGGCAATCTTTCTTGGTTGGGCACTCACATTGAACACTCCCTGTAAAGCGGCATGCAAAAATAACGATGGGATCTGTAGCGGATGCTATCGTACGATGGATGAAATCATCCAATGGCGTCATTTTAGCGACCAGCAGCGCGATACCATCATCGCGAACATACAGGGGATACAAACCACTCATCAGTGCCCATCATGCCAGGCACCTGCTCAATGTGATCTAAGCCAAGGCAAACAGACGTGTTGGTGCTTTGACTTGGAAAAAAGAGACACTAGCCACCTCAAGCAAGGGCAAGCCTGTCTCTGCCGTCAGTGCCTATCTGAAGCACCATTGGCATAAATGTTAATTATGGGCTGGTTGAAATCGGATCACTTAATGGATTGAGCTGTTCAATTAAGCATTAAAAAAAGGAGCTTTATGAGCTCCTTTTTTTACATTACCATTTCTTCATTAACCGCCCGACCAAGTTAGGGTGATAGGCCCAATTGTGGTCAAACATGGTCATTAACTCTGGATTACCAAATCTAGATAGGCTGATTGCATGGAAACGGTTTTTCGCTTTCTTAAGTTCTACCACTTTCTCGGCCAGTTCAGGCGACTGCTTTGGCGCGATGAAATCTGAAATCACCACCATATCCGCATTTTTGTACTTGCCGCTACTCATGAGGTCGATTGATTTCAATAGTACCGGCTCCAAATCCGTGCCACCGTGGAAGCTGTAACTCAAAAAGTCACTGGCTTCGCGCAAGCCATCTTGCTTGGTCAGCTCATAAGTGATTTGCTCGGTTGAGAACAGAATCACGTAGCAGTCCCTATCTTCGGCCAGTGCGACCTGCATTAAGGCGAACGCCATCGCTTTAGCACTCTGTTCAGGGAAACCGCTCATAGAGCCCGAGGCGTCGACACAGACGATAAACGGCCCCTTCTCCACATCTACCTGCTGATTTTCTGGTTGCTGGGCGCGGACTTTACGCAAGGTTCGAGACTTACCTTGCACGCGATAGTTCATCAAACGTTTGTCGACAAGGTGTTTGTAAAACAGCACCTCGAGTTCAGGATAAGCGAGAAACATAGTTTCGTTAGGGAGCAGTTTGTTGAGATCGTCGCTCTCATGCACACCGACAATATCGTCTGTAGCTTCATCCGATTTCTCTTCTACCATCTGCAGTTCTTCAGTTGGAGCTCGATTCAGATCTGGGTCGTCAACTTGCCCAGCCATTCGACCCAACTGTTCAGCGATCTCTTGCAGCCCTTTGTTTTTTTTCAAAAACTCAGCGTGGCGTTTCATCACAGTAAGATCATTTTTGCTAAGCTTGGCTGAAGCCATATCCCACAGTTTACCGACGCTGTGCTCATCGCCCTCTTCCGCGACCTTATCCATGTTTTTCATGGTTTCCATGCGCTGATACAGATCTTTCAGCACTTTTTCTTTGTTTGCTTCAAGCTCTGTCAACTGGGCCTGGCGAAGGGCATCAGATAGGCTTTGATACCATTGATCGCAGAAGTAGTGCGGGAACATAGGGTTATTCACCCCTTTGTTCTTCTCGAGCATTTTTCTCGCCTGAAGATAGAAGGCAGAATGCCACTCAAGCTTCTTAAGCACTTCAGGGATACGCTCAAAGAACTCAGCCTCATTCCAATAAATCACCTCTTGATACAGCGCCAACTCCTGTTGGAAACGGTCAGTCTCACACACCTTGGTAATGCGCTTCTTAACACTGCCTCGCCACTTTAGCAGATGGTTTTTAACCGATGACTTCACGCCGCGGTTTTCGGCCACCACCATCACCTGAGAACGGGCCATTAACTCGTTGACGGCACTATCGATCATTCCTGAATCGGCTATCGCAAGGGCAAGGTTGAGTGCATCGGCTCCTAACATGGTGCGATCCTTATGAGAAGAATTCGTTTAAGTTCTTGAAGCGGAAGACTGTGCGTTCACACTCGACCTTGGTGGCTTCAAGTACTTGTTGTAGTTGTTGCAAGCTCGCTTCCATCATTCGTGGTAGCTCTTGGTCAACGAAGTTATGTGGCAAGGCACCATGGAACTGAGAGCGAACTTTACGCAGATGATGTTCCGCATGTTCAAGTTGTGCGAGCGCCTGTTCGCTCTTGGTCAGCCATTGCTGGTAAAGCGATTCGTCCAACCCACTGTTGGTCACTAGCGCGACCAATACCGCACGATTGGCAATATCCTTAATCACTAGGTTACTAGCGCCATCGAGCTCAAAGCGTAAGCGGCAAAGGTTAGTATTTTGATTAACGTAGCCATACACGTCACCTTGGCCTTCCTTAATCACTCGTTCGAGATCCGTCTTAGGGATGTAAACCCAGCGGCTATCACCCTTTTCAGATTCAGAAACAGACATATTACTTTGAAGCAAAACCAGCTTAACTAAATCGAAGGTGCTACCTACCTGACAACGTTTTGCGTCCGAGATGTCATAGCTGTGTACCTGTTTTTTAAGCAGACCTGTGGTTGACTCCATCGACACCATAATGCCAAATTCTGACTCAAGTTCTTCTTGAACATCGGCCAACTCTTCACGGCATAAAGTGATTTGTTGCTCTACCTCTTGTTGATCGAAGGCGTGGTGCAACGCAAATTCACGAATCACACTGCGCACTACATCGCGTGATTCTGGGCTGTTCCACAAGCAGTCTTGCAGTAATAATAAATCGAGCGGATTAATCGCATCACGACCGTTAAAGTAAGCGCTAGCTTTAAGCAGTTTGACGGCCTTTTTCCAGCGACGGTCTGACACATACATGTCGGTTTCTGCGATGTCGACGCCTGTCGCTTTGCTTGCTGCGCTCTCTAATAGGCTTTTAAGCTCAAACAGCTTTTCAAACACGTCATCAGTAAGCGCAAGTTGTTCAAGTTCAGACTGCCATTGATGATATTCTTGGTCGGTGATGGCTAAGCCTTGAGGGATCTCCGCTTCTTGTGGAGTACCGACTGTCAGCATTGATTTAAAGTTTTGTTTATTTTGAATGCGGTTGACAAACACACGCACTAACATTCGGTCATATAGTGCTTCAAGGCCACTGTCTTCATCTGGTAGCTCATTCGAGGCCGAAACCAACAAACGCATGGGTACGCGTTGAATTTCGCTGCCGTTTTTAAATGTCTTTTCGTTAACCACAGTTAACAGGGTATTAAGAATCGCTGGACCGGCCTTCCAGATTTCGTCAAGGAAAACAACTTGCGCATTAGGAAGATAGCCGTCAGTCAAACGCACATAGCGCCCGTTGTCTTTTAGCTCTTGAATACTCAACGGACCAAACACTTCCTCTGGCGTAGAGAAACGCGTCATTAAATATTCAAAGTAGGAAGAGTTATCAAATGCTTGAATCAATCGTTTCGCGATTAAGCTTTTGGCGATGCCAGGAGGACCGAGTAGAAATACACTTTCGCCTGCAAGCGCAGCCAGCAGACAAAGCTTGATTGTCTCTTCGCGCTCATAAACCCCATCTGACAAGGCTTTTGCAAGCTTATTAATACGTTCAGAGAGCAAGGCTTTTTGCGAGTGGGAGACTCGACTAGTGCTCATCATAATTGTGCTCTCCTAACATCATAAAACTGGGTTGTACTTATGATTTTATACATTTGTTATCACTTTGTTACAAGTGCAATTTTAGCAGACTGGTTAGTCTTTATAGCAGAAGCGGTTTTTCGATAACTTATTGAAACCTTTGTTTGCACTTTTGAGACCCCTATCACTAATGACTGCAAGGTAAAGTAAGTTGAAGTCATAATTAGACTTTATCTCCGACTATTGAAACGCTATGGTTAAGCTCGGCTAGAGCAAGGACAAAAAAGATCCCATGGAAACCTGCAAACACATCCTCCATCAGTGGAAGCGTATCGCCCTTATCGAGGAGCAAGTCGCTCTGCCTAATGGTCATAACATTATGCACACCACGATTTCTCACCCCGGAGCGGCTGTGATCTTGCCGATTGACGACGATGGTCGGATTATCATGGTCAATCAATTTCGTCCTTCTTTAAAAAAATGGTTGATAGAGTTACCTGCAGGCACGTTAGAAAAAGACGAGCCAATTGAGGCCTGCGCGTTGAGAGAGCTCGAAGAAGAAACAGGGTACAGCGCTCAGCAACTGTTATCGCTTGGTCAAGTGACCCCCATGGCAGGCTTTTGCGACGAAATACAACACTTGTTTGTCGCTAAGCAATTAACTCGTACCCAACGCTATAGCTGTGACGAAGATGAGGTAATCGAGGTAAAGGCCTTTGCTATTTCTGAGCTCGAGAGCATGATCATTCACGGTGACATCACAGATGCCAAAACCATCGCCTGTTTAAGTAAAGCCAAATTGTGTGGTTACCTTTAGGAGAAAAGAGATATGGATTTTCGTTCAGACACAGTCACCCAACCTACCCAAGCCATGCGTGAAGCCATGGCCAATGCCAGTGTCGGCGATGATGTGTACGGCGATGACCCGACCGTCAATGAGTTAGAGCAGTGGGCAGCGCAGCGCCACGGTTTTGAAGCCGCGCTGTTCACTACCTCCGGCACTCAAGCCAATCTGCTTGGGTTAATGGCACATTGTGAGCGAGGGGATGAGTACTTGTGTGGCCAGCAAGCACACAACTACAAATATGAAACAGGCGGTGCTGCGGTTTTGGGCTCGATTCAACCCCAACCGATCGAAAACAACCCCGATGGCACCCTCGATTTTTCCAAGTTAAAGGCAGCGATAAAGCCCGACGACTGCCACTTCGCCCGGACTAAATTACTGAGCTTGGAAAACACCATCAACGGCAAAGTTCTCCCGCTCAGCTACTTGGCTAAGGCACGTCAGTTCGTCGACCAACATCAACTATCGCTACATCTTGATGGCGCTAGGGTCTATAACGCGGCTGTCGCTCTCAATGTTGACATAAAAGAAATTGCGCAATACTTTGACTCAATGACGGTATGTCTATCGAAAGGCCTTGCTGCCCCTATCGGCTCACTGCTGCTCGGCAGCAAAGCATTTATCGCTAAAGCACGTCGCTTACGCAAGATGGTGGGTGGCGGCATGCGCCAAGCGGGTATTCTTGCTGCCGCCGGAAAGCTGGCGTTAACCGAACAAGTCGAACAGCTCAAGCTCGATCATGATAATGCCAAACACCTAGCAATCGGCTTGCAAAAGATAGACGGGTTTAATATCAATCCAGATCTGGTCCAAACCAACATAGTGTTTGCAAAACTCGATAGCCATCTTGATATTGACCAAATTGCTGAATGTCTGAAGCAAGATGCGATTCGCATATCGCCAGGCAACCCGGTTCGCTTTGTGACCCATAAAGACATCACTCGCGACGATATTGATCTGCTTTTAGCCAAACTTGCGGACTACAGCAAATAATGGCGCCATCTGCTTATTGAGCTTCCCCTTAGGGGAAGCTTTATGCTTGGGCTATCACGGTTGAATGAGAACAGACAATGACTCGAAGCCTTATCATCTTAATGCTGTACTTACCTATGGCTAGCCAAGCAAGTTCAAACTTTGGTGACCCTCAGGCTGGCAAAATCAAAGCGCCTAGCTGCGTGTTCTGTCACGGCACCGACGGCGTTGCCACCAATCCAACCTATCCTAACCTCAATGGCCAAGATGCCCAGTACCTCTATCAGTCGATGAAAGCTTATCAAAATGGCGAGCGCGTTGGACCACTGGCAGAAATGATGGCGGCACAGCTGTCACGATTGGATGACCAAGACTTAAAAGACGTGGCTGCTTATTTCGCTCAGCAGTAGTATTTGGTCATATTACTGAGCTAGGCAATCAATGACTGGATAAAAACGGGCAGGTATCAAAAGATAGCAGCCCGTTTTGTTATGTTCTTTGATTCTAAATACGACAGTGAACGCTGATAGTTAAGTCCGATATAGAACCTTGACCACATGCCAACCAAACTTGGTTTTCACTAGGTGGGGAACCAAGGTTTCACCCGAGAAACAAACTTTGTCGAACTGAGGGACCATTTGGCCACGGCGAAACTCACCTAAGTCACCGCCGCGCTTGCCAGATGGGCAAGTGGAGTATTTTTTTGCCAAGGTTTGAAACTTTGCGCCCTTTTTAAGCTGCTTGATGATGTCTTCGGCCTGCTCTTTGTGTTTAACCAAAATGTGCAGGGCTGCTGCGGTGTTTGCCATAACTCTCTCTAGATAAAGTCACACGTGGCGCGGATTGTACCCGATTCTGAACGCTTTGTTCACTTAAACCGTACGCCAATTGCACAGATTTCATTATCTAGGTTATAGTCAGAGACAAATTTGATGTCAGTCGATTGATCATCGACCTAAATCCGTTACCATTTAACTAACGAAGCGGAATAACGAGTACTTCCATGGCGAAAACAGTCAGTAAAGCAAACCAATCTCAAGGCATGCTCATGTTTACCTTAACCGGTAGCAAGCAGCTCTTTGCTATCGGTACGCTAAAAGTGCGCGAAATCGTGCCTTTCCAGCCAACAACACAGATCCCGTACTCACACCACCATGTTATTGGTACGGTAACTATCCGCAACAAGACCATCCCTGTGATTAATATGCCAGCAGCGATTGGTTTTCGTCCGATTCAACCTGAAGAGTACAAGTCGTGCTACCTTATCGTCACGGACTGCCTGAGAACGGTCGTCGCCTTTATGGTGCGCTCGATCGAAAAGATTATTGAGTGTGATTGGAAGTCGATTGAATCGGCACCCAAAACGGCAGGGAGTAACGTGTTCGTCACCGGTATCACGCGCTTTGACAACAAAATTGTACAAATGCTGGATGTAGAATTGTTGCTGTCAAAAATCTATCCACAGTACGAGTCAACCAACATTCCAATGCTCACTGACATCGAGCGAGAGCGTCTCAAAGCGCTGCGCATCTTACTGGTCGACGACTCATCGATCGCACGTAAGCAGTTGGCTGATGCGTTAGATAGCATCAATATACCTTATCAGATATGCAATAATGGACTTGATGCGTTGGCACTAATGCGCGGATGCGCGGCAAAAGGCGAGCCTATCGACTTATTGGTCAGTGATATTGAGATGCCAGGCCTCGATGGGTATGAACTCGCTTTCGAAACGCAAAATGAGCGAGAGCTCAGCAATAGTTATGTCATTTTGCACACGTCGCTCTCGAGTGAAATTTGTGTCGAGCGAGCGAGGCAAGTTGGCGCCCATGAGGCACTAGAAAAATTTAATGCCGCCGACCTCATTCAAGCAATGTTACGTGGCGCGAACAAGTTAGAACAAGGCAATGTGCGACAAGAAATAATCGTCGACGAAACCTAAACGAAAGTCTTAGATAAGGTTGCTCATCTAATCGACAGGTTCTAACCTATAGTTGTGCACGAGCGCATAATGTCGAGTAGTTAGTATGTGCAAAATGAATTTAAATCAAACATTCACCCGCCAAATCAGTTAACCTTAGGGAAAGAGTGTCTTTTACAGAAATGTTCATAGGAAATGACCGACGATTTTAAAAAGTCGACAGCCAACCTCAGGAAAGCTGTCCCACTAATGATGAAAAACCACGTAGCGGCGACACCTGCCAACTATGCGCTGTGGTACACCTATGTTGATAATGCAATCCCGCAACTTAACCGTGAGCTGGATAATGTACTCGACAGTTATGGAATTTGCCCTCCAGCGGCAGGTGAGCATCTATACCAAAACTACGTAGCTACCCGCTCTGAAACTGACATGCGCGATTTACGTGCGAATATCGAAATATTAGTCAACGAAGTATCGAGCTCAATGGCCGATACCCTGTCAGATACATCACAATTTTCCGACATGATAGACAAAAGCTTTGATAACCTTAAGCGCGTCGAAAATGAAACTATGTCTATGGAAGAAGTGATGACTGTGGTGCGCCAATTGGTGTCTGAGTCCACCGAAATTCGTCACTCAACGCGGTTTTTAAACAACCAGCTCGAAAACGCGGCTAAAGAGATCAACCAGCTCAAAACCCAGTTGGCAGAAGTACAACAAGACGCCCTCTTTGACGCCCTAACCAGCCTGTACAACCGCCGAGCTTTTGATAGCGATATCAGTACACTTTGCCGAGCTGAACAAAACATGAGCTTAATTCTAGCCGACATCGATCACTTTAAAGCGTTTAACGACTCATACGGACACCTATTCGGTGATACCGTGATCAAGGGCATCGCTAGGCGTTTGCAACTGAGTTGTCGAGACGGCATTCACGCTTATCGCTTCGGCGGTGAAGAGTTTGCACTGATCGTTCCCAATAAGTCGTTGCGCATTGCTCGACAGTTTGGCGAAACCTTGCGCCGATCGATTGAAAAACTCACCGTTAAAGACAGACGAACCTCAGAGCAAGTCGGTAACATTACCATTTCTCTTGGTGTGGCAGAGCTTGAGCCAGGCGAGTCGGCCGAGTCTTTAATTGAACGTGCAGACAAGTTGCTTTATGAAGCGAAACAGCTCGGGCGCAATCGCGTCATGCCGATATAGAGCAATCAACTGTCACAAAGTTAAAAAAGCCCCAAACTTGGGGCTTTTTGCTGTTTAACCATCTCTGGTAATGGCGGCTATCAACTCTTGTTGAACTTGTTCTGCTTTATCGTTGTCGATTTGGCAGGTTCCTGCAGCTTTATGTCCACCGCCCCCATATTTAAGCATCAGCTCGCCAACATTGGTTTTGGAACTGCGATCAAAAATCGACTTACCGGTCGCAAAGACAGTATTCTGTTTCTGAAAGCCCCACATCTTGTGAATAGAAATATTGCACTGAGGATAGAGCGCATAAATCACAAAACGGTTACCTGCATAAATCACCTCTTCCCCAGTTAGATCGAGAAAAACTAGGTTATTGTGCACCGTGGCACAGCGTTGGATCTGCTGTTTAAACAGGTTTTCATGCTCTCGATACAAATCGATACGTTCACGTACATCAGGCAAAGCCAATATTTGGTCAATCGTATGATTTTTGCAGTATTCAATTAAGTCCATCATCAGACTGTAATTGGAAATACGAAACTCTCTAAAGCGGCCTAAGCCAGTACGTGCGTCCATCAAAAAGTTAAGCAGGTTCCAGCCGGTCGAGTCCAAAACTTCATCTCGGGTAAATTGAGCCGAGTCTCCTTTATCGACCGCTTCCATCATATCTAACCACTGCATCGGAAAAGTGCTCTCCCCTCCATAGTGCTCCCAAACGACTCTAGCAGCGGAGGGTGCATTGGGGTCGATAATATGATTAGGCCGTTCGCCTTGATTACGTATGACTTCGGATAGATGATGGTCAAAAACAAGATGGGCTTGCTCGACATACGGCAAGTTGGTCACGATATCATTGGAGGTAATCTCGACCACGCCATCTTGCATATCTTTTGGGTGAACAAACTTTATATCGTCAATTAGCTCTAGTTGCTTGAGCAATACTGCGCAAACTAGGCCGTCAAAGTCACTGCGGGTGACGAGTCGATGTTTTTGGTTCGACATTGGCACTTCCTATGCTTCGGCTTATTATTGAATTTATTGATAACTATTGGGGGCTATCATTTAATCAAAGTAACACTCTCAGTATCACTTTGTCCTATAACTCTTTTTAAGTTTAGACAGCACTAATATTTTCACAAACCCTAGCCTGAAAAATCGCTCCATTTTCTTGATCTGACCGATGGAACCGCAGCAACCGAGCAGTCATCCCCTCACGTCTTAGCTTCTGGATCGAGTTGTCGATTGAGCTTTGTTAAGCCGCTATCCAACCGCTGTAACGAATCGATACAAACCTGATCACTGGCCTGCTCATGAGTGGCTTCCACCGAAGACTCAATATCCTCGACCCAAGCATGCTGTTGTGAAGTGAGTGGCAATCGCTTCAGTTCCGCTATTGCCTGTCTAGCCAATTGATAAGGCGTCGATCTGACCTCACTCAAGGGGCGCTCGAAAACCCGTGCGATTCTACCCTCGAGGTAGACTCGATAGGTGGTCAACTGGTCACAGAGCAGAAACGCTCGGGCGCGCTCGCCTTGATGTGGATAAGGAACAACAAGATGACGCTGCAACTGAGCATCAATGCTAATATCCATTCCCCACTGCTTACACTTGTTGATCATTTTACTGATCAGCCCCTGCTCAGGCATTAGCTGTTCAATTTCTACGATACGCTTTAGGTGGTAATCATTCGACAGTAAGGTGACCGATATACATTGCCCTACTCGGCGGTCAGGGAGTTGTGTCAGCTTCATGGCTGCGTTGCCAAGGTTTTCAATCGTGTTTTGCGACTCTTGCTCAAGCAGGATTGAGTAACGCACTAACTCGACGTCAGGCACCAACAGAGTTACGTAGTCCATCATCGCTTGAGCTTCTGAGACTAACTGACTCTCGGTTGCACCGCCGCACATCACAATCAAGGTTTGTTTAGGATCGATGTTGGGTAAATGGCGCGCCAGCAGCTCAACACGCGACCTTCCCTCAAGAGTCAGCTGCCCATTGATCAGACGTTTCCCGAGCAGTAAAACCACACTATTTATGTTCATTAATTACTCATGTCTCAATTATTCCTACTAAGATAAGCAGAAACTGTACAAGTATCGACTTTACCGATAGCGTAAGCGAGGTTAAAATTTTGTTAATGTCAGTGCTAACTCATGCACTGTCGCTACCCCATTGATAAGAGCCAACATCATTGGCCGTTACCATAGGAAGTAAGTTTATGCTGTCTATATTTGATATCTTCAAAGTGGGTGTTGGCCCATCCAGCTCACACACCAACGGCCCAATGCTGGCAGGCTATCACTTTACTCAGTTGCTGACTAGCAACCTCGACAAAGTCGATCGGGTGCAAATCGACCTGTACGGCTCACTTTCTCTCACCGGAAAAGGCCACCATACCGACAGAGCTGTCATTCTTGGTTTGCTGGGCAATAAACCCGATACCATCAAGATGTCGAGTGCCAAGCAAGCCCTAGCGCAAGCAATTGATGACAAGACCTTGCAACTTGCCGGCGCTAACACACTGCACTTTGATTACGACAGAGACCTTCTGTTTCACCAAGATAACCTGCCGCTGCACGAAAATGGTATGACAATTTCAGCGTTCGATGCTAACGGAGAGCAATTGGCGTTTGAGACTTACTATTCGATTGGAGGTGGCTTTATTGCCACAGCCAAACAACTGGAACATGGTAGCGATGCTGAAGAAATCGCTGTGCCCTATCCATTTACCAGCGCCGATGAAATGCTCGCTATGGCCGAAGAAAATGGGCTGAGCTTAGGTGGGATGATTTTGCGCAATGAAAATCAGTTCCACAGTGAAGGCGAAATCACCCGCAAGACCGAGCAAATCTGGAAAGTGATGTCATTGTGTATGCAGCGAGGATTTGACACGGAAGGCATTCTGGAAGGTGGTTTGAACGTCACACGCCGTGCTCCTAACCTGTTGAAAAAGTTAGAAGCAAACGCTGCTATTGAAAATGATCCGATGGAGATTATGGACTGGATCAATCTTTTCGCTTTTGCAGTAAGTGAAGAGAATGCTGCCGGTGGTCAGGTCGTCACTTCTCCAACGAATGGGGCGGCGGGTGTCATCCCAGCCGTATTAATGTACTACCATCGTTTTATCAAAGAGCTCGATACCAAGCAGTTGAAAGACTTTCTCGCGGTGGCAGGTGCGATTGGCATTTTGTACAAGACCAATGCCTCTATTTCAGGTGCCGAGGTGGGTTGTCAGGGTGAAGTTGGCGTTTCCTCTTCAATGGCAGCAGCTGGGCTTACCGCACTGCGTGGGGGCAGTAACGAACAAATCTGCATCGCCGCAGAAATTGCGATGGAGCATTCACTCGGAATGACCTGCGACCCGATTGGCGGCTTAGTGCAAGTGCCATGTATCGAACGCAATGCCATGGGAGCGATGAAAGCGATAAATGCTTCAAGAATGGCGTTAAAACGTACCAGTAAATGTCTAATATCTTTGGATAAAGTTATTGCGACCATGTATCAAACAGGCAAAGATATGAACAAAAAGTATCGCGAAACGTCGCTGGGTGGTCTGGCCGTTATCCATATGGCTCCACCGTGCGAGTAAAAATAATGGCGCAGTTTTCACTGCGCCATTTTTTTATTAACTAGACCTTATCTGTCACGGCTAACGTAGCGGTAAGCACATCTTGTCCAAACTTAACACTGCGCTCAGGAGACCATCCGTACAGCGGATCAGGATACTCATTGTTATCTTTGAACGGCATCTCAATTGTGTACGACAAACATTTGAACTGCTCACCAACCCAATTTGAGCCAACCGTTAAATTCGCTTTACCAGGTTCATCTTTATCATAACCGTATTGATCCTGGAACTCAGGTGTTGCAACGAACAAGGCTTGTTTGAACG
>JBCAXU010000102.1:0-14932 GCA_038533895.1 Pseudomonadota bacterium | reverse complement strand
ACTACGATTTGATAAAATGGACGCTTCTTAGCGCCGTGACGTGCCAAACGAATGGTTACCATGTCGTCCTCTTTGCTTTCTCAAAAATAAAATTAACCCCAGAAACCACTTATCGCTAAACAGTTTGGGGCTCGTGCCAAAATAAAGCTCCGGAATTTTACTCTTATTCCGGAGCAATGCAAGGTCTTTAGCTATTTTTTCACCAACATAAAAGGGAAACTAAGTTTGTGATATAGCTAACACCTTGAAACTTTTATCTTACAATAAACTTAACGACCAAATGGGTTAAAACCGCCACCGGCTCCGCCCATGCCACCCATCATGCCTTGCATGTTGCGCATCATGCCTTTCATTCCGCCTTTTTGCATCTTCTTCATCATCTTTTGCATTTGAGTGAACTGTTTCAGTAGGCGGTTAACATCTTGGACTTGAGTACCCGAGCCCGCGGCAATGCGCTTCTTACGTGAACCTTTGATAAGTTCTGGGCGTTGACGCTCTTTCATGGTCATGGAGTTGATGATGGCCTCCATCTGCTTGAACATCTTATCGTCGACTTTGTCTTTGACGTTGTCTGGCAATTGCGACATACCAGGGAGCTTATCCATCATACCCATCATGCCGCCCATGTTTTGCATCTGGCCTAGCTGCTCGCGGAAGTCTTCCAGATCAAAACCTTTTTTCTCTTTAAACTTCTTCGCTAGCTTTTCTGCTTTTTCGGTATCGACGTTGCGCTGTAGGTCTTCAATTAAAGAAAGAACATCGCCCATACCAAGGATACGTGAAGCCACACGGTCAGGGTGGAAAGGTTCTAACGCATCGGTTTTCTCACCAACACCTAAGAACTTAATTGGTTTACCAGTAATGTGACGAACAGACAGAGCCGCACCACCACGAGCATCACCATCAACCTTAGTGAGGATAACACCCGTTAACGGCAGTGCATCGCCAAATGCTTTTGCCGTGTTCGCCGCATCTTGGCCTGTCATTGCATCAACAACGAATAAGGTTTCTACAGGGTTAATTGCAGAGTGAAGATCTTGGATCTCAGCCATCATCTGCTCATCAACAGCCAGTCGACCGGCCGTATCGACAACCAGAACGTCGTAGAATTTCTTCTTCGCGTGGTCGATTGCAGCATTAGCGATATCAATAGGCTTTTGGTCAGCTGAAGACGGGAAAAAATCAACACCTACATCTGTGGCAAGAGTTTCAAGCTGCTTGATCGCTGCTGGACGGTAAACGTCGGCAGACACAACCAAGACTTTCTTCTTGTCACGCTCAGTCAGTAACTTAGAAAGTTTACCCACCGATGTGGTTTTACCTGCACCCTGCAGACCTGCCATTAGGATAACCGCAGGTGGTTGAGCAGCTAAGTTCAGGGCTTCGTTTGACTCACCCATCACTCCTTCAAGTTCGTTCTGTACGATTTTGATGAACTCTTGGCCAGGAGTCAGCGATTTAGAAACTTCTACACCGACAGCCGCTTCTTTAACGCGTTTAATAAAATCGCGTACAACAGGCAATGCAACGTCCGCTTCAAGTAGTGCCATACGCACTTCGCGCAACGTCTCTTTGATATTATCTTCGGTCAAACGACCTTTACCGCTGATGTTCTTCAGCGTTTTGGATAAGCGATCCGTTAAATTCTCAAACATCTTACTCTCTTTACCTAGACGGTGTTTAGGGAGACACGCCTTATTGATATGGCGAAAATTACTATGAGTATACCTTAGCCAATCAGCGCATGACACCGCCTAGATAACTTTTGATATCTCAAGTCACGCAAATGAAGGTGATAAGTCATGGCTCAAGCTGTTGATGCAGGGTATAATTTGTTAAAAATCCACCAGCTTACAGAGAATAATGGACAATCTCATCGCCGTTGTGGCGGCAATACTCTATCTATTGGCTATTGCGACTATTGTGCCTGGACTGGTTCATCAAACCGGTATTCGGGTAAAAACTGTACTGGTGAGTGCAGCGCTTGCGCTCGCTTTTCATGCTTGGTTACTCAGCGATCTTATCTTAGGGAGCTCGGGGCAAAACCTCAGCATCCTCAATGTCGCTTCACTGATAAGCTTTATTATTTCATTGGTGATGAGCACAGCAATGCTCAAGACTCGTTTGTGGTTCCTGCTTCCAGTTGTCTACAGTTTTGCCGCAATTAACTTGGTTGCTGCGGTCATACTGCCCAGCACCTTTATTACCCATCTGGAGCAAGACCCTAAGCTGCTGATCCACATTTCATTTGCTTTGTTCTCTTATTCCACGCTAACTATCGGTGCGCTCTATGCACTGCAACTTGCATGGCTGGATCACAAGCTGAAAGCCAAAAAGGCGATGGCCATCAACCCGAATTTACCCCCCCTTCTGATGGTTGAGCGCCAACTGTTCAACATCATACTCATCGGCACTTTACTGCTGACCGGCACCCTGCTCACCGGATTTGTCTTCGTTCAAGATATGTTCGCCCAAGGTAAGGCACACAAGGCCATCCTCTCATTCATCGCTTGGATGGCCTACTCAGTGCTGCTGTGGGGACATTTTCAAAAAGGCTGGCGTGGACGCAAAGTCACTTGGTTTGCTGTCGCCGGCGCCACCCTGCTGACCTTAGCCTATTTTGGTAGCCGCTTTGTGCGTGAAATCATTTTGCGCTGATGTTCAAAACCGACAGAAAGGTGCATTAACTGCACCTTTCTTTTACACTACGCAGTTCCCTATTTGAAATTGACTTCGATAACAATTTAGGTCATAAATTAACCAAACATTACAAGGAAAAGATAAGCTTTGGACGACATATCAACGGGTATCTTATTTGCGCTACTCGCGTGTCTTATCATCATTTCAGGATATTTCTCTGGTTCCGAGACAGGTATGATGGCTCTGAACCGCTACCGTCTCAAGCATCTCGCCAACAACGGCCACAAAGGGGCAAAACGCGTTGAAAAGCTTCTCGACCGTCCAGACCGCCTCATCGGCCTTATCCTCATCGGTAACAATCTCGTCAACATTCTTGCCTCGGCTATCGCGACTATCTTAGGTATGCGTCTTTACGGTGATCTTGGCGTGGCCATTGCAACTGGTGCACTGACACTAGTGGTCCTTGTGTTTGCGGAAGTCACACCAAAAACTCTGGCAGCGCTTTATCCTGAGCGCGTCTCTTATGCCAGCAGTATTTTGCTCACTATCTTGATGAAACTGCTGTCGCCACTGGTGATGTTCGTCAACATGATCACCAATGGCTTTATTCGCCTGCTCGGTATCAAAGCCGTACATGGCGGTGATGACCACCTTAGCTCCGAAGAACTGAGAACGGTGGTCAATGAAGCCGGTAGCTTGATTCCCCGTCGACACCAAGACATGCTGATCTCGATTCTTGATCTAGAACATGTGACCGTGAACGATATTATGGTCCCACGTAACGAGATCACCGGTATTGATATCAATGACGACTGGAAATCAATTGTACGCCAACTGACCCATTCTCCTCATGGTCGAGTCGTGCTTTATCGCGACCAAATCGACGAGGTGGTCGGCATGCTTCGTTTGCGTGAATCATATCGATTGATGCTGGAAAAGAATGAGTTTACTAAAGAGACATTGCTGCGCGCCGCTGATGAAGTGTACTTTATTCCTGAGAGTACGCCGCTCAATGTTCAATTGCTCAAGTTCCAGCGCAACAAACAACGTATTGGGCTAATCGTAGATGAATATGGCGATATCATTGGTTTGGTTACCTTAGAAGATATTCTTGAAGAGATAGTCGGCGAATTCACTACCTCTATCGCGCCAAGCCTGGCCGATGAGATAACCCCTCAAGGTGATGGCAGTTTCTTAATCGAGGGCAGCGCCAATATCCGAGATATCAACAAAGGTCTAAAATGGAAACTACCGACTGATGGTCCTCGCACGTTAAACGGTTTGATTTTGGAACATTTGGAAGATATTCCAGAGAGCCACCTCAGTGTTCACGTTTCTGGCCATCCGATGGAGATCGTTGAACTAGAAGAAAACCGCATCAAGCTGGTCAAAGTTTTCCCAACCAAGAAGAAGCTCAAATCAGCGTAAACGGAACTCTGGTCTCGAGCGAAGGTCTTGCTCAAGTTGAGGCTCAATCTGCAATTACGGCATACAAAAAAGCCTTGGCATGTTACCAAGGCTTTTTACTAACTAGAGAAGAGTGAACTCAATCAGATATATACTCGACTAATACTACTAATTAAACGATTAGTCTTCAGTCACGCTGAACAGGTTTTCCATATTCAACCCTTGTTTAATCAAAATCTCACGTAGACGGCGTAGCCCTTCAACTTGAATCTGACGTACACGCTCACGAGTTAAATTGATTTCACGTCCAACCTCTTCCAAAGTCGATGGCTCATAACCCAAGAGACCAAAACGACGTGCGAGCACCTCTTTTTGTTTTGGATTCAGCTCATCTAACCAATGGATAAGTGAACTTCGGATGTCATCATCTTGAGTCGAGACTTCTGGGTCAGAGTTGTTGATGTCGGGAATAATGTCTAACAGCGCTTTCTCGCCATCACCGCCAATCGGTGTATCGACTGAGCTAATTCGCTCGTTGAGACGCAGCATTTTGCTCACATCATCAACGGGTTTATCCAGTTGAGTGGCAATCTCTTCAGCCGTTGGCTCATGGTCAAGCTTTTGCGACAGCTCTCTTGCAGTTCGCAAGTAAATGTTAAGTTCTTTCACCACGTGGATCGGTAAACGAATAGTACGGGTTTGGTTCATCAGCGCGCGTTCAATGGTCTGACGAATCCACCAGGTGGCGTAAGTTGAGAAACGGAATCCGCGTTCAGGGTCAAACTTCTCTACTGCGCGAATCAGACCTAGGTTCCCTTCTTCAATTAAATCAAGCAGGGCTAAGCCGCGGTTGCTGTAACGACGTGAGATTTTAACCACCAGGCGAAGGTTACTTTCAATCATACGCTTGCGTGCCGCTTCATCACCACGTAGCGCGCGGCGTGCGTATAGCACCTCTTCTTCAGCAGTAAGGAGTGGAGAAAAACCGATTTCGCCGAGGTAGAGCTGCGTGGCATCTAAGCTTTTGGTTGATGCATCAAACTCTTCTTTGGTCTCGGTTGTGGTAGATGATTTGAGAGAATTTTCTGATTGAAGCGTTTCCGTTGCTTCACTATCGATGTCAAATTCTTCGACTTTCGTTGCTGTATTGCTGATACTCATAGCGCCTCCCCCTGGCGAGCTAGCAAGACATTACTACGTCTAATGTCGCTATCTTACCTAACAGTAAAAATTTACGGTAAGTAGCGTTTTGGATTCACTGACTTACCTTGATAGCGAATTTCAAAGTGCAATCGAACACTGGAGGTTCCTGAGCTGCCCATTGTTGCTATTTTTTGGCCGGCTTTTACACTCTGTCCTTCGTGTACAAGCAACCGATCATTATGTGCATATGCACTCAGGTAATTATCGTTATGTTTAATTATCACTAAATTACCGTAACCACGTAGCGCATTGCCTGAATAAACCACGGTGCCGCCTGCTGTTGATACGATGGATTGACCACGCTGTCCTGCGATATCAATGCCTTTGTTCCCTTGATCTCCAGCAGAGAAATTTTTGATAACTCTCCCTTTTGTTGGCCATAACCATTTGGAAATTTTATTGTTATTCGTTTTCGGCTGACTGACGATTTTGTTAACATTTTGTTTACTGCTAGACCCAACATACTCCTTTGATTTCGATTGATCAACACTCTTTTTTGATTCTTTTTTAGTCGATTTGTGGCTATTTTTCGTGCTCTCAGCGCTAACCTTTTGACTAGAGTTTTTACTTGAAACTGGCGTCGATGCCACGGCTGCGACCGTCACTGCAGCGCCAGCACCAGTGCCACCGTACGCTGGCGGGTTATAGGCTGGTCGCCATAGATTTAACTTCTGTCCGGGGTGAATGGTGTAGGGAGGGGTCAAGCTATTGTAACGGATAAGATCATTTACATCTTTGTCTGTGACATACGCTATAAAATACAGCGTATCGCCCTTTTCTACTTCATAGTAACTGCCACGATAGCTTCCTCGCGCCACTGAGCTGTAGTCTTTCTTCAACCCTGACACTGGCGCAGGGGAATGAGCAGCACACCCAACCAGTGTGCTGATCACTATCAGCAGAATCAGAGGTAACGAGAAAGACTTCATAACGGATTAAGCAAGATCTCCCGCCACTAAAGGGACAAAACGCACCTCTTCCACTGTTTCTGAATGGTACTCATCATCATGACGCGTAATCTTGTATAAGGTTTGTTCCACCGTCCCCACCGGGATGATCATCACCCCTCCTTGATCCAGTTGCTCTAGCAAAGCAGAAGGCACCGACTCTGCTGCTGCTGTCACAATAATCGCATCAAAAGGCGCTTTCGCTGACCAACCTTGCCAACCATCACCATGCTTAGTCGATACATTGTAGATATCGAGCTGCTTAAGGCGACGTTTAGCCTCCCATTGCAGTGCTTTAATACGTTCGATGGAGTAGACATGGTCAACCAACTGAGCAAGCACTGCGGTCTGATAACCCGATCCAGTCCCAACCTCGAGCACTCGGCTGGCTCGACTTAACCCAAGCATCTCGGTCATTTTTGCAACAATGTAAGGTTGAGAGATAGTTTGCCCCTGGCCAATGGGCAGAGCGTTGTTGTCGTAGGCCTGATGCATCATAGCTTGAGAGACGAACTGCTCCCGCGGCAAGCGGTAGATAGCGTCTAACACTTGCTGATCTTGAATGCCACTCGCGACAAGAAAGTCGATTAATCTGTCCGCATGTGGGTTTGCCATTGTTACTTGTCCTTTAACCAGTTATCCATACTTGTGATCGATTCATGCGCCGTTAAGTCGACTTGCAACGGAGTGACCGAGACGAAACCTTGCTCAATGGCATAAAAATCGGTGCCTTCGCCAGCATCTTGCTCTTTACCAGGAGGGCCTAACCAATAAATATCATGGCCTCGGGGGTCTTGCTGCTTGATCATCGCCTCAGCGTGATGACGCGCACCTAAACGGGTAACCCGTGTGCCTTTTAGCTCGGCCAACGTCACGTCAGGTACATTGACATTCAACAACCGATTAGTTGGGATAGGGTTTACTGCATGTTGCTCAACCAATTGACGCGCTATCGCCGCAGCCGTGGCAAAATGATGCTTGCCCACCAATGAGAACGCGATAGCTTGCACGCCGAGAAAGTGGCCTTCCATCGCCGCAGCAACCGTGCCAGAGTAAAGCACATCATCGCCCAAGTTTGCGCCGTGGTTCACCCCAGTTAATACCAAGTCTGGCAAATCGTCTTTCATCAGTTCATTCAATGCAAAGTGCACGCAGTCGGTAGGCGTGCCTTGCACCGAGTAAACTTGTGGCGCAATTTGATTAACCCTTAGTGGCTGCTCTAACGTGAGTGAATTTGAGGCGCCTGAACGGTTTCTATCAGGGGCAACAATCGTCACTTGTGCCAGATCCCGCAGTGCATCCGCTAGGCAGTGAATGCCTTCAGCATGAACACCATCATCATTACTAATCAATATATTGAGTTTGTTGTCGCTCATCCGTAGTGACGCTCCACTTCAATTTCTTCAACCAGTTCACGGATAATTGCGGTAGCAAAACTGCCAGCCTCAAGCGCAAACTGTAACGTGATATTGTTCCCATCGATTTGCCAAGCGAGTTGCTGAGGCATCAAGGCTACCTCGCGGCGGTCATGACGCATGCGATTGCCACGAATCAGCGCCATCAAATCTGGCTCAGCGTCTAAATGCGGCAGTTCAAGCGCCAAAGCCTGATCGGTCGTTGGCAATGCGTTGTCACCGGCTAACGCAGCCGTCAGCTGACACTGATTTTGTGCAAGACGATCATTGATTTGCTCGATAGTACTCGCCTCTACCGCAACTAACTCATCTTGTTGGCGGACTAAGTCTCCGACAATCGCACGTTCAAACAAACCTTGCTCAATACGGGCAGACACTATGGTATTGAAAATCCATGAACGAGCCGCCGACAAGTAGAGACTGCGTTTGTTCTGATTGCGAGTGCGTACGTTGTCGCGTCCCCAACGGCGCGCTTCAGCTAAGTTATTGCCATGGTTACCAAAGCGCTGGTTGCCAAAATAGTTGGGTACACCGACTCGCTGTATCGCCTCTAACCGCTTGAGCACATCTTCCATGTCCGTCACCTCTGACACGGTGATGGCAAAGTGGTTTCCGATCAGATCGCCCGGACGTAATTTTTTGTTGTGTCGGTCTGTGGCAATGATTTCAATACTAGGGTATTGCGCCAAAAACTGAGTCAAATCGGGGGCATCGCCTTTGGGTAGATGGACGCTAAGCCATTGCTCGGTCACGGCATGGCGATCCTTAAGGCCAGCCCAACTGACGTCTTTCGACTTCACGCCACATGCTTTGGCTAACTCATTGGCCACAAAACTGGTGTTTTCCCCGATTTTACGAATGCGCAGCATCAAGTGTTCGCCTTGACCAGAAAACTCAAAACCTAAGTTTTCTTTCACCTGAAAGTGTTCAGGTTTCGCTTTAAGTTTGCCCTTGGCCGTCGGTTTGCCATGCAAGTAAGCGAGAGAAGATAAAATATCAGACATCATTCGGATCCGTTGTCAGCTATCAATGACAACTGAGTTATTCTTTAACTAGTAAAACAACCGCTTCGGTTGCTATACCCTCTTTGCGACCAGTGAAACCAAGCCTTTCTGTGGTGGTCGCTTTCACGTTAACGTTAGACACGTTCGTTTGTAAATCTTGTGCGATCACCTCGCACATGGCTTCAATGTGCGGCGCCATTTTTGGTGCTTGCGCCATGATGGTAATGTCCGCATTACCAAGCTTGTACCCAAGGCTTTGAACGCGGCGGTATACATCACGCAGTAACTCACGGCTATCTGCCCCTTTCCATTTGTCGTCGGTATCGGGGAAATGACGGCCAATATCGCCCGCAGCAATCGCTCCTAACAAAGCATCACACAAAGCATGCAGCGCGACATCACCATCAGAGTGGGCAATCAAACCTTGTTCATAAGGCACAGAGACGCCACCAATAATAACTGGGCCTTGCCCACCAAACTTATGAACGTCGAAGCCGTGACCAATTCGAATCATGAGTTATCCTTTGTTTTTATTAAGATAAAACTCGGCAAGTGCCAAATCTTCCGGTTGGGTGATTTTAATATTATCGGCGCGACCTTGAACCAAAACTGGGTTATGTCCCAGCCATTCAATCGCCGACGCTTCGTCGGTAATTTGTACCCCTTGCTCCAAGGCAGCGCAAAGCGCGTCTGTCAGTAGTTGAGTGTCAAACATTTGTGGCGTCAATGCGTGCCACAGTGCCTGCCTATCGACCGTGTGATCGATATGTTGCTGCTGATTGGCTCGTTTCATGGTATCGCGCACTGGCGCCGCAAGAATCGCTCCATAGGGGTGAGAATAGGCCTGCTGAATTAAGCTGTCGATATCCTCTAGCGTGATACACGGCCTAGCCGCGTCATGCACCAACACCCAAGGTGCGCACTGGTGCTGTTTGACATACTGCAGTGCCGACAACACGGAATCTGCGCGCTCTTTGCCCCCACTGACTCGCACTATCTGGTTATGATTGGCCAATGGCAGTGCTGAAAAATAAGGATCATCATCGCTAATTGCGACCACCACTTGGGCGATCTCAGGGTGGGAAAGAAGCTTCTCTAGGCTGTGTTCCAGTACTGTTTTACCTTGGATGGTCAAATACTGCTTAGGGCGGTCTGCTTTCATTCGACTGCCGACGCCCGCAGCCGGAACAACCGCCACCAATGCACCAGGTTCAGGCATGTTAATTATCCTCGCCGATAATACGATAAAACGTCTCGCCTTCTTTGATCATGCCGAGTTCGTGCCTTGCTCGCTCTTCAATGGCATCGAGCCCTTGGCGTAAGTCGTCGATCTCGGCAAACATTTCGTCGTTACGTGCTTTCAAGTTACTGTTCACTTGATGCTGAACCTCTATTTCAGCACTGACCGCCTGAAAGTCGGCGATCCCGTTTTTGCCCAGCCACAGTTCATACTGAAGCCAGCCTAAAATAAGGGTCAACATCAAAGCAAAAATACGCATACCGTCAATCAAAAAAACGAGAGTCACAACAACCACATATATATCACAATGTATTTAGTGGCGCGAGATGGCGCTACCTGGCCTAAGAAAAAGCACTGCCGTTAGTTGAGTAACAGAAACGCAATCAAGCCAACACCCAGTAGCAAACGATAGATGACAAATGGCGTCATTCCGAGACGTGAGATCAACTTAAGGAATAAGTGAATACACAGGTAAGCACTGATAAAGGAGGTAACAATCCCCGTCACTAATACGCCAAAATGGATAGGCTCACCGCTGGTGACCAATTTCAGTCCTAAATACCCCCCAGCCAGCAGAATAATAGGAATTGACATCAGAAATGAAAAACGGGCGGCAGCTTCACGAGTAAAGCCCAAATAGAGCGCGGCAGTAATGGTTGCCCCTGAGCGTGAAGTACCAGGAATCATTGCCAAAGCTTGGCTAACACCAATAAACAGCGCTTTTTTCCAATCGGCTTGGTATTCGTCATCGGTCTGAGACGCATGCTTGTCGACATACCAGAGCAACAGACCAAATACGATCGTCGTTGTGGCGATGACCCATGCGTTACGTAAATACAGCTCGATGAAATCTTTCATCATCAGGCCAAACACGCAGGCAGGAATGGTGGCTAGCAGTATCATCCAAGCCAGTTTGGCTTCTTTGCTGCGATCGCCGTGAAAAATAGACGCAAAGAAGGCGCGCAATAAACTAATAACCTCGTGACGAAAGTAAATCATCACTGCCAATAGAGTGCCGACATGCACCGCGACATCAAATGCTAACCCTTGATCTTGCCAGCCAAGAATCGCTGAGGGCAAAATCAGGTGCGCTGAGCTCGAAATAGGCAGAAACTCGGTCAAACCTTGGATCAGTGCCAAGATAAACGCTTCAAAGTAACTCATGAAAATCTCGTTAATTAATAATCAAACCAAACTGGAACCGGAGTCAGTCCGCTATCAAACCGGGTTTGTTGCCAAATCTGCTCAATGCGACGCCCATCGCTGGGTACAACTAAACTGGGACAGAGCTCGTTGAGCGGCTCAAGCACAAACGCGTAATGAAAGATGTCACTGCGGGGTAACTGCGGAGACGACTCACTGGTAAGCTCTCCGAAGAGAAGAATATCCAGATCCAAGGTGCGGGGCTCAAACTTACCAGCGTGCTCGGATCGCCCCCATTTAATTTCAATTGCGCGCAGTTGCTGGGCGAACTCGGCTAAGTCTAGCGACGTTTGCATCTCAACCACTAGGTTATAAAACGCATGGCTGTTAAATCCGACCGCTTCACACTCATAAATGGTCGAGAGACGCAGTTGCTGCCCTAACGCGCTCAGCTCGTCAATCGCCGCTTCGATGTGTTTCCGCCTTTGTATGTTTGAACCAACCCCAATGTAGGTTGTGATCATAACTGGCCTCGCTCAATGACCACACCAACGCCTTTGGCCTGCGCTACGGCACCTGGTTTGGTTAATCGAATCGAAATCCAAGGCACGGCAAAACGCGTCATGATCAACTCGGCGACCTCTTCGGCCACACGTTCCACTAACAGAAAACGACCGCCTTCGATATGAGAAAGCACCGCTTGACTGACCTGAGCGTAATCGAGCGCATCAACAACGTCATCGCTTTTTCCAGCAGGACGATTGTCATGAGCCATTTCAATATCAAGCACCAACTTCTGCTTGATCTCTTGCTCCCAATCGTAAACCCCAATGGTGGTAATGACTTCTAATTGCTCGATAAATACTTTATCCATGTGATGCTTCCTTTACAGGTCGGATACCCAAGTGGGGTAAAAAGTCGTACTATTTGCATCTCAAACCAAGCCTATGCCATAGTTTGAGCGTGTCAGGCGCGATATGATATCAGTTACTAGCTTGGCGAACACCTGTTTCAGACGAGTTACTCTACTATGACCCCACTAGCACTGGTAATGATCATTTTCGCCTACCTCTTGGGCTCGATCTCGAGTGCTGTGTTGATCTGTCGAATACTCAGGCTACCCGACCCACGAAGTGTCGGCTCCAACAACCCCGGCGCAACCAACGTTCTTCGAATTGGTGGCAAGAAAGCCGCCGCCGCTGTGCTGCTGTGTGACATGCTAAAAGGCACCATTCCCGTATGGGGAGGCTACTTCCTGAGCATCGATCCTATCATTTTGGGTGTGGTGGCGATCGCTGCCTGTTTGGGCCATATGTATCCGATCTTTTTTCATTTCAAAGGCGGTAAAGGTGTCGCCACCGCACTGGGGGCGATCGCGCCAATCGGACTGGATCTTAGTGCGATGATCATCGCCACTTGGATCAGCGTCGCTTTACTGTTTCGTTATTCATCCCTAGCTGCCATCGTCACCGTGCTTTTGGCTCCGTTTTACACTTGGATAATCAAACCTCAATACACCTTGCCGGTTGCGATGCTGTGCTGCTTGATCGTATTCCGTCATCATCAAAATATTAAACGCTTGTTTTCTGGCACTGAGCCTAAAGTCGGAGAGAAGAAAAACGGATTAAAAAAAGCCTCGTGAATGAGGCTTTTTAGGTGTTAAGCATGGTTTCTGGCCAAGAATTCCTCGAGCATTTTGGTGACGAACTGCGCTTGTTCGAGGTTGGAGATATGTCCCGCTTGTGGGATTTGAACCAGCTCCGAGCCAGAAATCGCATCATGCATTAAAAACGATTCGAGAACGGGGCGAGGCTTGTCTTCTTGACCAACAGCAATCAAAACCGGCAGCGCCAACTTTTCAACATCATCCATCTGATCTCGTCGACCAAAGACCATTCGCCCTACCCTCGCCACTTCAACCGCTTGCTCACCTTTTAAGTCATGCAGTCGCTGTTCAAATTGCTCGACAAGCTGCGGATTATCCTGCTTGGCATTGTTGGCAAAAAATAGCGGGGTAGTCGCCTCAATCATCGGGGCTGGAATCGCTTGAATTTGCGCGATGGTATCTAACATCGCAAAGTATTTGTTATGGGTCACTTCTGGCTCTAAGCCAACAAACGTATCCATTAGTACCAGTGACTGAACTCGCGAAGGAACCAAAGAAACCACTTCCGTTGCCCACATTCCACCAACCGATAGACCAACAATAGAAAAGTGCTCAACCTGTAAATGGTCTAAAAGAGCCACAATCTGCTTGGCATAGTCTGACAATGAACAGGTTGTTTCTGGCGCGGCATCAGACTCACCATGCGCCCATAGCTCAGGCACGATACAGCGATAATGCTGGCTGAGCGCTTCTACTTGTGGCGCCCACATCTTGCTATCCCACAAATAGCTATGACCAAACACCAATACCGGGCCTGAACCTACATCTTGATAAGCCATTTCTCGGCCATCGACAGCAAACTTGTGCATACTTCTATCCATTGATTATTTTTATAAAATCGGAGGGTACCATTATTTTCTCAACTAAGACCTCGGAACTCTCTTTATTTAGATAAAGAAAAGGCCGCCAAAACAGCGACCTTCATACAATAACTGACTTAAGGTTAAGCGATCGGTTCCAATTGATCAATCGGCCAACGCGGGGTGGCTTGTACCGCCAAATCAGCGACTTCACCATTCTTTAAGCGCTGCATACCTGCGTAGGCAATCATAGCGCCGTTGTCGGTACAAAACTCCGTCCGAGGGTAATACACCTCTCCACCAATCTTATTCGCGAGTTGCTCAAGGTCAGCACGTAAACGACGGTTGGCACTTACACCGCCAGCAATAACAATGCGTTTAAAACCCGTCTGTTCAAGCGCGCGCTTACACTTGATGGTAAGTGTTGCGCATACTGCTTCTTCGAAAGCTAGGGCAATATCGGCGCGAGTCTGTTCGTCATCGCCATTGGCGGCAATGGTATTGGCGGTAAACGTTTTAAGCCCCGAAAAGCTCATATCCAAACCTGGGCGGTCCGTCATTGGGCGCGGAAACTTAAAACGTCCTGGGGTACCTTTTTCAGCCAGCTTAGACAGTAATGGTCCACCTGGGTAATCTAAGCCCATTAGCTTAGCAGTTTTATCAAAGGCCTCGCCTGCAGCGTCATCAATCGATTCACCTAGAATTTTGTACTCACCAATGCCTTTGACTTCCACCATCATTGAATGCCCACCCGACACCAAAACAGCCACAAATGGGAAAGGTGGCGGGTTGTCTTCTAACATTGGCGCAAGTAAGTGCCCTTCCATATGATGCACTGGTACAGCAGGAACGCCCCAAGCGTACGCCAAACTGCGGCCAATCGTAGCCCCCACTAGAAGCGCGCCAACCAAACCCGGGCCTGCGGTATAGGCCACACCATCGATATCAGCGGGCGTAACATTGGCTTCTGCCATTGCAGCTTTGATAAGAGGGATGGTCTTTTTTACGTGGTCACGAGACGCCAGTTCAGGCACTACTCCACCATAGTCAGCATGTAACTTAACTTGACTGTACAGCTTGTGCGAAAGCAGGCCTTTTTCATCATCATAGATGGCAATACCCGTTTCATCACAAGAGGTTTCGATACCAATAATGCGCATGGTTTACCTTGCAGGTTGAGAGGTTTGATTCAAAATTGGCGCAATCTTACCGCGCCTTCGCTTTGCAAACAAATTTTGTGCAAACTCTACCCAACAAAATACTTTACAAAGCTAGTGTGATCGGATTAAAATTCCGCACCATTTTTGATCAAGCTGATTGTAGACCTAGTATTCAAGCTAAGTCGTGTGAAGTCAGCATTAACGAATAACCCCTGAGGTGAAAGGCATATGCCAGTAGTTAAAGTACGTGAAAACGAACCGTTCGACGTTGCTCTACGTCGTTTCAAACGCTCTTGCGAAAAAGCAG
>JBCAXU010000101.1:0-15042 GCA_038533895.1 Pseudomonadota bacterium | reverse complement strand
GCGCAATTATCTGATCACCTATTTATCCCATTTGGTATAAACGCAAAAAGCCACCGCCTCGGTGGCTTTCTTATCTTCCTTTCAAAACATAGTGAGTTAGCGTAGCGCGTTTAATTGACGCTCTCTGTGTTGTAACTCAGCAATGTTAAACTGGCGCACATCCAGTGCTGCCAAGTCGTGACACTCTTTACATGAGTGGTGGCTCTTGCCGTCGACGTAATCATGTTTGGTTAGCATGCTTGGTTTTTTACACCAATCACATACGCCTTCAATGGTAAACATAGTGTTCTCCCCACCTTTATTGCTTAGGTGTTATTGTCGCGCGGTATTATGACATGATTAGGACTATTAAGTTAATTGTTTGTTACTGGTAATGGGAGGGTGATCGATTGCGCAGCCCTGTATTTTCGAGCGTGATAGAAAAATGCGAAACAATAAAGTGGGTTTTGTAACTATTTGTTAACCTGTTTCAAGATCACTTTTAACGCCTGGTTTAAGCGTTTCATCTCTTCTTCACTGCCTTTTAAGTCAGGATGATAAATTTTGCTCAGTTGCTTGTACCTTAGCTTGATGCTTTTCTCATCGGGGATATGACTTGGGTTAAAGCCAAATAGGGCGCAGGCAAGATTGAGAGGGTTATCTTTGTAGCTGACTGAAGGCGCTGAAGTTTTACTGCTGGCTTGCAGTTTCTTCACATGCCGATACAGCGTCTCCAACTGGCGTTTTTGCTGTTTCAAGGTGTCGTCTTTGCGTTTGATTTCGCGTTCAAGCTTGATCTGTTGGCGCTGTTGGTCGTTATCATTCGAGTGGACACTCATTTTAAGCTGCTGCTGGCGACGGAGCAGAAATAGGCTGCCGAGTAGGCTCGCGATCAGAGCCGTGACTAAAGAGTAGATGACGCTATTCTGATCCTGTTGACTAGCAGAATGTGACTTTGCGTTGGGGCTGAGCTCTATTTGTTCGGCATCAAACGCGTCTTCCAACTGATCGAGTGTCGCGACTTGTTCGGCACGGCGATTGTTAAACTGCTGCTCAAGTACTCGGGCATACGCCTGTTCAGCGTCAGGATTGCTTCGCGCTGCTTCTTGATACCAAAGCTGTGCTAAGTCGAGGTTGTCAGTGGGTTGGTTGAGCTGTTCATACACTTCGCCGAGCAAACGTGGCGCTTGCTCATCGCCTAAGATAGCCGCTTTGGTCAGCCAAAACAGAGCTGTCTCGATATCTTTGCTCGTGCCTGTACCAGTGAGATAAGCCTTGGCCGTTGCGACAGCGGCGACATGACTGCCGTTTTGTGCCGCTTGCTGATACCAATAGAGTGCTTCGCTGTGTGATTGCTCTACCTCATTGCCTCGTGTGTATTTTTCTGCGAGTTCGAGCTGGGCATGAACGCTGTTGTTTTGTGCACTTTGTATAAGTTCCTCTACCGTTTGTGCGGCAGTCATAAATGAACAACTCAGTAGCAATAACAGCAGTAGGCGCAAAATAATCTCACATCAATCGAAATACTATTGGCTAAGTATATCAATTCACCGCATAAATTAGACCCATAGGGCAAAAAAAATGGCTTCCGAAGAAGCCATTGTCAATTACGTTGATCCACCCCGTTATTTGAGTGGCAAGATCTGAATCTCGACACGGCGGTTACACGCTCGACCCTCAGCGGTGCTGTTGGTGCATAGTGGATAGCGTTCGCCATTGCCGCGAGCAATCGCGCGTCCAGCAGCAACACCTTGACCAACTAGGTATCCGCGTACAGATTCGGCGCGGCGTTCAGACAGAACTTGGTTGGTAGTATCACTGCCGGTGCTGTCGGTGTGACCATCGATCACTAAGCTGGTGTCTGGGTATTCAACCAATATACGCGCTACACCGCGCAGAGTTTTGTGAATGCTTGGGTCGAGCTGGTAGGAGTTGGTTTGAAAGCCAATACCGTTTTCTAGGCGCAGCAACAGTTGATTTTCGCCCACGCGTTCAACTTGAACCCCTGAGTCTAGCAGCTCTTTGCGTAGCGCTGCTTCTTGCTGATCGAAGTAGTAGCCGATACCACCACCGACCGCAGCGCCGCCAGCAGCGCCAACGAGTGCGCGTTGTCTGCGTTCTTTGGCATCATCACCGGTTGCTAAGCCAACAGCGGCTCCCGCAATGGCGCCAATCAGCGCGCCTTGGGTCGCTGAGTTGGTCTCTGTTTCGCCAGTAGTGGCGTTTTGTCGCTGTGTGGCCTGACAGCCAGAGAGGGCGATAGCGACTGCAAGCGCAAGCGTAATTTTCTTCACGATAACTTCTCCGTGTATCATTATATCTTGACCAGATTTTTCTGGTGAATGCGTATCATGAATAAAGCCGATACCATGCACACTGTCAATTGATGAATAGATTAATTGACTGAATATTAACGATGGCTGAACAAGCTTTGTGCTATCGCAGCATCTTGGGGGCTTGTGCGCCGTCGATTGGGCGATTCACTGAAACGGTGCGGCCTTTTTTCAGCCCGACTTCATAATCCTCAGTCAGGTTCTTCATCGCCTCACGCAGCTGCTGTTTGAACGTCTCACGATCGATGTTTTGAAACTCTTTGTCGATGTAATCGTCGATTTTTTTTGCCGATTCTTCGTCAGGACTGATGATAGGTAGTTTTTCTAGCGCGCCTTCGACCCAACCAGAAAGAAAAGAGTTAACGCGTCGAGTCACTTCTGTAGTGGCGGTGCCTGTGCCGGCAAAGCTATTACGAAAACGACCTGTTTGTTCGTTCATCTCACGATAAATAATGTCGAAAGCGAAGGCGGCAAAAATGGCGCGGTCGGCTTCACCGATAAACTCGACTCGTTTTAGCCCTTTGTGATTGAGCAGTACCGCTTCGACGCCGAATTTAGTATTGATGCCACGAATGATACGCAGCAGGTTAGAGCTGACATCGGCAGGCAATAGGTGAGTTGATTGGGTTTTGCCCATCTTAATGAACTCGATATCATCTTTATCGAGACCGTATTTCAGCATCAAACGGTGCGCCATTTTTATCGCATTGGCCGCTTCGTTGACGTTGGCGGAATTACCGAGCTCTAGACATTTCGCAATTTTTTTGAGGGCTTTTTGTTTATCCATCGACCGCATCAAATCTCACTAAATTGACAAAGTCGGACATTTTACCGTTTTCAGCGCCAAAACGGAAATCGGATCGAGTAAAAATGATAAAGGCTAACCCCGATGGAGTTAGCCTAAGTTGAATAGAAAAAGCGTTGGATTAGATGCCTAACTCATCAAGCAGGTCGTCGGAATTGCCTTTCTCCGCCGCTGGTTTGGATTGCTTTTGTTTCATTTGTTGCTGCGCTTGCTCAAGAATATCATCCGGACACTCGTCTTCTGCCACTTCGAATTCTTCAAGTTGAATGAACTCGGTTTTATCCATGGCTAACTCAAGATAGAAGATATTGCCTTTTTCTGTTGAGAATGTGACTCGACGAGCTTGCGGGCGATCCAAATTGGTGTCGACAGACAAGTTGACCTGTTTGTTGAGTGACAACATTTTGGGTTGGTTTTGAGTGATGTGCGTTTGTAGCTCTTTGCGCACTTGGTTGGTAAAGTGACCCACCAATTGGTTCATCAGTTCGCCCAACACATCGGCCACTTCATCTGAGGTATGAAGAACTGCCAACTCATCTTCGGGCATTCCCATATTACGCATGTAGTTGGTGTAGAGTTCTAACGCCGCCTTG
Source organism: Pseudomonadota bacterium (assembly GCA_038533895.1). GTDB lineage: Bacteria > Pseudomonadota > Gammaproteobacteria > Enterobacterales > Vibrionaceae > Vibrio. Next base: position 11,332 of record JBCAXU010000101.1, on the reverse strand, counting down.
GACGTGAAGTTGATGACCACCAAACCTGAGAATCCACCGTCGAACAGCACAAAGCAACCGAAGTCAGGCTTTAAGCTGGTTTTTGTGATTTTTTGGACCATGGCCGAATAGGTCACATTCGAGCTGGTGGCAGAGGTGAGAACGCCAGAAACAGACTGACACAATTTCAATAGAATATCTTCGGTAGTTACGACTTTGTTTCTTTTCATTGATGATTCGCTCATAAAGACACTTACGATTTAGAAAGGCTAGATATAAGTGTGGGAAAAAAATGCGATTTTTACCATTCTGACACTGCATTTCTGTTTTGATCACCCTTTTAAATGTTGTAAAGTGACCTAATTCAAAAAATAGTTAAAAACCAGATGAACCCAGTGCTGATAGGATCGGCGTCGTAGGGGGCAGGAAGCAAATGTTACCAAGATTACATTCACAATCGGATGTTGATCCGATCGTTCTCACCTTTCTCGAAGCGCTCAAAAATGCCGGTTTTAGCGGCGATATTGAGAGCCAATATTCAAGCCGTTTGGCCGTATCCACCGACAACAGTGTTTATCAGCAACTGCCTCAAGCTGTGGTGCACCCGAAAAGCACTCAAGATGTGGTGCTGATTGGCAAACTCGCCACTAAACCTGAATACGAACGCGTTACCTTTTCGCCGCGTGGTGGCGGTACTGGCACCAATGGTCAATCACTGACCAAAGGGATTGTGGTCGATTTGTCTCGCCACATGAACAAAGTGTTAGAGATCAACGCCGAAGAGGGTTGGGTGCGAGTTCAAACCGGTGTCGTGAAAGATCAACTTAATGATGCGGTACGCCCCTACGGTTACTTCTTCTCTCCCGATTTGTCGACCAGCAATCGCGCCACACTCGGAGGCATGATTAACACCGATGCCTCGGGCCAAGGGTCGCTAAAATACGGTAAAACGTCCGACCATGTGCTCTCTTTGCAAGCGGTGTTCGCCGATGGTTCGGTCCTTGAGTCAGATCTATCTCATGGTATGCCAACTGAGGGCGAGTTTGCTTATCAGGCTTATCATCAAACTGAGCGAGTCTGTCGTGATAAGCGTCAGCAAATCGAAGACAAGTTCCCGCCACTCAATCGCTTTCTCACCGGCTATGATCTAAAAAATGCGCTCGATACAGACAATGACCGCTTCGATTTAACGCGGGTGCTTTGCGGTGCAGAGGGGTCACTGGCGTTTATTACCGAAGCAAAGCTCAACCTCACCCCGATTCCGAAAGCTCGTACTTTGGTCAACATCAAGTACAACAGCTTTGACTCAGCTCTGCGCAATGCGCCTTTCATGGTCGAAGCCAACGCTTTGTCGGTAGAAACGGTCGATTCCAAAGTGCTCAATCTCGCCAAGCAAGACATCGTTTGGCACACCGTCAGTGACTTGTTGACCGATGTTCCTGGCAAAGAGATGCAAGGGATTAATATGGTGGAGTTTGCTGGTCAAGACGAACAAGAGGTCGCGCAGCAAGTGAGCTCACTGTGTCAACGTCTTGATAGCATGATGGAAGACAATCAAGCCGGTATTATCGGCTATCAAGTGTGTGATGATCTAGCCAGTATCGGCCGTATCTACAACATGCGCAAAAAAGCCGTGGGCCTGTTGGGCGCGGCAAAAGGTCGAGCGAAGCCCGTTGCCTTTGCCGAAGATACCTGTGTACCACCAGAGAACCTGGCGGACTTTATCGCAGAGTTTAGAGAGCTGCTAGATGCCAAATCGCTCAACTACGGTATGTTTGGTCACGTTGATGCGGGTGTATTGCACGTACGGCCGGCCTTAGATTTGTGTGACCCCAAACAAGAAGCCCTTATGCACGAAATCTCTGACGAAGTCGTCAAGCTTGTTGCCAAGTATGGTGGTTTGATGTGGGGCGAGCATGGCAAAGGGTTTCGCTCGGAATATGGCCCTGAGTTTTTTGGTGATGAGCTGTTCACCGAGCTTCGCCGCGTAAAAGCCGCGTTTGACCCGCACAACAAAATGAACCCGGGCAAAATCTGTACGCCGCTTGAGAGCAACGAAGCATTGGTGAAAGTCACCGATACCAAACGTGGTTACTATGATCGACAAATTGATGTTGAAGTGCGCGATAGTTTTAAACAGGCAATGGAGTGTAACGGCAACGGCTTATGTTTTAACTACGATACCTCTTCGCCGATGTGTCCTTCGATGAAAGTCACCGCTGACCGTCGTCATTCACCAAAAGGACGTGCGGGCTTAGTCAGAGAGTGGCTGCGCCAATTGACAGAGCAGGGCGTGGATATACTTGATCTCGAGAAACAGACGCTTGAGAAAAACGCCTCAATTAAAACCATGATCGACCGGGTACGTAATAACCTCAACAAGCGTCATGAGTATGACTTTTCGCATGAAGTGTATGAGGCTATGAATGGCTGTTTGGCGTGTAAAGCCTGTGCCAGTCAATGTCCGATCAAGGTCGATGTGCCGAGTTTTCGCTCACGCTTTCTCAACATTTACTACTCTCGTTATCAACGTCCGGCAAAAGATTATTTGGTTGCCAACATTGAGACTATGCTGCCGTTGATGGCTAAAGCCCCAAAGCTGGTTAATGGAGCGTTAAAGCAGCGTTGGGTGCAAGGTTTAACGGCAAAAACCGTTGGTTATGTGGATGCGCCACTGCTATCGACACCTACGTTAAGTGAGCGGCTTGCGCACTTACCACGTTTCGATTTACAGCAGCTGGCTGCCCTATCGCAGCAGGACAAAGCTAACCATGTCGTGATCGTTCAAGACCCCTTTACCAGTTACTACGATGCAGATGTCGTGGCCGACTTCGCTCAACTGGTAACGAAACTCGGCAAGACTCCGATTTTGTTGCCGTTTAAGCCCAATGGCAAAGCGCAGCACATTAAAGGTTTTCTTAAGCAGTTTGCCGCGAATGCGGCGAACACCGCTGCGTTTTTGCAACAGGTCGCCGACATCAATATTCCTTTAGTTGGGGTCGACCCTGCGCTGGTGCTGTGTTATCGCGATGAGTATCAAGAAGTGTTAGGTGATAAGCGTGGCGATTTCGAAGTTCTCACTGTTCACGAATGGTTGCAACCGCGATTGGCCGAATTTGAACAAGCTGAACAGAGCGACACCAAGCCTTGGTATCTGTTTGCTCACTGTACTGAGAAAACCAAGCTGCCTAATGCCGAAAAAGAGTGGGGCGCGATTTTTGCCCACTTTGGCGCGAGCTTGCAGACAGTACCGGTAGGGTGTTGTGGCATGGCGGGAACGTTCGGCCATGAGGTGGATAAACTGCAAATGTCGAAGGACATTTATGGCTTAAGTTGGAAACCACGCTTACAAGATTTGCCACAGGAGCGCTGCCTGATCACCGGTTACTCTTGCCGAAGTCAAGTAAAGCGCTTTGAGCAGGTGAAGAGCAAGCATCCGCTGCAAGCCTTGTTATCTATAATCTAGTGTGTTCGATAGCTCAACCGATGACGTTGAGCTATTTTTTATAGGTAGTTGGTAAATAGGACTTATCATGCAAGCACTTGAGACAAAAATCCCGCCAGTGGCACTGTTTGTATTGTTTATTGTCGCAATCAATCAAATAAGCCACGAATTCTTGGCATTTCGATACCCGTTACCATTGAGCAATATGGTATTTCTACTCTGCTTCGTCGCCTCCGGTGTGGTAGGGCTAGCAGGGATTATAGAATTTCGCCGCGCCAAAACCACAGTTAATCCGGTGAAAGTCCACTCAGCCTCAACAATCGTCGATAGCGGCATTTTTGCCTACTCACGCAATCCGATGTACTTGGGTTTATTTTTGCTTATCTTTGGCTTTGCCTATTGGCAACAGAATATTTTGTCGATTGCTTTCAGTTTTGGTTTTGTTCTGTACATGAACCGTTTCCAAATCCAACCCGAAGAGCGGGCGCTCGAATCGCTATTCGGCGTTGAGTACAAAGACTACAAACAGCGAGTGAGGCGTTGGATTTAACTGAAAACAGCTAAGCGATGACCCCTTTTGTGTCAGTACTAAATAGGCTTTGCCACCAGATATTTAAAGGCCATTGTTATTCTCAAATAATCTGAGAACTTTACTCAATAAAAAGGCATCCTCGGATGCCTTTTTGGTGAGCGTTAGATTTTCTTTGTTGGATAAGCTTTAAGCCTAGATAGCTAAATCATCAATAACTTGATCGTCAACGAGATTCGCTAGGGTGACTTTTAGCTTAGGTGTGCGCTCCATTTCTCGCTTGATGGCGAAGTTAGCCTCTTCATTGCGAGCCCAACTGCGTCTGGCGATGCCGTTGTTTACATCGAATAGCAGCATGGATTGAAGTTTGCGCTCGGCATCACTGCTTCCATCTAACAGCATACCGAAGCCACCGTTGATGACTTCACCCCAGCCAACGCCACCACCATTATGGATGGATACCCAAGTCGCGCCACGGAAGCTGTCACCAATCACATTGTGAATGGCCATGTCAGCAGTAAAGCGACTACCGTCATAGATATTTGACGTCTCTCTAAATGGAGAGTCGGTGCCACTAACATCATGATGATCGCGTCCTAACACAACAGGGCCAATGTCGCCGCGATGAATTGCATCGTTAAAGGCTTTGGCGATTTCCATTCTACCTTGTGCATCGGCGTACAGTATTCTTGCTTGAGAGCCTACGACTAATTTGTTGGCTTTAGCATCATTAATCCAAGTAATGTTGTCTTGCATCTGTTGCTGGATCTCGGCAGGGGAGCTTTGCATGATCTTGTTTAATACTTGGGCGGCGATTTCATCTGTTTTGTCGAGGTCTTCCGGTTTACCCGAAGTACAAACCCAGCGGAATGGACCAAATCCATAGTCAAAGCACATAGGCCCCAAGATATCCTGCACGTATGAAGGGTATTTAAAATCAATGCCATTTTCTGCCATAACATCCGCGCCTGCTCGTGAGGCTTCTAATAGGAAGGCATTACCATAGTCAAAGAAGTACGTTCCTTTCTCGCTATGCTTGTTGACGGCAGCAGCATGGCGTCTTAATGTCGCTTGCACTTTTTCTTTGAATACGTCCGGCTCTTCTCGAATCAATCGATTTGACTCTTCGTAGCTGATATCGACAGGGTAGTAGCCGCCAGACCAAGGATTATGCAGTGACGTTTGGTCTGAGCCTAAATGAACAAAGATTTCTTCCTCTAAGAACGATTCCCACACCTCTACCACATTACCAATGTAGGCAATAGAAACGACTTCTTCATTGGCTTGTGCGACTTTCACGCGCTCAATCAGCGCCGGCATATTATCAATCAGTTCATCAACCCAGCCTTGCTGATGACGTTTGATCGCAGCATTTGGGTTAACTTCGGCACAGACGGTAATACAATTGGCAATATTACCTGCTTTAGGTTGGGCGCCGCTCATGCCACCTAAACCAGCGGTCAGGAAGATTTTGCCCTTAGCTTGTTCGCCCGGTTTAAGCACCTTACGGAACGCGTTCATCACGGTAATCGTTGTGCCATGCACGATCCCTTGCGGGCCGATGTACATAAATGAACCTGCGGTCATTTGACCATATTGAGTCACGCCTAGCGCATTGAATTTTTCCCAATCGTCTGGCTTAGAATAGTTCGGGATCATCATGCCATTGGTAACCACAACGCGAGGCGCTTCTGGTGAAGAAGGGAAAAGCCCCATCGGATGACCTGAGTAGAGGTGCAAAGTTTGATCGCTCTCCATCTCACTGAGGTATTTCATGGCCAACAGATATTGTGCCCAGTTTTGAAAAACCGCGCCATTGCCACCATAAGTGATCAGCTCTTCAGGGTGTTGGGCAACGGCTGGATCAAGGTTATTGTCAATCATCAACATAATAGCGGCAGCTTGCTGACACTTTGCTGGATAGTCAGTGATAGCGCGTGCTTTCATTAAGTAATTTGGCTTAAATCGATACATGTATATGCGGCCAAAGTCATTGAGCTCTTGAGCAAATTCCTGTGCTAGCTCTTGATGCCAGGCTTTTGGAAAGTATCTAAGGGCATTGCGAATCGCGAGTTGCTTCTCTTCTTTACTGAGAATATCTTTACGCTTCGGCGCACGGTTAACATTCACTGGATAAGGTTTTGCCGGTGGTAGTTGTTCAGGAATGCCCTGTTTAATTTGTTCTTGAAAGCTAAGTTCAACAGTCATCGTTTTCTCCAAAATTAAGCGTCAAAACTCACAGTGAAAGCTTGGGATTTCACTAATTCCACCATCGCGTCGATATCCGGTTTTAGTAGCCTATCTTCTTCGAGTTTGGCCACTTTAGAGCGGATCAATTCGAAGTTTTGCTCAATAAGATCAGAGCAACGGTTAGGTCTTCTAAATTCCAGTGCTTGTGCGGCATACATAAGCTCAATGGCAAAAATCTTGTCCAAATTGCCTAGGATTTGATTGAGTTTTCGACCTGAAATACTGCCCATCGACACATGATCTTCTTGGCCCATTGAGGTCGGCACGCTATCCGCCGAAGGTGGGAAGCAGAGTGATTTATTTTCTGTGACGAGCGCTGCTGTGGCATATTGCGGGATCATCATCCCTGAATTGAGGCCACCCGCTACAGTTAGTAGACGCGGCAAGCCATGCAATCCTTCTAAGAGAAGGTAACAACGACGATCCGCGATATTGCCCAGTTCGGCAGCCGCGATCGCCGCATAATCAAGAACCATAGCTAATGGCTGGCCATGGAAGCTACCGCCAGAAATCGCCTCTTCGCTGCTGATAACAATCGGGTTATCGGTCACTGAGTTCATCTCGATTTCAACCATCTCTTTTAAGTGGTAGTAAGCATTGCGAGAAGCACCGTGAACTTGGGGAATACAACGCAGTGAATACGGATCTTGCACACGACCACAGTTGTTGTGGGACGCCATGTTCTCAGAGTCTTTGAGCAATCTTCTCATGCGCGCCGCAACTTCTAAGTTACCAACAAAAGCACGCGTTTGGTGTAACTCGTCTCTGAACGGTGACTCGCTACCTTGCATACCTTCAAGACTCATGGCACCAGCAACATCGGCAAGATCGAGCAGGTAACGCATTTTAGTAAGTGCAGTAATGCCATGAGATAGAATAAATTGAGTCCCATTAATTAACGCCAACCCTTCTTTTGCATGTAGCTCCAGTGGCTCTAATCCATGGGCTGAAAGTAACGTTTTGGCTGGCACGGTTTGGTCATCCTGCCAGAATTCACCTTCGCCAATCAGTGGTAAAAACAGGTGAGATAGAGGGGCTAAATCGCCTGATGCACCGACAGAACCCTGTTCCGGCACCACTGGAATCAGATCCAACTCAAGGAAAGCCAGCATCCGCTCGACCACTTCCAAGCGTATACCTGAGAAACCTTGGCTAAGGGCGTGAACTTTGGTGATGAGCATTAACTTAGAAATCGCTTTGTCGATCGGATTGCCGACACCAACCGCATGGGTGATAAGCAGATTCTTTTGTAATAAATGCGTTTCTTCGGGTGATATTTGCGTGTCGCACAGCGGCCCAAAACCGGTATTAATGCCATACACCGCTTTGTCTGAGCTAGCCATCTTATCGACATTGGCACGGCTGACATTAATTTTGGCTATGGCTTCAGAGCAAAGCTTTGCTTCGATGTGTCCATTCGCGATGCCGTTTACAATATCCAGATCTAAACGATCAACACCGTATCTAAACGTCATTTTGTTCTCCTAACTAGGTTTTGATACCAAACAGAGGGCTAGGGCGCTGGTTTGCACCTACTTAGCCACTATGTCTGTTTTGTTATTCTTGTGAGAAAGCGTTGGCGATATCCCAACACAACCTGGCAGCGAGACGAGCCGTCTGGCTGTCGACATCGTAAGTTGGGTTGTATTCGGCGATATCAGCAATCACCAGCTTTTGTTTGTAATGCAGAATGCGTTGTAAAAACGGAGCGAGCATTTCCATACTGACCCCACGAGCGGCAGGAGCGCTGACGCCAGGAGCGGTGGCCGCTGGAAACACATCTAGGTCTATAGTGAGATAGATGTAGTCACAGTTATCTATAAAATGCTGTAGCTGAGTCAGGTGATAAATGTGATTGTGGTGGTTTAACTCGTGATCTTCCACGTACCAAACCCCCAGCTCATCTGCGCGTTTGAATAGAGCCTCAGTATTGCTCGCACGACTCACGCCCAAGCAAGCATAATGAAATGGCCAGTCATGTTTTGCACAGTAGTGCTGAATTTGGTTGAACGGCGTGCCAGAGCTGGGTTTGACGTCGGCGTGATGACTTTCAAAGGCACGCAAATCAAAATGGGCGTCAAAGTTGATAATCCCGATCTTAGGCGGATTGACTGGGTTGAGATACTCAAAGTACTGAGCGAGCCCTAAAAAAGAAGCCCATGCGACTTCGTGGCCACCACCTAGAGTGATCACTGGTGTAGAGCGCAGTGCGGTTGCGATAACGTTGGCGCACTGTGTTTGGCTATGCTCGAGCAAATCGTCATCGCAAATGACATTGCCAAGATCAATTAAATGGCTTGTGTTGTGCCATGCCATATTAGCCAGAGCACGGCGAATCAAATCTGGCGCCCGTTTGGCGCCGATACGACCTTTGTTGCGAGCGACGCCGGCGTCACTACAAAAACCCAGTAAGCTGACTGCGTCATTGTGCGGCTGTAGCTCTTCTACCTGCATCTTTCTGACCACATGGTGCACCCGTTTGCCAAGCGCACCGTCTTCTGCATCGTGGCGGCCTTGCCAATGAAAGTCTTGATTGGTAATCAGCGAATTAGACATGGTCGAACTCTCCTGCGACTATGCGCGTTGCAAGTCTTGGCGCGCCTTGGAAATAGCTAAACTCGGCCGGGTGGGTTACATCCCAAATGGCTAAATCAGCATCAAACCCAGCTTGTACTTGGCCTCGCGTGTTGCCATAGCCTAGGGCTTGCGCGGCATGACAGGTCACGCCGCGTAGCGACTCTTCCGGGGTGAGACCGAAAAGTGTACAAGCCATATTCATCATCATAGTCAAATCAGCGAAAGGTGAGGTGCCAGGGTTGAGATCGGTTGCAATGGCCATCGGTACTTTGTGCTGTCGTAGCAGTTCGATCGGCGGGTGTTGTGTCTCTTTTAAGAAGTAAAACGCGCCTGGAAGCAAAGTCGCCACTGTGTTTGCGCTGGCCATCGCCTTCACGCCAGCTTCGTCTAGGTACTCAATGTGGTCAGCGGACAACCCTGCATAGCGAGCCGTAAGAGCGCTGCCGCCCAAATTTGACAGTTGCTCTGTATGACCTTTGATTTGCAATCCATGCTGCTTGGCCGCTTCGAATACTCGTTCTGTTTGCTCAAGATTAAAGCCAATCGACTCACAAAACACATCCACGCTGGTAGCCAAGTTTTCTTCGGCTACCAGTGGGATAATCGTTTCACAAACGTGCGCGATATAGTCGTCGGCTCGCCCAGCAAACTCCGGGGGCAATGCATGTGCGGCGAGCAAAGTGGTGGTGACGCGAATTTTTCGGTGCGCTTCTAGCGCTTTGGCGGCGCGCAGCATCTTAATTTCGTCATTCAGGGTTAATCCATAGCCAGATTTCACCTCAACGGAGGTCACGCCAGTATGGATTAGGCCATCGAGTCTTGGCAAAGCTAACTCTGTTAGCTGCTGTTCGCTGGCGAGACGAGTGGCGCGCACTGTCGACAGAATGCCACCGCCTTGCTTGGCGATCTCTTGGTAGGGCACGCCCTGTAAGCGCTTTTCATATTCGTCGGCGCGGCTACCCGCAAAAATTAAGTGAGTGTGACAATCAACAAAACCTGGGGTCACTAACTTGCCTTGACAGTCAAACTGCTGATGGGCCTGGATAGCCTTGGCGCTTATCTCAGTAATGACGCCTTCACGGATCCCTATGTTGCACGGCTGTGAAACGGTATAACCAGCCTCGCCTGGTTGCATGGTGACCACTTTGGCGTTGGTCAAAACATGATCGCAAATCGCACTCATAACACTTGCTCATAATTAAATGTATATACAATTATGAGTTCAGATAAACGATTTGTACAAGATTGATGTTGCTAAAATGTGATCAATGAAACTTTTGTCGGGCTATACAGGCACTAGAGGTACAATGTACCAGCCAGTGCACTGATAGCAGCCTGATTCAATTGGGCTAGTCGAGGAGTACTTTGGAGCTGAGCTTATAACGAGTGCCAGGATGATACAGCAGCGCGGTGCTGACCAATTTATCTTCACTCCAGGTACGGCGATTCAGCAACAAGCAAGGCTCGTTAACGGCTAGGCGCAGCGCACTGCGTACAGCATCACTAGCGACAATCGCCTCTACCGTATGTTCAATGGCGCTCAATGGGCAGTTTTCCGAAAGATACTGGTTAGGCGTGATTTCAGAGAAGTCTTGCTCAAGATAGTTGGGGGCATAGTTGGCGTTAACCCAGCGCATCTCAAGCTGAATGGGAGACTTATCTTCAAAGTGAATAATTTCACTATAGAAAACTTGGCTGCCCAGCATGACGCCAAGTTTCATCGCCACCGCGTCATCAGCATTAAGGGCCACTTGCTTGATGACTTTGCTGCTGTAGGTTTTACCGCGTTGAGCGACTTCACTGGCGATGTTACGAATGTCTAACAGCGGCGACTCGGCCTTGTCATCGGGTGCACACACAAAGGTACCGAGGCGAGGGCGACGCAACAGACGCCCCTCCGATACCAGATCTCGTATCGCTTTATTGACTGTCATTCGGCTGACATTAAACTGTTCGGTCAACGCCAGTTCAGTGGTGATCCTGTGCCCAACGGGCCAGCGTCCACTGTCTATTTGGTCCACAATGTAGCGTTTTATCTGCAGATAAAGGGGAGAAGCACTCATAATTCATATTTGTCTATAAATTGACTATACAAATGTTTAACTATTTCTGCGCATATTGCAACTGTTGACCTCCAAACTGCGATGTTTTTCTCCAACCAAGGGGAATATGTCTCGTTCGCCAACAAATAACTTGCACTCGCTTGGTGAGTCACGTTAGAACATCAACATAAAATAACCATCAGGAGAGAGTATGTTTGCAAAGCTAAAAGCATCATTAGGAATTGGCGCTGCCAAAGTCGATACCGTGTTAGACAGGTTATCGGTGTTTCAAAGGTGTCGTGCATATCCAAGGTGGTGATGTTGAGCAGCAAATTGATGCAATAAACCTCAAGCTGTGTACCGAGGTAAAAGTAGAGAGTGAGGATGGTACTAGTTATCAAGACTTTATCTTGGGAAAACTGCAAGCAGTGCAGCCATTTGTTATCGCTCCCAACGAAAACAAGCAAGTGCCGTGATTGGCGTTTCTGCGTCAAGGACCAGTTCAAACGG
>JBCAXU010000100.1:0-15326 GCA_038533895.1 Pseudomonadota bacterium | reverse complement strand
GCTTACGTACCAACTGGTTAATAGTTGCCATTAACTAGCTCCTGATTTACTTGAAAGTAAGCTTTGTGAAAAATCTAGCCCTAACCACCGTCGGCAGTTAGGGACGCAAAATTCTATTCAGCAGTGAGAGGTGTGTCAAGAAATATACGGATCTTTTTTGTCCAATTCGGGCATTTCATCCGTAAAGTCTCATCGACACAAAAAGGAGATTAATCCCAAGTGAGAGATTTGTCTTGCTTTACGGTCAGCGCAACAAATCCTACGTAATCGACCACGTCAATAGATGGACTAATCCGGTGAGGGATACCGCGAGCATCCAGATCATTTTTTAGGGCAAAGACGGATCGCTTTTTTAGTTGATGAAAAGCACTGTGCTGAGGGATAGCCGCGTAGACCGCCTCTTCAATCAGTAATAGTTCATCGTGTTGTTGGCATAGCCTCACCGCCTCACTGAGTGCTGAGACCGATTTGATGATATGTAACATAGTCCCCTCAAAATGACAGCAGTTTACCCGCTTGTTGTAATTGATTTTGCACCTGATCGACAGTTAGCACCTTTGCATCAATCACTAGCTCAGCGTGGGCTAAACCTCGCTGTTGTAACGACTCACTGCAAACAAACACCTGTTCAATATCGTACAGGTCAAACAGCTTCAACATCGGTGCGTAATCTTTACTCAGGATAGCGTTTGGATCTTGGCCGAGCAGTAGCTGATAGACACCATCTCCCACGAACAACACGCTAATATCCTCACAATAAGCAGACGCCGCGAGCAGCGCGTCAACCCCTTCACGGCCCGCATTCGAGCTATGCGGCGCGGTTCTAAATAGAAAAGTTAACTGACTCAAAACTGCACCACTCGGTCTTGGGTTAACATCGCTTCCGCTAAGCTGCCTAACCCCGCCTGCGCAAACCCCGAGGCAAGATTATTGTGTGTAAGGCCATGTTGACTGGCTTCCTCTTCACCAATAATACCTCGACGCAGCGCAGCGGCGACACAAGTTTCTAAACGGATATTATGCTGCTTAGCTAGGGTTTGCCATGCTTGAGTTAAATCAAATTCATCATTGGCAGGGACACTCAACGCCGTGCCATTGGTAACCCCATCTTGGTAAAAAAACACACTGACGAGAGTATGGCCTTGTTCAATCAGAGCCTTGGCAAACAGATAAGCACTACGCGCGGACTGGCGTCCGTAGATCGGTCCATTGACCACTAGGGTGTAAGTCAGACCACTCACGATTATTCATCCTCAGTTTTGCGCTGACGAATATAGAGGTAAACCGTATGTTTAGAGATATTGAGACGGTCCGCCACGCGGTTAATCGCGTCTTTAATATCAAAAATCCCTTTGTCGTACAGCTCCATCACGATCTGACGATTCTTAGTATTGTTCGATACTGACTTGTCGGCATTGATCTCTTCAATTGTACGCTCCACCGTTTGATCCACCAGCTCCTCAACATCACTAGCAAAATTGACCGAAGAGGCGGCTTGCTTGGCTTCTTCAGTAGGCATGAACGACTGCAATACCTGAGAAAAAGGAGCATCAAGGTTGACGTTGATACACAACAAGCCAATAACGCGGTTTTCCCCATTACGAATCGCTACCGTAATAGACTTCATCAGTACCCCGCCTTTGGCGCGGGTAAAGTAAGAACGAGAGAAGTTGCGTTCAGAGCCTTCAATGTCTTTGAGCATCTTCAACGCGAGATCGGTGATTGGCGAGCCAACCTGACGCCCAGTATTCTCACCGTTAGCAATTTTTATCGCAGACGTGTTCAAGTCTTCGAGTGAATGAAGAACAATTTCACAAAACGGACCGATAAGGCTTGCGATGCCATCGACCACCGCTTCATACGATCTCAGAATTATTTTGTCGTGCTCGCTAAATGGCATCACATTGACAGATTCCATTTCGAGCAACATATCCGTGTTTACTGTTTCTGTAGTGGTCACTTCTTTAAGCCTTAGCGCGAAAAATCAACAAATTGGTGTAAGTTTATCAGAAATTTTGATAAGCACACCTAGCTAACCGACCATCTAGTGATTTAGAACAAAAAATTTGCGTTTCAAAGTCACGCCTTACCATCAATAAAAAAGGCCTAGCATCTGCTAGGCCTGTTGTTTGTCAACATCCGTGCTTATTGAGCGGCTTCTTCACCGTTATCAATTTTGAGCAGTTCGACTTCAAATACTAAGGTCGAGTTTGCCGGAATTGTTGGGGTATCTTGTTCACCGTAAGCAAGTTGCGGTGGAATGACGAACTTAAACTTAGAACCCACTGGCATTAACTGTACGCCTTCTGTCCAACCCGGAATCACTCGGTTCAACGGGAAAGTTGCAGGCTCACCGCGATCGTAAGAGCTGTCGAACTGTGTGCCGTCGATCAGCGTGCCTTTATAGTGAACCTGAACCGTATCAGTGTCTTTTGGCTGCTCACCTTCTGCCGGCGTCAACACTTGGTAAAGTAGACCAGTATCCGTTTTCTTCACACCTTCTTGCTGTTCAAACTCAGCTTGGAATGCTTCACCCGCTTGTTTCGCTTCTGCTGCTTTCTCCGCCGCTTGTTGCTGCATGGTTTCGGCTACGCGTTGATCCAATGCTTCAAGTGCCGCGCGCGTCTCTTCTTCGCTCAATTCTGGGTTACCAGCAAAAACATGCTCGATACCTTTAAGAACTAAATCTTTATTTAGTGTGATACCGATTTCGCTAGGCTTGTCTAGACTGGTGCTGAGGTAGTTAGCAAAAGAAACGCCAATCGCATATGCGGCTTTGTCGTCTTCTGTTTTGAATGCCACTTGCTTACCAGTTTCGGCTTGAACTTGTTCAGCCGCTGGTGCGGTGTCTACTTTTGGCTCTTCTTCTTTCTGACAGCCAGCAGCCAGTGCAACAGTTGCAGCCAGCAGTGACACTTTAAAAATCGATTTCATTTAACTCTCCAATTGAGACTTTTGTCTTTGTGCACAAATCTTTAAGAAAGACTGGTACCCATTCGCATGTTGTACCAATATAACCAATATGCGCTGTAATTAAACGTAAACCAAGCGGATATTTGGACTCAATGCGTATAATTTTTAACTCACTTATCATTACATTTGTCATCATCGGGTTAAATGGCTGTTTTTTCTCCAGCAAAGATACCCAACGATGGACCATCGAGCCCAAAGGCACTACCAGCTTCGCCTTAAGCCGTGATGCCCGCTTTGCGCTCCTTTATTCGAAAGAACATCAGCTTGTGCTGTGGGACCTCTATCAAGGCCAAGAGCTCGCCTCTTTGGGCGCACAAGACCCACAAGCCAGTACCGTGTCTCGTATCCGCATTTCCGACAATGGTCGCTTTGCCGTCACCGCAACACAGATAAACTTTGCCGTTTGGGATCTTGCTTGGACCCAAGCGCAAGGCCTGTGGTCAATATCTGACGGCTTGATTCGCGATATCGACATCGCCAGTAATGGCGAGCAAGTTTTATTAGGACTCTCCAATGGCAAAGCGATTTACGTTCATTTAGTCACAGGAAGACGCTTAGAGTTCCTTGCTCACAATGAAAAAGTGAATACCGTTGCGCTATCGCCGAATGGTCGATTTGCGCTAACAGGAGGAAACGACTACAAAGCTTACTTGTGGGATACCGAGACCGGGCAAGTCCTAAAAACGTTTGAGCATGAACAACGCGTGAATCGTGTTGCTTTGCACCGCGATGGTAAATACGCTTTTACTTCCGATGGTGGTAATCAAGCGATTGTCTGGGACTTAACCACTGGCGAGCAGTTGTCAAAACTGAGCAGTTTTTCTCGCCAATTGATTTTCTCTACCGCTCGTTTCTCTGATGATGGTCGCTACCTAGTCACAGGCACCCCATCAAGCAGAATCATGGTATGGGACAGCCACAGTGGATCAAGAGTCGATGGATTTGAAGCCGAACCACTAAAAGATACTCGCCCTCCACGCGCTGTGGTGTATGATGCTGCCTTTGATACGCAAAATCGCGTGATTTCGGGCACCTCTGCAGGTATTGCCCAAGCTTGGAATGTGGATTATTAGTGATGACAAAGCAGCAAATAGAAGCGTTGGAAAGCCGAGTCAATGACTTAGAGTGTCAATTGGCTTTCCAAGAACAGACGATTGAAGAACTGAATCAGGCTCTTAGCCAACAACAGCTGTTGATCAGCAAAATGCAAGACCAGATGAAGTATGTTGTAGGTAAAGTCAAAAACATCGACTCTTCAAATTTGGCTGACCCGTCCGAAGAAACGCCGCCACCGCATTACTAGCCAAACACGTAGGCGATAACGCCACCTGCCACGACTAGACAGCCACCTATTCGTCGCAGTTGTGTGTCCGGTTGTTGACTCAACTGAGCCACCATATTGCGCCATCCATTTGGAGCAATTAGCGGCCCTAACCCTTCTACTATCAACACTAGCCCAAAGGCTAGCCATAATGAATTCGACATCGTTCTCTCGACTAAAAAATAAAGGCTCCATATGGAGCCTTTATATTAACAAACATTCAATTACTGAGTTTGGCCGCCTGCGGCATTATTCATGTACTGGAAGAAATCACTCTTAGGATCCAGAACAAGAATGTCACTCTTATCGCTGAATGATTTCTCATAAGCTTTTAGAGAGCGCATAAAGCTAAAGAACTCTGGATCTTTGTTGTAAGCATCCGAGTAGATTTTTGCAGACTTCGCATCCGCTTCACCTCGTGTTACACGCGCTGTCTTATCGGCTTCGGCTAGAACAGTTGCCACCTCTAGATCAGCTTGAGCTCGGATAACTTCCGCTTTTTCACGACCTTGAGAACGGTGACGACGAGCAACCGACTCACGTTCGGCACGCATACGGCGGTAGATAGATTCGCTGATTTCGTCAGGTAGGTTGATTTTCTTCATACGGAAATCAACAATCTCAACACCCAAGTCTTTCATTGCGCTATCTGTCGTGCCAACCAGAACGTTCTCCATAATTTGGTCACGTTCACCGTCCACTTCTAGTGCCTCAAGCGCTGCTTCAGTTGTTATTACTTCACTGTCGCTATCGGGCAAAATGTCTTTGTTCCGTGGGCCTGACACAATCTGTTTGATTTCGCGAGCACCAATTTCGGAACGCAACACGTCCGTGACTTTACGTTCAAGTAGTGCTTCCGCAGTTAACGCGTTACCACCACCTGTTGTCAGGTAGTAGCGGCCGAAATCAGAAATACGCCACTTAACGTAAGTATCGATAAGCACGTCTTTTTTCTCAGACGTTACGAAACGGTCAGAACGGCCATCCATTGTTTGAATACGCGCGTCCAGTGTTTTCACTCGGTCGAACAGCGGCATTTTAAAATGCAGGCCTGGTTCATAGATTTTTGATACACCGTTGTCATCTAGGACACGGCCAAATCGAATCACTAAACCACGCTCACCCTCTTGAATCACAAATACTGACATTAGCAGCAGCACAATTGTGACGACTAATACAGGGATCATTAACTTACGCATTCTTAATATCTCCCTTGACGTGAACCAGTTGAACGAGATTGCGAGTCTGAAGTTGTTTCAGTTGACTGAGTTTCTAACTCAATCTGGTCATAAGCTGAAGAAGACTTAATACTACGTTTGGTTTGAGTCTTACCCTCACCGGCTAACTTATCAATCGGTAAGTAAAGCAGGTTGCCACTTGATTCTGAATCAATCAGAACCTTCGAGGTGTTGGTGTAGACTTCTTCCATCGTGTCTAGATACAGACGATTACGAGTAACTTCAGGTGCCGCTTGGTACTCAGGAAGTAGCTTCTCAAACTGAGCCACTTGACCAAGTGCTTCATTGACCACTCGCTCAGAGTAACCTAGCGCTTCTTTCTTCAAACGCTCAGCTCGACCTGTCGCTTTTGGCAGAATGTCGTTTCGGTAAGCTTCTGCTTCACGCTCAAAGCGCTCTTCATCCTCACGTGCTGCGATGGCATCATCGAATGCATCTTTCACCTGCTCTGGTGGACGCGCAGACTGGAAGTTGACGTCAACAATCACAAGGCCCATATCATAGCTATCTACGATTTCATTTAAGGTTTCCTGAGTACTCTGACGGATTTGCTGACGACCTGTGGTCAAGATGCTATCCATCAATGAGTCACCGATGACAGCGCGCAATGCTGAGTCTGTCGCTTGGCGTAAGCTGTCGTCAGCATTGGTGACTCGGAACAAGTACTTGTAAGGATCAGCAACACGATATTGAACATCCATCGCAACGGTCACAACGTTTTCATCTTTGGTCAACATGAGACCAGAAGAACGCAGTGAGCGAATCGCTTGCACATTCACCGGAGTGACTTCATCGATAAAGCGAGGTCGCCAGTTTAGACCAGGATCGACAACACGGTCATATTTACCGAGACGTAGCACTACACCACGCTCCGCTTCACCAATAGTGTAAAAGCCGGCAAAGACCCAAATTGCGATAGCGATAACAGCAATCACACCAAAACCTAGTGCGCTACCGCCACCCATCGGCGACCCTTTACCACCTTTGCCACCAAACTTTCCACCCAGTTTCTGACTCAGTTTATTAAATACTTCGTCTAAGTCTGGCGGTCCTTGATCACGGCCACCCTTGTTACCACGATTATTATTGCCCCAAGGGTCATTATCGCGGCCATTGTTGCCGTTGTTATTACCAGGCTCATTCCACGCCATTAGAAAGCTCCATCATTTGATATGACGTTATACTGTAGCAGTCATTTAAGTAACTATAAAGTCACGTAAAACTGCCCCTTCTCTTTTTTCAAGTCTAGACCAATCTACCTGCTGCATTCGAACTTCGATCAACAGGTTACCGTCTTGGTCATATTCTTCACGTTGAATACATTTCATTTGGAAGAATGTACTACGAATCCGACCTTGATGTTGTGGCGGAATTCGCAATTGGTATTGAACCATCTGGCTAGCGAGACGCTCTGTCAGCGCATCGAACAGCAGGTCCATACCTAAACCTTTCATCGCAGACACCCAAACGCGTCGAGGAACACCTTCCTCATCACGCTCAATGCGTGGTGTTTGCCCTTCTAGGTTGTCAATTTTGTTCATAATGATCAGATACGGCACCTCATGGGCATCGATCTCTTCAAGAACTTCATCAACAGCTCGGATATTCTCACGAAAACGCTCGTCACTGGCATCGACAACATGTAACAAAATGTCAGCTTCTTGCGTTTCTTGTAGCGTCGCTTTAAACGCAGCAACCAGATCATGGGGTAAGTGGCGTATAAAGCCCACTGTGTCCGCCAAAATTGCCGGACCGACATCCGCTAACTCTATCTTACGTAGGGTCGGGTCCAAAGTAGCAAATAATTGATCCGCGGCGTAAACGCCCGCTTCAGTAATACGGTTAAACAGGGTAGATTTCCCTGCGTTGGTGTAACCAACCAAGGAGACGGTTGGGATCTCCGCTCGATGTCTAGCTCGGCGACCTTGTTCACGCTGCTTAGCAACTTTCTCTAGGCGGCGAAGTATGGCTTTAATTCGATCACGCAATAAACGTCGGTCAGTTTCTAACTGAGTTTCACCTGGACCACGTAAACCAATACCACCCTTTTGTCTTTCTAGGTGGGTCCAACCACGGATCAGTCGGGTAGAAATATGACGTAGTTGAGCAAGCTCAACTTGCAGTTTACCTTCATGAGTGCGGGCTCGCTGAGCAAAAATATCGAGGATCAAACCAGTACGATCTAATACTCGGCACTTACACAGCTTTTCGAGGTTACGTTCTTGGGCAGGAGAGAGGGCGTGATTAAAAATCACAATATCGGCGTCCGTTAACTGCACCGCTTGGGCAATTTCTTGAGCCTTACCCTCTCCGACATAGTATTTGGGGTGTGGTGCTTGGCGGCTGCCAGTTACAACTTGTAACGCAGTAACGCCTGCTGAAGAGACCAGCATCTCAAACTCGCTGAGATCTTCCCACTCCCCTTCTTGCGTGAAGTTGATATGAACAAGTACGGCTCGCTCACCGGCTTCGTAACGGTCAAACAAGCAATCAACTCCTTAATGTTTTTCTTGATGTTTCAGACTGATTAATCTTCTGACTTCTCTTGCTGACGCTCACCTTGAGGACGGTCACCACTGTGGTGGCTCACTGGACGAGCAGGTACCACTGTCGAGATTGCGTGCTTGTACACCATCTGGTTAACGGTGTTTTTCAGCAAGATAACAAACTGATCAAATGATTCGATCTGACCTTGCAGTTTAATTCCGTTTACAAGGTAGATAGACACAGGAATACGTTCACGACGTAATGCGTTTAAGAATGGGTCTTGTAGAGATTGCCCCTTAGCCATTTTATTTTCCTTATTTTGTAATTTTGTTTTAGTTATTTAGCTAGTGGTGCGCTGCATGAAAAAATGCGGCCTTTGCTCTGAGCTAAACGAATAAAAAAACACCCTGTCGTTACCTGTTATGGCGGTAAAGCACCGAAATATCAAGTAACAGATCCTTTACAGGATGGATTCACGCAAAAGCGATCACATTATACACAGCTAAAACCTTCCGATGCTATGGCATTTGAGACAGTTTCTAGTGCTTGTTCAATGTTTTCGCTATCTAACCAAGTTAAATTATTCCAGCTGCGTAACCAGGTAATTTGTCGCTTGGCCAATTGGCGGGTTGCACATATGCCTTTGAAAATCGCTTCATCTAGCGTGCAGTTCCCATCCAAATAGTCCCA
The DNA here is from genome assembly GCA_038533895.1 of Pseudomonadota bacterium. Taxonomy (GTDB): domain Bacteria; phylum Pseudomonadota; class Gammaproteobacteria; order Enterobacterales; family Vibrionaceae; genus Vibrio. The sequence continues at coordinate 6,617 of JBCAXU010000100.1, read as the reverse complement.
CATCTGCCTATAGCCAACGCAACGAATCGATGGAAGATCGGGATGAAGATCTTTGCGTGCATACAAGGTACGCATTTCTTGTTCAAATCCCGCTTCAATCATTTTTTCGTAACGCAGCTCAATACGGCGATGGAGCTCTGCCCTTTCCTTGGGAGCTATTGCAAATTGTTTGACCCGAAACGGCAGGCTTTCGCCTTTAGTTTGAGTCAACTCAGTAAGAGTTTTACCCGAAATTCGATAAACTTCCAATGCCCGAGACAATCTTTGTGGATCATTAGGATGAATTCGCTCTGCTGAGACAGGATCAATCTGCTTAAGTTGATCGTGCAACTTATCCCATCCACTCGTCAATGCTTCTTGTTCAATTTGCTGACGAATTTCGGGGTTGGCCGCAGGAAGTGGCGACAAACCTTCAAGTAGGGCTTTGTAGTAAAGCATGGTCCCGCCGACAAGCAAGGGGATTTTTCCTTGAGCGACGATTTTCTCCATTTCACGCAGCGCATCACGTCGAAAGTCGGCCGCAGAGTAGGCCTCACTCGGGTCTAAAATATCAATCAATCGATGCGGTGCTTGAGCTTGCTCACTAGCATCAGGCTTAGCGGTACCAATATCCATCCCTTTGTAGATAAGTGCAGAGTCTACCGAGATGATCTCAACCGGAAATTTTTTACGCAGACGGATAGCTAGCTCTGTCTTTCCCGACGCGGTAGGCCCCATTAAAAACAGCGCCAAGGGTAATTGTTCGTTATTCATAACTCTAAAGCTGCAATGGTTGCAGAAAAATCAATCGGCCTAACAAGTTGAGTGTCGCTCAAAGGTAATTGGCCTTGCCACAAATGCTCAATATCAGAAACAATTTGTATCGCTTCCGACAAAGTGTAGTCGCTTTTCACTTGAGTAATACGATCACTTAGCCAGTTTGCTAGCTGTGCACGACTCAATGAAGACACCGGTTCCGAGCGTGAAGCGACGTAAGATAACAGATCTGGCAACAGTTGTTGCAGGTTTTGTTGTCTGAGAGGCTGTGGGACCCCCATCACCATCAACGAGGCGCGGTTGCGTACTTTCAGTTCAATGCCCAGTTGGTGCAATATCTGTGTCGCTTGCTCCGCCGCTTCGAGCTGCGCACTGTCTAGTTTCAGTGCTAAAGGCACAAGCAAAGGTTGACTGGTTAATGCCTCTTGGCTCAGCGACAACTGCCCATTGACTCTCAACCATTCTGCACGTGCCAAACTGACCAGACGCACTCCGGTTTTGTCGCCCATGACTAGATAGCGCCCCTGCACCACAGCGATCGCTTTACCCAATATTTCGACCTGTTGATTGAGGCTGAACTCTACGTGTGTGTCTGGCTCACTCTCTGCTGTGGCTAAATCGGGCGTTGAAAGCAGAGCTTGATAGGCTCTCACCTCCTGCTTACGCGGCGCAGGTTCGCCATAACGCTCACTCTGCTTACTACGGGGCTCAGAACGTGATTGTTGCCATTCATGGCGTGGCTTACTTTCTCGCACTTGCTCTCGGCTGGTTTGGTAGTCATTTCGTCCAGGGTAAGCAGGCACAGACTCGATCGCGTCTTGTTCTTGAACAAACTTAGACGGTTCGGACTCTTTCGCCTCCTCGGGTTCAGGGTGAGCAGGCTTAGCTTCAGTATGAAACGCCGAGGCGGTTTGCTGCGTTTGATTAATGTGCTCACTTTGCGCTAACGCGTCGCTTAACGCCTGGTAGATAAAATCATGCACCAAACGAGCTTGATGAAAGCGAACCTCATGTTTAGCGGGATGGACATTTACATCAACCTGATGAGGATCAAGCTCGATGAACAGCACATACGTGGCAAATTGATCCGGGCGTAGGCTGTTTTCATAACTCTGACGAATAGCATGGTTGATCAGCTTATCGCGCATCATACGTCCGTTAACGTAGCAGTACTGCAAATCACTTTGCTGGCGTGCGCCTTCAGGAGTCGTGATCCAGCCATGCAACTTCAAGCCTTGATGCTCTAACTCTATTTTGAGCATATGGCGTACAAATGCGCTACCACAGACGGCTGCAATACGTTTCTCCGCCTGAGACTCCGTTTTTACCGCGCGATACTGCTTTACCAGTTTGCCGTTGTGCTTTAGGTTGATCGTGACATCGAAGCGGCTCAATGCGATGCGCTTTAACAGCTCATCGATATGGGTAAACTCGGTTTTCTCAGTTCGAAGAAACTTACGGCGCGCTGGGGTGTTGAAAAAAAGATCCAACACTTCCACCGTGGTACCGATTGGGTGAGCGGCAGGTTGCAACTGAACCTGCATCTCTCGCCCTTCGCTGTATGCTGACCATGCCTGCTCTTGCGTTGCCGGACGTGAGGTCATTGTGAGTCGGGATACGGAACTGATACTGGCTAGCGCCTCGCCACGAAAGCCTAAGCTCACGATGGCTTCTAAATCATCTAAAGTGTGAATCTTCGATGTCGCATGTCGACTTAACGCCAGCCCAAGTTCGTCTTTGACAATACCTTTACCGTTATCGCGCACACGGATGAGCTTGGCGCCACCTTTTTCAATATCGATATCGATACGAGTCGCGCCAGAGTCTAAGCTGTTTTCTACCAACTCCTTTACCACGGAAGCCGGTCGTTCAACCACTTCACCCGCTGCAATTTGGTTAGCAAGACGGGCGGGAAGGATCTTGATCGTCATCGTGTTCACTCCAGAATCAGTTGTGTGGAATGATCAGAACTTGGCCAACCGCCAACTGATCCGAACGCAATTTATTGGCTTTACGAATACCATCCACGCTAACCCCGTATTTAGACGCGATCTTGCCAAGAAACTCACCGCGCTGCACTTTGTGCTTGCGCAGCGGCTGATCTTTCAAACTTACGGTGATCTTAAGTTTTTGCCCCAATTTCAATGTATCGGATTTCAGTTTGTTCTCGCGCTTGATCGCGGCCACCGACACCTTGTACTTGCTGGCAATCTTACCTAAGTACTCACCACGTTGAACAACATGGATTAAGGTTTTGGTTTCTACAGGATTGCTGATTTCTGGCACTTTGATTGGGCTGGTGGCACCTGGAATAAGCAAGATCTGTCCAATCGCTAAGCGGCTGCTTTTGAGCTTATTCGTCTGCATTAAAGCTTGGGTACTTGTTCCGTATTTACTCGCGATCACAGACAGTGATTCACCGCGCGCGACCTTATGCTTAATACTCTTACCACGATTGGCGAATAGAGTGCCTTCTGGTGGGTTGTCTTCGAAATACTGGACAATCGCCTTGGTTAACGAGCGTGCGAGCTTATCTTGGTGACTACGCTGGAACAGCAGACGCTCTTCACTCGGATTAGAAATAAATCCGGTTTCCACTAAAACAGAGGGAATATCAGGTGACTTAAGTACTGCTAAGCTGGCGTTTACTGGTTCTTTTTTATGGAGATGAATACCAGCGCGCCCCATTTCTCGCAAAATGTTAGTCGCGACTTTGTAGCCCTCTTTTTGTGAGTGGCTAAACTGCAAATCGAGTAAGGTTTGACTGATATTGCGATCGCTGTTGTTTTTCGCCAATACTTCACCCGCACCACCAAGAAGCTGCGATTGCTCCTCGTGATTCTCTACCCATCGAGCAATTTCCGAGTTAGCACGCCGTGTGTTGAGCACAAACACCGACCCACCACGAGGTTTGGGCGAATGAAACGCATCGGCATGAACCGAAACCAGCAAATGAGCCTTATTTTTGCGAGCGATTTCCGAACGTTTATTGAGGTTAACATAATAATCACCGCGCCTTGTCAATACCGCTTTCATTCCCGGTACCGCATTAATTTGAGCGGCTATTTTTTTTGATACTGCCAGAGTGGCGTGCTTTTCGTATTTACGCGTCGGACCAATTGACCCTGGGTCTTCACCGCCGTGTCCTGCATCAATCGCCACTACGATATCAGCCGTGCCCAATAGCTGCGACGCATCGCGGCTGACCGTCGCGGTTTTGGTGCTACTGGATGTTTCAGAGCTTGGCTGACTAGCGTTATTATCATGTGCTAAATCAATGACTAAGCGGTGACCATATTGACCGCCGGGAGTCGGGGCCAGCTTAAACAGCTGTGCATTAGATTTGCGCTTAAGCTCAAATACCAATCGATAGGTACTTTTCTCCGGCGGAGCGCTTTTGCGAATTTTTTTCAAAACCGGGCTGTCGGAAATATTCAGGGGTAAGCGGGTATTGAGCGAGGTCTGCTTTAAATCCACCACCAATCGCTCAGGACTAGAGAGCGAGAAATAGCTGTAGTCGGCCTCAGATTTGAGATCAATGACGACGCGAGTTTCATCAGGCGAAGGCCAAACACGAATCCCCTCAAGGGCATTAGCCAACACCAAACTCGGAAACAAGCTTAGGGCGAGAAACAATGGAAAGAAAACAGCCCTTAGTACAGTAAGCTTCAACATAACTCCAACGGTTCCAATAACTGACATCCATATTGACTGTTTGCCTTGAGCTCAACAACACGTTCTTCACCTTGATAACGAAGCTCAATATCAAGGTCTGCCTCTGGCAGCAACCCTTGGCCTTTTTCTGGCCACTCAACCAAACAGATAGCATCGGCGGTGAAATAGTCACGGATACCCATAAATTCAAGCTCTTCTGGGTCTGCCAAGCGATAGAGATCGAAGTGATAAACTTGCCAGTCCGCCAGTTGATAGGGTTCGACTAAGGTATACGTTGGGCTTTTGACGTTGCCTGAATGACCCAACGCGCGAATAAAACCTCGGCTGAACGTGGTTTTTCCTGCCCCTAGATCGCCATGCAGATAGATGGTGGTCTGCTGCGAACACAATTGCGCTAAAGCGGTTCCGAGTTGAATCGTGGCTTGTTCATCTTTAAGGGCAAATTGTTTGGTGGTCATGAAGATCGATCTCTAGGCTGTGATTATATAAAAATCAAAAGAACTGGAATAGTAAACTGGGTTGGAATTGAGAGACAAGCGATCTTGTGTAAGTAAAAGGAAAAATGATCAATTTGAGGACATTTTCCGGTTTTGACTGGCTAGATCCCAAGTATAAGATCCGTTAAGATCCCGCCCCCTTAATCAGGAGCATATCGCATGAACTACCAACAGCTTGCCGACAAGATCAAAATTTGGGGTCAAGAACTCGGCTTTCAGAAAGTAGGAATTTGCGATATCGACCTATCCGAACATGAAGCGCAGCTACAAAAATGGATCGATGCTGGTTTTCATGGCGAAATGGATTGGATGGCGCGTCATGGCATGATGCGCGCGCGCCCCGCTGAGTTGTTGCCCGGCACAGTGCGAGTGATCAGTGTGCGTATGGACTACCTGCCACCGCAAGCCCAATTTGCCTCGAATCTCGCCGATCCTACCCAAGCCTATATCAGTCGCTATGCCTTAGGGCGTGACTATCACAAGTTAGTGCGTAATCAGCTCAAAAAGTTAGGGCAAAAAATTGAACAAGAAGTGTCACAGCTTGGTTATCGCCCATTCGTAGACTCTGCGCCGATATTAGAGAGACCTTTGGCTGAAAAAGCGGGACTCGGCTGGTCAGGGAAACATTCATTGATACTCGATAAAGACGCAGGATCATGGTTTTTCCTTGGTGAGTTACTAGTAGATATTCCTCTTCCGGTCGATGAACCCAGCTCCAACGAGTGTGGCAAATGCAAAGCCTGTATCACCTCCTGCCCCACTGATGCGATTGTTGAAGACGGCGTCGTAGACGCAAGACGATGCATCTCATACTTGACGATTGAATATGATGGCGTCATACCTGAGGAATTTCGTCGAGCCATGGGCAACCGCATTTATGGTTGTGATGATTGTCAGTTAGTATGCCCTTGGAATCGCTTCGCCGCGGTTACTCAGCAACCAGACTTTCATCGTCGAGAGACATTAAGCAACGCTGATCTGGTCGAGCTGTTTGAGTGGGATGAAGCCACCTTCCTGCACAATATGCAGGGGTCAGCAATTCGTCGAATTGGCCACATTCAGTGGCTGAGAAACCTTGCTATAGCGATGGGGAATGCGCCTTACTCACAACGCATTGTTCAAGCGCTAACCGACCGCCTAGGGCTCAATGAGATGCTTGACCAGCATATTGTTTGGGCACTGGCAGAGCAACAGCAACAAATACCTCATACCTCAACCCAAACTGAACGACTGATCCGAATCGTGCAGAAAGGACTGCCAAGAGATGCATAATACTTGCCGAGTTGGCGTTAACAGAACTTGATTTAGCTCCAAAAATCAGAATGTGGAAAAAAGTAGACCACTTGGGCAAATTGGTTGCAGAAGAAAAAGTTAACCACATCACTAATAAATGACTAGGATCAAAAAACAGCAACTTAATGATCGATGACTTGACTTTTTCCTGACAATGAATGCAGGACAAAATCAATATAAAACAATAGCTTAGGTATAAAACCGCACTCTCAGCAACTCAGTTCTTACGTCAAAGATCGTTTTAGTCCCGTGTTATACAGAGAGAAATTTCAGCTTACCCACCAAGTTATCCACATAAAGCATTCTGTGGATAAGTCTGTTGACGGTTGTGACAGACCCTAGCTCGCGCCTTGCTTGCCATCATATAAGATTGAACACATCACGTGTTGAGAGACT
>JBCAXU010000099.1:0-15377 GCA_038533895.1 Pseudomonadota bacterium | reverse complement strand
ATGATCGGCATTATCTCTCATGTCAGTGAACTTAAGGAGCAGATGGCGCAAAGGATAGATGTGATGGCAAGTCGAGTCGGCAGTACAATTCAGTTGGTGGTCACATAAACGCCCTCTGGCTGGTGGATTGAGACTTGGCTTTGGTCAAAGTGTGCTAAAACTTAAGTAAGGTTATGAATTCTATAAAAACCACTGATGAAGTCGTTGTTCGATAAGGGACTGAATGGACGCAATTCTCGACTCGATTCGTAAGGTTTATCAATACGCAGAGCCTAACCTAACCTTAGTTGGGTGGATGGGATTGATTGGCTTTCCGACGTACTACTACATTTGGAGTGAACTGTTCCCGCAACCGTATGAAAGCCTACCCCTAAGGTTAGCGTGCTCACTATTGTTTGCGGGAATCGCTCTGCGCCATTATTTACCCAAATATTTGCAACAGTACCTAGCCGAGTACTATTTTGTCTCGATAGGGATATGTTTGCCGTTCTTCTTCAGTTTCATGATGTTTAAGAACGAGTGGTCGACAATCTGGGCCATGTCTTTTATGGCGTCGATCTTTTTGCATGTGCTACTGGTTCATCAGACGCGCTTAATGTTATCGCAAACCGCGGTTGCCGTCGGGATTGCTTACTTATCCGTCTATGGTCTTGATCTATCAGAGGTACAGCAGCAGGTTGTTTGGCCTTATATCCCGATATTCTTGTTTACCTATGTATTTGGCAATCTGTTCTACTTTCGCAATCAAGCAGAACATGAAAGTAAAATCTCATTGGCGAAATCGTTTGGCGCTGGGATAGCCCACGAGATGCGTAACCCATTGAGTGCGCTTAAGTCCTCGCTAGATGTATTGGAGTCTATCTTGCCAAAACCGGGAGTCGGTGGCGGTAGTCAATATCGTCTTACGGAGCAAGAGGTCGCGATAGCGCGGGAAATTCTTTCTGACGCAGATGAAGTGATTCGTACTGGCAATGAAACGATTGACTTACTGCTGACGTCAATTGATGAAAACAGAGTATCGAGGACCACTTTTAAAAAGCATTTTATTCGCCAAGTTGTAGAAGACTCCTTGCAGAGCTTCGCTTACAAAAGTGCCAAAGATAAGCAGGCTGTTACCTTACTACAGGGTGATGACTTCGAGTTTTTTGGCAGTGATGCACTGATAAAGTACGCCTTGTACAACCTGCTCAAGAACGCCTTCTACTATCAGAACACCAGCCAAATCGAAATAACTGTAGAGCTAAGGTGTTTTGAACATCACAACGAACTGATCTTCACTGATAATGGCGTGGGGATTGAGCCTGATATGATAGAAGATGTGTTTAAGGACTTTTATACCTTCGGTAAAACGGGTAGTTACGGGCTGGGCTTGCCGTTTTGCCGCAAAGTGATGATTGCATTGGGTGGGCAAATAAACTGCCGTTCAAGTCTAGGTGAATGGACCGAGTTTACCCTTAGCTTTCCTAAATACCGCTCTGAAGAGGTTGCGCTCATTAAATCCGATATTATGAAGTCCAAATCGGTGCTGTACGTAGGGGGCCAGAGTAAGCCTTTTCGTCTAGTTAACGAAGAAGCCTTCTATCGAGGCTTCAATTTGCGTCAGTTGTCATTAGAGGCGGCCCGCAACAAGCAAGAGTACGAATTTGAGTATGACCTAATCATCATCGACCTTGATGAGGCTTTATCGAGTCCAGGTGCACTGCATGAGTTAGAGAGTAAGCTTCATTTCACCGAAGGGCGAATTGTATTTCTGTTCAACGAACAAAACCGTTATCACAACGATATTGAACGTCATCTCACTATTTATCCAGTTGAAGTGCACAATTTCTTGCTTAAGTCGGGAGCGATTTTGGACGAGTTGTTGTTTGAAGCGCCGAGTACCAACCGAAATTTGCTACCGAGAAAACCGGTGGTCCAAGGAAAAACCATTCTGCTAGCTGATGATAATCATTCGCTCCGGACTTACACCTCGATATTACTTGAGCAGCAAGGTTTTGAAGTGTTGCAAGCCAAAAATGGTCAGGAAGCGGTTGACCAAGTGGAGCAACATAGTATCGATCTGATCATCATGGACTTAGAGATGCCCCAAGTTGACGGTTTAGCCGCGACGCTGAAAATTCGCCAATCCTCGTCAGCGAATAATCAGGTGCCGATTTTGGCCCATACTGGCGACTCTAGTGAAACGATGCTGGAAAAAATTCAACAAGCCGGGATGAACGACTACATAGTAAAACCTGCTGAGACGGATTTGTTACTCGATAAAATAGCGAATTGGATATAATTGTAAGCAGCATAAATGTGTGACCAAAGACTTATCTAGATACAAAAAGCCCACTATGTGGGCTTTAACATTTAAATAATATATAAATCTGGTTGACTATGGGCGCTGCGGCACACAGAAATTAATTTCTCTATTTCACTGTCTTGCATAGAGCTATTAATTGAAAACCGGATGATGTTCTTATTACGCGTGGTTGCTGGGCGACAGAATACCGCGCCAAATATACCGTTTGCTTCTAAGTAATCCCTGACTTTCTCCGTATTTTTTTCATCACCTGTTTCTAATGCAATAATTTGTGAGTCGCTACGAACAGTTATTCCATTGGTGATTAGCTCAGATTTAATATATCGACTGATATCTGCTAAACGTTGTCTTTTATCATCCGATTGTTTTATGACCTCCAATGTTTTATCGAGCCTGTCGAGTTCGTGTGGCAGCATTGCCGAGCTAAAAATGGCCGGATACGCGACGAAAGGTATGCATTGATCCGCTTGGTTATTGCACCATATGGCTCCAGCGCGATAAGCGAAAGTTTTGGCTAAACTCGCGGTCATAAAATCAACGAGGTGGCTCAGATTAAGCTCGTGCAACAAGCCCCGACCATCTTGACCATGAGTGCCCAGTGAGTGTGATTCATCGACAACGATCGCACAGCCGTTCTCTTTGGCGATGGCAATGATCTCAGCAATCGGAGCTACAGTTCCAATCGTACTGTATATTGAGTCAATCAATACCACTCCAGGCCCATGACGTTTAATCAACTTTGCCAGATGTTTGACATTGTTGTGCATAAACGGGTGTACGTCTGAGCCTGCCACAGTCGCTCCTTGCCACAAAGACATGTGAGCGAAAAAGTCAACGTAGACCTGAGTCGTACTGTCGCAAATGGTTTGCAGCAACGCCATATTAGCTGCCCAGCCCGATTGAGACAATAAACAAGACTTGAACCCTGTGTAGTGAGCGAGTTTTTGCTCAACCTTAGGTTTGGATTGTTCGCTCTGCAAAAAGATGCCCGACATAAATGGGCTATTTTTTCTTGATCGAATTGCATTGATGTGATGGTCAATAATGGCTTGGTTATTGGCTAAATCTAAGTAATCATTGCTTTGCAGTATAATATCATGTTCACCTGGCAGGGCGCCCATGACTAAATGATGCTTATTATTATTGGAATAAATTAAATCATTTAGATAGCCATTTAGCTTTTCGTTAATAAAACCAGGTAGGGTTGAATAATTATTGAGTTTATTCATCTTCATATATCCTTATGTTCAAAACAGTTGCCAGCTGACAACGAATATATGAATGAGATTTGATAGTATTACGAGTCGATAATCTAATGTTTGTGTGTATAGTTACAAATAAAAATATCACCAGTAGCAACGGTGGTGAGACACCGGTAGCGTCAGCCCGTCTGTTTAATCGATGGGTTATAGCTATTAGTTTTATTAACTTGGTTGCTTATTCGATTTTTCTTGAGTGAAGATTTCAGGCCAATACATCTTAAAATAACCATAGGTCACCCAGCAGACCAAGCCCGTCGCAACCGAAAGCTCAAATAGCCCAAAACTGTGCAACCAATACCACTGTGGATATTGCTCACTAAAAAAGCTGGTTAATCGATGCATCGCGATGGCGCTAATAACGGAAGGAAAGGTCACCGCAGCGATTGACGGTTGAAACTTGATGCGCATTAAACGTATGTAGCACATATATATCAACATAGTCATAGTGATGGCGATCCCTGCCAATGCGCCGGTAAGTATAGGGTCTGGGTTAGCGAAGTTTACCAAGTATGTCGCCAAGGTAAGATTAATTGGCGCTGCCATAATCGCCAACGTTGGCTTGGCCTTTTTTGGGAGCATCCCCTCAAACACCAGTCGATACAGGACTAAAGGCAACATAAAGAAGTAGATGGTGATACAAATCGCCACGATGGTTTCTGAAAAAACAGTGTGACCAAACTGTGTACCGGCCAATGAGCTGCTGATTACCCCCACTGGATACAGAAACCAGCTTGGAAAAATGTTAGACATTTTGAAGTTACGTATCTGAAAAGCGAAAAATAGCGTCATCATGGTAATGTGCAGCAGTAATGCTGCAAACCAGAGAGGGTAGGCAATGATGGGAGAAATAATCGCCAAGTAGTCGCATAAAATCAGTAAAGCCATACTCATAGGAGCCATCAGACTGCCACTAAGTGGGTGGCGAATATCGTTAATAAATGTTCGGTAACTGCTGAGATATTTTACTAAAACAGGGAATAGCAACAGAGCTCCAAACGCAGCCAAATAAGGGCGGATGATTTCACCGACTTGAGGAATATACAGTGCCCAAGCATGGCCGAGGCCAATAACACCGAGCGATAGCGCAGCTTGAGAAGGAGGCACACTCTGAAATTGAGTAAAACGTCGCCAGTTGAACAATTCGAGTCCTTAGATAGTCATTTGGCTGCTCAATCTGGTAAAAGCACACATTTATGAGCAAGCCCATTCCATTGCAAAGCTATGTGTGGCGGCGATGATACCAAGCCAAACGGTTGCGTGGCAAACCTCATTGCGGGTCGCTAGGAAGATCTTTCTGTCTTAACTTCTCATTTTTTAAAGTTCTGTGCAGTAACTGGCTGTAAATAGGTTGCCCGCCGAGCATTTGAGCGAAAATAACGGCACCTAAACTAGTGATGATTAAAGGTAGGATCAGGTAGTAGTTGTTAGTCATCTCAATAACCAACAGAATGCCGGTTATCGGGGCGCGAACGGTCGCGGCAAATAAGGCGCCCATTCCTGCGATGGCAAACATTCCGGGAGTGATGTCGAGCTCTGGCAACAACCCTTTTGCAATAAGACCAAACGCGTAACCAATTAGCGTGCCAAGGGCTAACATAGGCGCAAAAATCCCCCCCGGTGCACCAGAGCCAAAACAGATCATGGTGGTCGCTATTCGAGCAACAAACAGCAGTAACAGTAGTGTTGCGCTATAGGCGCCATTGGTGATGGTAGGGATCAATGAAATACCGCCGCCAGTGACCTCTGGAAAGTAAAGTAACATGAGACCAAAGCATCCTCCTATCATCGAACCGATGAACAGGTAACGTTTTCGGTCATTGCGATGAAACTTGACGAACAGATCTTGAGCCAGAGTAACTAGCTGATTAAATACTACCCCAAAAATGCCGAATAGCGCTCCAAGTAGCAGAAACAGCCATAGGGTTGGAAGTTCAGGCGCTGGGTATTGTGGCATATTGATTACGGCGTCTTGGCCATTGATTGCGCGAAATACAATATTGGCTGAGACCGCAGAGATAATGACCGCTCGAATTGAGATCAATGAGTAGCGAAACTGCGGGCGCATTTCCTCTACTACGAACATAATGCCAGCCAGTGGCGCGTTAAATGCTGCTGCTAATCCTCCAGCTGCGCCAGAAGCGAGCAGAGAGTGGCGAGTATCATCACTTTTGATGCGAAAAATGTCGGTAACCATCCGTCCGATAGCCCCGCCCATTTGCACCGTCGGACCCTCGCGCCCTAATACCATGCCAGAGCCGAGAGCGCCCATACCCCCAATGAACTTGACCGGTAAAACTCGCCACCAACGGACTGGGCGAATACCATCCATCGCCCCTTCGATTTCAGGAATACCCGATCCCGCCGCTTCAGGGGCGAAGCGATGCACTAGAAAGTACCCCACAAACGCGAGAGCGCCACTTATCAAAAACGCGGCCAGCCACAAAGGTAATACAGCACTGATTTCGCTTTTTAGCCATTCAGTGCGGGTTTCAGAGACAAAATGAACTGCGATATCAAAATAGGTGCCGACCAAGCCGGCAAGCACACCCACAATCAGAGCGAGGATCAATACAGAAAGAGGCGTTTTATCTTTAGAGAGAAATTGATTGATGGCATCCTTGGGTACATTAGCAAGTAAAGACTGTTTAAATTTCTCTCTCTTGGTCATCGATGTAAAGGCTCCGTTCTATGCGCTTAGTCTGTAAGGCAAATTATACGCCTGTATTAGGTTATCTATAGCGATAAGAATGGAATATTGATTTTCAATTATGCATAGACGGATAGACTTAGTTGTTTAGTGAGGGATTGTCGAGCAATGTCACAAAAATACGTGTTACACACTGGATATATTCTTGCATATTGCCGATTTTGAACCATAGTTAAAGAGTAAGGCAATCTGAACCGACCCGCATGGAGGAAATATCGCCTTACCTACAATTTGGATGGATTCAAACAACAGTTGAAAGCCTCGTTTTACTATCAGGTCGATCCTCAATGACATCCTGATACGCAAACTCACGATTGAGTAACGAGGGATAGGGCGCACTTTCTGTGCGCCTTTTGTCGTTTGCAACAAGCGCTATTGGATGTTGCCAATCTGTATCAAAATGGTTTCGAGTTGATCCCATGGCAGCGGCTGACTATCTATCACCTCGAGGCGGCTTTCAAACCCTTCCAGTGACATCTGGTTCACTGACACCACACCGTTACTGACGTTAAAAGCAAAGCAGCCGTTGCTGGTGTTGAGCACCCCTTTGACACGTTCGGCATTAAGGTCAGAGAGCATCGAAAACAAGTCATCGAAATCAAACGTCACTTCTGAACCGAATATCCAGCCACAGCTGAAGTAACCCTGTCCACGGTTCTCTTTTCTCACGTACACTTGATTGGGTGGTAACTGAAATTGTGGCTCAAGTTCCGCATGTTGGTGATGGTGGCTTGTTTCACTCTCGGGTAGGGCAAGCCGGCGATGGCTATCAAGTAGTTCGATTGGGAACTTACCTTGCTTAACCAATTGGCTAAAGATCTTTGGTGGCGTTTGGTCTGTTACCCAGTCATTGAAATTATCGATGTCACTGACACGACACTGGTCAACCTTGTTACCAATGATAATGTCAGATATCGCAAGCTGATCTAGAAAGTTCTGGTTTTCCATATGCTTAGCGCTAGACAAGTTTCGAGGGTCGAGTAAGCCGATGGTCGCTTTAAGCTCAATGTAAGGTTCGAACTGAGAGGATGATAGGGTCGCCAACACTTTATGAGCGTGGCCAAGCCCTGTGGGCTCAACAATCAGTCGGTCTGGGTTAGTGCGCAAAAGTGCAGTTACAGCGACAGACATGGGAACGCCAGCCGCGCAGCACATGCAACCACCAGGTACTTCTTTAATCAAGGCGCCTTGGTCGGTCATCATTGCGCCATCAATGCCAACTTCACCAAATTCATTGACCAGGACCGCCCAATGCTGGTCTACCGGTTTTTCTTTTAACAAGTTGATAATCGCCGTGGTTTTACCGCTGCCAAGAAAACCTGTAATGATGTTGGTTGGTGTTTTCATTTAGAAGAGCCTCAAATTTTTTGTTACATTATAACAAAATGAGTAGTTATGACGATAAAAAAGGCAGCCTCGGCTGCCTTATTAATATTAGCGTTTATTTTTAAGGTAACGCTTACGGCGTTCTTCTTTCTTTTTCGCTTTCTCTTCGGCTTTACGCGCGGCTTCTATTTCCACTTCGATAAGCTCTTGAGTGATCATTTCGGGCAGTTCCAGCGTGATCTGGCCCAGTGTACCATTGCGCAACTCGTGCAGAAGAATTTCGGAACATTTGTGTAGATCGACACGGCCACCAGAGCGCAAAGCACCACGGCGGCGACCAATTTCTTCCATCAGCTCGATGTCGCTGGTTGGCAACTCGTCGATTTCATAGCGTTGTTTTAGTCGCTCTGGGTAAGCCTTAGCCAAGTATTCAACGGTATAAAATGCAACTTCATCATATTCCATGGCCGTATCTTTCACCGCGCCGGTTGCAGCGAGTCGGAAACCACTGTGAGGGTTTTCAACCTTTGGCCACAAAATTCCAGGCGTGTCGTTGAGAACAATGCCATTTTGTAGGTTTATCCGTTGCTGGCGGCGAGTCACTGCGGGCTGGTTACCGGTCACAGCGATGGTGCGCCCAGCCAGTGTGTTGATGATGGTGGACTTTCCAACGTTAGGGATGCCCATGATCATGGTGCGAATGTTTTTGCCTATCTCTTCACGATGCGGTGCGAGTTTACGGCATAAATCGAGGATTTTGTTGACCTCTTGAACACTGGATGTGGTGATCGCCATCGCTTTAACGTGGTTCTCTTTTTCAAAATGATCAATCCACAATTGGGTCAAATCTGGGTCTGCAAGATCGCGTTTGTTTAACACCTTCACTACGGGCTTGTCGCCACGAAGTTCGGAGATCATTGGGTTCTCACTGCTAAACGGGATACGGGCATCGAGAACTTCGATAATCACATCCACTTGTGGAATAGCTTCTTCGATCTCTTTCCGAGCTTTGTGCATGTGTCCAGGAAACCATTGGATAGACATAACTTAACCTTGCTATAGAAATATGGGCTAATTGTAAGGGGAAATCCCCTTTAGTAAAGACCTAAACCGCCTTGACCTTAGGTTTAGTATAGATTTCAGCACGATTACGCCCGTTATCTTTGGCCATGTACAAAGCATCATCTGCTTGTTGAATTAGGCGTGTAATTTCTGAATAAGAGTCCACCTTAGCCAGAGTTGCACCAGCACTTATTGTGACCTGTTGGCTGGTCGGGGAGTGGAGGTGAGTGATATTCATTTCTCTTATCGCAGTGAGGAGCTTTGCCAAATAAGGTTTGAGCGGAATGGGTTTATCTGCCGCTAAAATGATACAAAACTCCTCGCCGCCATATCGGGCGACTACTTGTTCGTAGTCGCTTTTCACTGATTGCAGAGTTTCGGCGACCTGCTTAAGCGTATCATCACCCAGCACGTGTCCGTAGTTGTCGTTGTACAGCTTGAAATGGTCGATATCGATTAAGACCACCGCTGCGTATCTGTACTCCAAATCATCAAAGAACTGTTTCGCTTGTTGATATAAGTAGCGACGATTGGCAATGCCAGTAAGCGCGTCAATGCTTGACTGCTGCTTGAGCAATGCGCGGTTATGCTCTAGCTCGGAAATGATACTATTCATCTGCTTAGCTAAACTGCGCATCTCTTTAGAGACAAACGAGTCTTCACTTGGGAGTTTATCGCCGGTTCGACCAAACTGTTTGAGATAACGCTCAGCATCACGCAGTGGGGTAATAAAGAAACTGACCGTATACAAGTTAACCGCGAACATGACCACGGCAAAAAAGCCGAGTGCTGTCATTTCTGGCCAAGATATGAAAGGTGGCAGCTTTTCATTATGCGTGACATTGATTTTCACCAACCTGTCAGACAATGTATCTCGTTTAAACCAGAAGCTGACGTTGTCTTGCATGGTCGAGTGAGCCCACTCCATATCATTGGCGACGGACACGGTAATATCGACTCCGGTCGCGAGCTCGATTTGATGAACGAACTGTGGGCGAATTTTACGAATAAAGACTAAGTACCCGAAGCGACAATCAATGGCGTCACTGTTGCAGATACGTGAAGACGCGATCATGAAGGCGCTATTTTGGTAGGAAACATAGTCAACGTAAGAGGTAATCTCAGCAGTATCTGACTGTTTGGCGCTAGCTAGAAGTCGGCTAATGGTTGCGCGATTCTCTAGTGTAATAAAAGACTGTCCTATCACCTCCTTACCATTAAAGTAACCGTTCCAGACGGGGTCACCATTTGGGTCAAAAATAATAATGCCGTCAATGATCTTAGAGATAAAAGCGTGAGTGCCAATACTTTCTTCAATGAACACTGGTGACGGAGATTGGACGAAATCGGCCATGCTGTTCCAAGCGGCGTAGTCTTCAACTGAAGCTCTAAGCTCGAGCTCTTCCATCGATAATACAGTCTTCACTCGTTCTACTTCAAACTGCTGTCTTGCAATCGAATCTTGCAAAGCACGCTCGTGACTCCACAAAAGCTTAAACGTCATGTAGCACACCAGAAACAGCACGACCGTAAGAGTCGAGCCAATAAAGGCGAGCTGTTTCAATGTGAAGTGTTTAAACTTTAGTGCCAAAAATTGTGTACCTTTTGCTAGTAAATCATCTGCCGTGAGTCACATGTGCTGTGATATGGGTAAATGTATGCAGGTTAGCGCGACTCTATTAATCAACTAGGATTATCCATATATTATAACTGATTAAGCCTGAACCGCTGTTCATAATTTGCACTGTAATGGATTGCAATGACAATTAGTTTTCGAACCGACCCTATTCTTCAGCCACTGCGACTTTCGGGTGATGGGCTCAAGAAATGGATGGAGTGGCGAGCGATAGGGAGATGCATAAGTTAAGGCCCCACATTCATTGAGCGGGGCCTGGCAATAGTACTTAAATAGTGGTGAGAGTCGGTTAATAGAGCTCTAAGAATTCTTTAATACGACCTTTGCCGCGTAACAGGAGAAAGTTGAGAAATCTCGATGTCGAGGTGGTGATGATCTTGTTGCGATCGACTTGATGTCTTGTCAGTAGAGCTTTGGCTAAGTCAAGGCGCGCAATTTCTTCGCAAAAGTGGGCGTCGGACCCTGTGGCGAAATAGACATCAAGATGTTTTCCTACCTCAACAATATGTGAGCAGCGTGAGTCGCTACCTTTGCGACTTTTTCCTGTTAATGATGTGTTGTTTATTTCTATCGCGACATTGTGTTGCTTAGCGCAGCTCAGCACAGCCTCAAGATCAAACGGATAATTAGGATTACCTAAATGACCCAATACATCAACCTTGCCACTTTTAATCACGTTGATGAGAGCTTGGGTATGGACCGCTTCGCTCGTTGGTGCAAACACGGGCTCATGGAAACTGGCGATCACCCAGTCTAGATGTTGGTATGATGAAGGTGGGAGGTCTAGCTCGCCATCGACATTGATCGTGTTGGCTTCGACTCCACGGATAATACCAACGTCATGAAGAAAGCGGGGCAAAATTCTTTGATTGTTGAAAAACCAGTAGTGGGGGGCGCCTGGCATTTCTGGAGCATGATCCGTAGTGCAAAGAAGTTTTAGCCCCTTATCCTTAGCGGCCTTCGCGTTTTCGATAATAGTGCTGTAGGCATGGCCACTGGCAAGGGTATGAGTATGGCTGTCGACGACAATATCCATCACAACCTCCTAAAAACAGTTAGTTAATTTCGAAAGAACCATCTTGGTTCATATAAAGTGTTAGATCTGCTGCGACGGAATGATTGAGCACCATGTCGACATTTTTCGAGTCCGAACGCTGATAAAACCGCTGTGCTTGCTCTGGTGTAGAACCACCACGAATCTTGCGGTTCACTAGGCGCTGCTCTAGAAACGTTGGGTCTGTATCGATAAAAATCGTAAAGTCAGCAAAGTTGTGCAGGTTACTCCACACTGGTTCATCCAGCAGTAACCAGTTTCCTTCAATCACCACAACCTGTTTATCAACAGTCAAAGCATCTTCGACGGGATCGTGTAAATTGCGGTCGTAATAAGGCCATTTAGGATCACCCACCTTTAATTTTTTAAGCTTGTCGATCAGCGAGGTGAGATTAAACGTCTCGTGCGCCCCTTTTATGTCGCGCAGCTTGATCGTTTCGTTGCCTCTTATCGTGTAATTGTTATCGAGAATTTCATTGGCTAAGTGAAACCCATCGAAAGGCAGTACCTGCAATGGTTCAACGTCGGGCTCGCTGTGTGATAAATATTCCCAAAACGCTGCGAGTGTTGACTTACCACTTCCAGGGGGAGCCACTAAGAACACGACAATACGTTCTTGTTTGTCGCGATAGAGGCGTGAAAACTTGTGGATTAGCGGCTTATGAATTTGTTCGACGTTATTGTCAGCGAATATGGCTTCGGTTTCAAAGCCACTTACATTTAATGAGACTTTCATAGGATAAGCCTTAATTAAGAATTTCTTTCTCCACCGTCTCTATTAAGCCATCGCAGCACAGCTTGAGCACGGTCCTAACCAGTGACTCATAGCGTGCTTGAGAAAAGGTGTCGAATGATGAAAATTTTAGTTGGTTAATTGAATCCAAATAGATGGTGCCATCCGATTTTTTCAGTAACGACTGACTGTTAATAAAGTCATAAATCATGTCGTCATCGAACGATATGGATTGGTCATAGCCTGCGACAAAATCGTTCATTTGATCAAACAACCCGATATCGGCGTAGGTTTCTAGGGATATTTTTCCCATGGCAAACATCAGCTTAGCGATGACATCTATCTCGACCAACGGACCATCTTCTTTGAGCAGCGGGGTAACCGCATACTCTATCACCATCGGGTCTTGAACAAAGACGCGTGGCAACAATTGTTTCAATTTAGCCTTGATAAGTTTATGAGACGCTTGGATAAAACAAGTGGCGGTTGCACACTCTTCTAATGCATCTAGTAGTTCTTCTTGCACTGTAATATCACGCTCCTCAATCTCTGTGGCAGCAAATGGCTGCCACAGATTGACTCAACTATAGAGTCAAACTTACTCCGTAGAACTCCAGCAGTGCTTTTTCTGCCAGTTCATTCCATACATAGTTATTTGCCGCCATTATTGTATCGAGCTCGATAAAGAACGGGTCTATATCTGCCAGCGATTTAAAGTTATTGATCGCGACCATAGGCATATCGATATGAGGGTAAATTAGCTTTTTACCAGCAGTGTATTCCAACTGATTTAAAATATGCTCAGGCGCTGATTGTAGACCACCCACATGGGTCACCATGAATGATGGGGTAATCTGACCTTTAGCCGACAATTCAAGAGATTCAACCATATCCCCCGTTGAACCGCCAGAAGTGCCAACAATATGTGTGGCCTCGTAATGAACATTGTAAAAATTGAATGGCACTTTGAACTGTTTATCGGTCGGGCCGGCAAAAAAGTTTAAACAACCATCGTTGCCGAGTAGCTCGTCCGCTTGTTCGAGAACCTGAGCGACCGCCGCGTATACCATCACATCATCATAGCCATTACCTGCGTTGAGGGCTTTCAAGAACTCGACAGGGTTGTCGACAGTGCTGGTGTTAACATAGTGAAGCTCGATGCCCTGTTTTTCCGCCGAAGAGACGGGAATCAAACTCTCAGCTCGAGCTAAGCGCTCGGTGTCTATGTCTGTCACCACAATAAGTTTTGGCTTCACCGGACCGTTGATAGCGTAATCAATTGCGCCAATCCCCATTGGGCCTGCACAAGCAAGTAAAGCGAGTGCACCACCTGGCTTAATGCCCATATCGTGTTCGTAAACGTAAGGCTTGGTGTGGTAGCTGGCATGATACGCGCCGATAATGCACGACATCGGCTCCGCCAGAGAGGCATCGGCGAAGTAGCTGCCTTTGTAGGGCAATACGCAGCCTCGCTCAATCGCAATTTTAGGAATAATAGAGTAGGTAGCATTACCACCGAAAGTTTCGTAACTATATCCTGCTGAATAACCAGTCGGTAGTCCCATTGCTGGCTGGAGAACAAACGAATCTCCCGCAGTGAATTGATCTGTTAAATCTTCACCAACTTCAACGATGATCCCTGCGTATTCATGGCCAGTGATAACCGGAACGTCTGCAATATTTTCTGGAACGCGTTTGTGTTTGCTACCTAACAGCGCAGCTTTATAGGTCGAAAGACAAATACTGTTTGAAATATTCTTAACCAGTAGCTCATCCTTGCCGATTTTTGGCAGTTCGAAAGTGCGTAGTTGAATATCCTTTTCACCACAAATTACCGCAGCAGTTGTTTGTACCATGATTTATCTCTCCGATTTGGGGCACTGTTGTGCCCCGTAATTCTGATTTAAGCGTGTTGTTGCTCGATAGTTTCAATTAGACCGTTGAGCGCAGGGTCATTAAGGAAGTTCTTGATTGTGATGACAGGCAAGCCGGTGGCTTTCACTGCACGGTCTTCCAGACTCTCGTGTGTAACCACAATGTCTGCTTCACTTGGAACTTTCTCTATCGCGAAATTCTTAACTTGAATGTCGTATCCTGCTTTCTCAAGTTTACGTTTGAAGGTCGACGCCCCCATTGCACTCGAGCCCATACCTGCATCACATGCAAAGGCAACAAACTTGATGTTTTTCGCCGCCGAAGCGTCGGCTGTAGTCGCAGTTTTGGCGACGATGCCTTCGGCTTTCATATCTTTCATGTCTGTGACAGATTTTTCGAAATCCTGCTCTTTCTCTTCTTGCTTGCTCATTTTCAAAATCGCGCTAGCCACTAGGAATGAAACAATCGTTGCTGTGGTGACACCAGCGATAGTGGCGATAAAGCTACCTTTTGGTGTTAACGCTAGGTAAGAGAAGATTGAACCAGGACTTGGACCCGCAACTAGGCCGCCATCAAGCAAGTTGAACGTTGCGATACCCGTTGCCGCACCCGCAATCATGGCTACAATCATGATTGGTTTCATTAGCACGTATGGGAAGTAAAGCTCATGGATACCACCAAAGAAGTGGATGATGATTGCACTTGGCGCCGATTTCTTGCTCAGACCTTGACCAAACATCGCGTAAGCCAGCAACATGCCAAGACCTGGTCCTGGGTTTGATGCCACCATAAAGAAGATAGACTTACCAGTTTCAGCCGCAGCTTGCAGGCCTAGCGGGTAGTAAATACCTTGGTCGATCGCGTTGTTTAAGAATAGGACTTTCGCAGGTTCATTAATGATGGCGAGAAGTGGTAGGAACCCTGTCGCGACGAGCGCTTCGATGCCTGATTTCACGAAAAGGTTTGCCGCAGTCACTGCTGGGCCAACAATCGCGTAAGCAAACAGACACATGATCATGCCGAAGATGCCAAGGGAGAAGTTGTTGACAACCATCTCGAAGCCGGAAGGGATTCTATGCTCAAGGCGTTTATCGATTTGCACAATCACCCAGCCACTCAATGGGCCCATGATCATCGCACCAACAAACATTGGGATTTCTGCACCAACGATAACACCCATGGTACCGATAGCACCGGCTACCGCACCGCGTTTGTCGCCCACTATTTGACCACCAGTGTAACCAATTAGCAGAGGCAGCAAGTAAGTAATCATTGGACCAACAATGCTGCCAAACTGCTCGTTAGGCATCCAGCCAGTTGGAATGAATAGTGCTGTAATAAAGGGCTTTGTTGCGTTATTCGGACAGAAAACCAAACCGCCCGAAATTGAGTAATTATTAAACAACATACTGAGTTT
>JBCAXU010000098.1:0-15457 GCA_038533895.1 Pseudomonadota bacterium | reverse complement strand
TTTTGAGTCTGAACATCAACGGATACGTTGGCATTCACATCTACCTCTTTAATGGCATTTACTATTTTTTGCACACAGCGTTGACATGAAACGTTGGCAACAGACGTTTCATATTGCTGACTAGATAGCAACGATGCGGAGTATCCAATACTGGAGATGATGTTAATCACTTTTTCTGGTGTCAGTGTCGAGATCACGTCAGCTTTTAGTTTGCTGTCATTAACGACTAGAGAGACATCAGGATCACTTTCCCTTAAAGCGGAAACCATCTTTGCTACACATTTGCCACAATTGACACCTGATAACGCGAGAGAAAACGGTTGTGCATTCATGGTTACTTCTCCTTAGACTCAGTAAGTGGTTGTTTTTCAGACCAATCCTCAATCAGGCAACAGATGGCTTTTCCATTGGGAATCATATCTGGTTCGTTTGTCCATTCGGCGTAGGTTTCCTCCATAAGCTCAAGGTGTTTTTCATACTCTTGAATTTTTTGCTTGGTCTCAGAAATCTTATCGCTCAACATCTGCCTTACTTTGGGACAAGGTGTTTTTCCTTGTTGGGAGTATTCAATGATCTCCTCAATCTGGCTAAGACTAAAACCAATGTTTCGTGCATGGGTAATAAAACGCAATCTATCTACAGCGCTTTGTTGATAAACCTTATACCCATTGTTAGGATCTTTTTCCGCAGAAAGTAGTCCCTTTCGGGTATAAAAGCGAACCGTTTCAGCCGTAACCCCGACTGACCTGGCAATTTCAGTAGTTAACATCTCTAACTCTCCTGATGACACCGAAGTAATGTATCCAAGTAACTTATTCATTGACCAATATCTAGATCTAGCCAAATATGAAAACGATTAAGAAGATAACGGCAAACATGATCAGCGTTACCTTTAGCAGTAGTTTGGGGTTGTTGCTTCCCCCGTTTGGCGCTTTGTTACAACAACTCATGGTGTGCTCCCTAGTGGTATTGGTGTTTAACTTAATCCTAAAACCTATGTGTAGCACACAGGTCAAGTTTTTTTTCGCATGAGCACACAAAAAGTGAAATAGGGGTGGTGAACAGACTGCTACTGCGAAAAGAGCGTCGTTTGAAGGGAGACATAAAAATAGAGCCATTTGTGCTTGGTGACAAATGGCTCTGAATTATCTATAGGTTTTGCTTGATGTTATCCAACTCCTCACGGGTGATCTCTCCTTTGGCATAACGTTTTTTCGCAATCTCCAACGGGGTTTCTCTTTGCACTAGTGAAGTACCCTTCGGAGAGAATAGTAACCAAAGCACAACCCCTATAATCACAATCCATAACAGCATCATAGACATGTGTCCTATACCAAAACCAAAGTCATAATATCCATGCATATTGACCTCACAAACTACTCAGAAGCCGGGACTTGTTCGTTGTTAAAGCGATTTCCCTGACACCCAAATCCCCCTTTCTGGTTTGCATAGTCTTCACCGTGCACCTGCTTCATCCACTCTCTCATGGCTTCAGGATCGTCATGCATACTTTGCATCCAGGCTTGCATAGCCTCAGGGTCTCCTCTAAGCTCAAGCATAGCTTGATATTGAGGGCTGTCTGTATTCATCATTGCATGCATAAATCCAGGCCCGTTTTTTCCTCCACCCATATGTGCAAATACGCTTGCAGAAATAGCGAGAGCGGTGGTGGCGGCTAGTATTTTAGTGAATGTTTTCATGATTTATCCCTCGGTTGTCTTCTTCACCTTTATTACAGCAACTTTTACATTCGAATGTGTGTCGCAAATCTATTTGTTTCTGACAAATGATGGCAAAGCCTCAGATTGACACACTTTGTCACACATTCGCTAACAAACTGGTTATATTGAATAATGTATGGAGAACGTAGAGGACTCTTTATGGATCAGACCTATAAAGTATTGGTGGTTGATGACCACGCTGAGATTAGAGAACTACTAAAACGCTTTTTGACGCCTCATGGCTTTCATGTTGTCACAGCTGAAGGTGGTGAAAGCATGGAAAAAGCTATGCGTCAGCAGTCGTTTGATCTCATCATCCTCGATCTGATGTTACCCGGGAAAGATGGTGTGACTTTGTGCCGGGAAGTTCGCATGACATCAAATACTCCTATCATTATGCTGACCGCTCTGGGAGAAGAGATTGACCGAATTATTGGTCTTGAAGTCGGGGCGGATGATTATCTCGCTAAGCCCTTCAACCCAAGAGAGTTGCTCGCTCGTATTAAGTCTGTTTTGAGGCGGCATTTCGCTATCCCAGGTGTCAGTGAACAAGCCTCTACCACTCACTCTAATTATACATTTGCTGGTTGGACGCTAAATACAACCACAAGAGAGTTATTTGATAGTAGTGGTGTCTTAGTCTCTTTAACATCGACGGAATTTGAGTTGCTCGTAGCTTTTTTAACTCATCCTAATGTTGTGCTGTCTAGAGAGGACTTGTTAAAACTGGTTCAGGGCAGAGGGGCCGATGTCTACGACAGAGCGATTGATACATTAATTAGCAGACTAAGACGCAAAGTCGAGGTAAACCCCAAAGAGCCAAAACTCGTCAAGACTATTTGGGGAGGTGGTTATCAGCTTAGTTGTGAGGTAAATCATGATTAAGTGGGTTCGCAGCCTTAGCCTGATACATCAAATTGGCACTATTGTATTACTTGGCTTTGTCATCAGTTTTTATCTGTCGCTTAATTTGCTCTCTTCTGAGAGTACAAGAACACTGAACCTGCTCTCTTCTTCGTCTGCTGTGCAAAGGGTGACGACAATGATTGAGCTATTAAGCCAAACACCCGAGTCTCTTCATCCATCAGTATTAGAGGCAAGTAGTAGCTCAGATTTAGCGCTGTCCATAACAACGCAGCCTCATGTAAAAGCAACAGAAAACTTGTCAAAAGAAACCAATCAGCTCATCGCAAGCTTTAAAGCCAAGGGAATAGAAAACGTAAACCTATTTCTTGTTGAACGAGCACGCCCCCTTGCGGATATGCATGACATGCACAATGCGATGATGTCGGGGATGTCTATGCAGGAACGTCGGGCGCTACGAATGAGATATCTCGCCACCGTTGATGGTTCAGTTCAACTGCCAAATGGTAAGTGGCTGAACTTCTCGTCAGGCATTCGAGAAGAAGTCACTCACTGGTCCACTTCTGTTATTTTTGCTTTAAGCATGGTGATGTTAGTTACGATAATTCTGGCCATATTCATCATCCACCGTGCTCTCAGGCCTATTCAAACATTGCGTGAAGCCGCGTCTGAGTTTGCTATTAGCCGCAAGGTCACTCCAATTGACGCCGATGGTCCAAAAGATTTAGCCCCAACAATCGAAGCATTTAATAAGATGCAGATCGATATTTCTGAATTTATTCAAGAGCGTACACGACTTATTGCGGCTATCTCTCATGATTTGAGAACACCTTTAACCAGTCTAAGGCTTAGGTTGGAGTTTGCAGAGGACAGTGAAGATAAAAGGCAAATGCTCAACTCAATTTCCATCATGGAAAAAATGTTAAAAGCCACCATGAGATTTGCTAAAAACGACAGTGATATTGAAGAAAGGCAACAAACCAATATTGATAGCTTATTACAGACCATCGTGGACGAATACAGCGATAGGTCGGTAATAATTGAATATCGAGGCGCAGGCCGCTTAACGGAAAATGTTCCACCTATAACTATTCGAAGAATGATTGAAAACCTAGTGAACAATGCAATCCAGTATGGTGGTGATTCTTGCGAGATTTCACTAAGTGCAACCAAGCATCCAAACGATATTGAGTTCTCTGTTTCCGATACAGGTATCGGCATTGATAAGACCAAGTTAGAAGAGGTAATCAAACCCTTTACCCGTCTTGATTCGGCAAGAAGTACAGATAGTTCCAATGTTGGCTTAGGTCTTTCAATCACAAAAGCATTGGCCAACAATTATGGTGGTAATCTAATTTTACGCAGCAATAAACCTCATGGTTTGACGTGTTCATTTACGATTGCCATTTGTTAATGCATTTTCGGTTTTTAGTGGCTTGAAATATTGCTAGTTGGTTGAGTCATACATAAATCTCTGATAAGCGTACCCGCACTCTTTAGCTGCTGCATCCCCCCTTTAACTAACTATTGATTATACATTTTTTTGAACAATGCGTTCAAAAATGCCATAAGCATAGTGCAATTATTCTATAGGCTGAGAAATTGTCGTGAATGATATTCCCTTTACATATCTTTACGTTACCGGACGCATGGAAACGTATAATTATATTGAACGATGATAAAGGAGGAAGTTATGAAACGCTTAGTCGCACCGTTAATATTAAGTTGTTTAGCAGTCTCACTTTATGTTGATGCCGCAGGTCGAAACAATGGCCGAATGAGTATGGCGCAGCCCCCAACATTTGCTGAGATAGATGTTAATCAAGATGCAGTCCTGACACCGGAGGAGTTTGACGCATTTCAGAAAGCTCGCCAAGAGTCACGTAAATCTGAAGGACGTTTATTGAGAAACTCTAGTTACAGTGAAGGAATGTTCGAGCGCATCAATATCGATGATAACGGCTTCATTGAACAAGATGAATTCTTATCTCATCGTGGTAGATTGAAGGATTCTAATATTTAAAACAGAGTATAGAGAGGCTGACAAGCCTCTCTTACCATAAACAGAAACAACTACATATCAATAAAACCTTATGAGCAATTTTCGTTTAGGAGCGCAGCCCACGATATTCCTAAAAAGCGTTTCCACTTACTTACATTCATCCTGCTTAAACGCATAAAGTTGCACTCAAAACGAATATGCCTAATTGCAAAGATAAAAATTCTAGTGAAACTAACTATCGAATAGCGAGCATGACTTTCTTCTCATCAGGTATTAGGAAATGTAGGGCAAATTCTGACAGGATTTATCGGTCAAAAATCTCGCCAACAAAAAATGGGGCATTTCCATGTTTCATGCTCCATAAGCAAGCCTCTGGACAAAGTCGTGCTAGTAGATTCAAAATGTTTTCTGGATGAGAACTAGATAGTGACCTCGACAGCAGTTTGTGTTGTTACCTCTGCATCTACTAACGTCTGAACCTCGCTATACAAGTCCACTTCAACTTCAGGAACTGATAGAGAAATTATCAGTGCATACCTTGCTTCCGAATTATAGCGCTCGTGGGCCTTTCGAGTTTTCCACCAGCCCCCGGCAGGGTACACAGCAATCTTTCCTCGAGCAGCAAGATCTGCAGCACTGCCACGCCAAATGTCTTTGTGAATAGAGCCCCTATGTCGTTGCTGCTTACCTAACAACCAATTACCGTCTTCTAATGCTTCTGGTTTTTCGCCTTCAGCCTTGGCATTGATTCTTCGCATGAATTGCTGGTCTGATTCCCCTTGATGCTTGACGTCAAATCTCAACTGATGGCTTGCATAACTGTACTTGTTTAGTACATTGCGGCTCGACGGGTTTGGCTCAACAAAATATGACAGAGTGATAGTCAGCTCTACATCTGCCTCGCCGATTTTTTGCAGTTCCTCTACGGGCCATGGGAGATCGTGCAAATGCATATCTTTGGTCTTGGTGTCTCCAGACTTTGGCTTTATATAAGGCTGTAGCTCATCCTGAATCACCAATGACAAAGAGTTACTTGCACTATTTAAAGCTTTTTCCAAGTCAGGAACACCAAAGCCTACTTTGCGTACCAGCTTGGCCATATCGGACTTTTTAATATTGCCGTCATTACGTTCAGCAGAAATTAACGAATACATTTCATCCGTCCAATCGGCAGAATGGACTGTCAATGCCCTTACCGTTTCCGGCCATAAGTCAGGATACTTAGACTTGATCTGAGCGGTAAATCTAGCAGCTAAGGCAGTAGCGGCACTGGTGGCATTTGCACATCGGAAATGTCTTCGAGAGAAGTCATTATTGGTTGTGAGCAGCTCTAAATCTTGCATCCCAGCACAACCAACTTCATCTCGACCAACATTTCCCCCTTCAAACACAACCTCTGGCTTAATCGGAGTATTTTTCCTTTCCCATTCAAGGGAAGTAGTCGAGTAAGGTGATAGGCCACCTTTAGGTGCCAATGGTTGATAATCGCTTGATTCTGTTATGACATCCTTTTCGGTATATGCACCTACAGTTAACACGTTCCATGCTTGAGCAGGATCATGCACATCGCTTATATAATTAAGCTGTGGGTACACTACACTCCCAACGGGCTCCGTGTTCCCCGCACAGACAGTAAACAGTCTAGGAAACTCACCTTCGCCCAGAAAATCTACCGCAAGCATATCCATTGCACTCGACCAAGATGACGGTCTGCCTCTATCCGTCCCTTTCCCTGATGACAATGACATTGAATAGGTACGTGAACGCTCAGGTTTATAGCTTTCTATTTCCGAAACCGCATTTTCGGTTACTACCCCCAGAGATTTACCAGCATTATCTCCATTAAACCTGATCGTTTTAACTGACTCTAGCCTGTGAGTAACTGTTTCAATGTCTGTCGAGCTCAACCTATCGGTCAAATCTCCCCACATTGCTAAGCCAGCCATACCTGTACCATGGCCGATAGCATCAGTAGGATCACTATCATCAGTTATAGTTCTTTGGTCACCTAAATCAGCAAAAGGAGAAAGTAAAGGATGTTCAACGTTCACTCCAGAATCAATTATGCAGATATATGGAGAGCTATCTGTATACGTATGGTTTAGCCGGTAGAGAAGTTCGTCAGACCATTCTCGTTGTTCTATAGGCTCCATTGCATCAAAAAATTCAGCCGTAACTTTGGGGTAACGGATCTCTGACACCCTAAAGAGCAGAGTTGCATTTTCTTCAAGCTTTCTTTGGCTAGCCTTTACTTGAATCACTGTATGTTCCGGAAAACGAAGCTTATGCTCAGACACTTCGATTTCAGCAATATTCGCTAACCGAGAAAAGTCTGAAAGTATTTCACGGTAGTGATTATGGGTTTGACGGCTCTTCCTTGGTGTTGCTAGCCATACCTCCCACCAAACATCCGCTTCTTTGTCTTCAGGTAGAAGACTAATATCATCAGCCCAGATAGCAGAGAAGGCTGCACGCTTGATAGATTTGATAGAATCAATAAGCTTTTGATGATCAGCCGCATCACCATTCTGCTTTGTTTTGTACCCTTCGTAATCATTCAGCTTTTTTTGATAGAAGCTTAACTTTCCCTCCGGCACAAAAGCTGTCGCAAGAGTCGTTTGCTGTCCATCCTGCTCCACTGTTTTTACATTGTGTAGCACGATACCTTGAGGATCATTAGCGAGACTCTGAACGGCCATTTCAACGTCCGGAAAGCTTTCAAACTCAACCTGAATGCCAACCCCCATATTGAGCTCCGAATAAGGAATACTCTGTTTTAGAACCGTTAGTTCAGTAGCAACATTTTGGATTTCTTGGCGTAGCTTGCTGCTGTGAGCAGCTCTGTTTTTTGCGGGAATTTCTACTTTAGATCCGCCTCCTCGGATAGGAGACGTAAATTCATGAGAGCTGGCGGAAGAGTTAAAAAAGAAATGTGGTTTATTATAGTCGTTTCTAGCCATTCAGAATTGTTACTCCATAAAATGTTGGCTAATGCTTTTCCTGTCTTCAATAGCCTGCTTAAGCATAGAGATCGTAATTGAGTTATGATTGTGAATCAGCATCTCTTTAATTGCATCATTGGCAGCCAAAGTAACCTCAGCATTACTCAGCCCTTCAGAAATAGCAGGCAGTTTTTTCCATGGGAAATTCTTGGCAACGTATGGTTGCAGACGAGTTTTAAACAGTTTGATGATTTCGTCTTCAGAAGGCAATTGGTACCTAATCACATCATCAAAACGCCTGAATAAAGCATGATCGAGGGCTTCTATGTGGTTAGTAGCACAAACGATGACACTGTTAGAATCATCTTGTTCAATCATTTGCAAAAAGCTATTCAAGATACGTCTTGCTTCACCGACATCATTACTGGAACCGCGATGCGATCCTAACGCGTCAAATTCATCGAAAAAGTAAACACCTCTAACTTCTCGAATGGTATCAAAGATCTGTCTAAGTTTAGCGGAAGACTCACCCAAATACTTGGTAATCACCGCATCTAATCGCACCTCAAACAGCGGAAAGTCCAACTCTCCAGCCAGCACTGAAGCAGTGAAGGTTTTACCGGTCCCAGGCTTACCAGCCAGTAACAGTTTTCGACGCGGCGATAATCCATGGTTTTTTAAAGTAGTGAGGTGCTTTTGTTCTTTGACCAGCCTTTCCAGCCGTTCACTAACGGCGGAAGAAACTATCAGGTCTGAAAATCTTAACTTAGGATGGCTAGTCATCAGCAACCCTGAAGAATCTTTTACACTGCTTGCTATTGAAACAGGTAAGTTCTTCGCGCTGTTCTTCTTTGCTTTCTCGACTAGCTGCTTAAGCTCTTGCGCCAGTTTACCATGACCATTTCTAGCTTCATGAGCCGCAACCTGAAGCGCGACAGATAAAAATCTGTCGTCATCCTTATCGATGTGCGACTGCATTAACGCTTTGATTTGAGTAGAGCTGGCCATGATAAAAGTGCTTTCATTAATAAATGTTTAAACGTGCTAATCATACCTGATAGATTGAATTTCTTCTATTAATCTCGTCTCATCAACTTAGTTCATTACGTTCTGAGTAGCTACTTTGCCAGTATAATCCCTGCATCCATTTGTCTACTTCACTTTCCAGCCAACAAACCGCCCTCTCTCCGATCTGTATTTGTGTGGGAAAGCCCCCATACTGCATATATCTGTATATGCATGTACGGCTAAGGCCTGTCTTCTCTTTCACTTCTTTAAGCCGAATAAAACGCATGGTGATACCTCCGTACCTAGTTGGATTGTTTTCTAGTTGCTTGTGTCTATCGGGATTGTTGCAGCAGTCGCGTCAGTTGGCCTTTTTTTAGGCTTATAGCGTGTGTGGTGAAACTGGAAAGTCGTCTGCATCCCAAACTTGTGTAGTGGCCGCAACTCAGCCAATGTGCTCAGTTGGAAAAACTGCTGTTCAATGTTGTCCTTGTAGCTTGGCCCCCCTGCGATAAAAGGTACAAAGTTGCACCGGTCGGAGAACCTGACATTCATCGTATTGTTGTCCGGCCATACCTTTATAGTCTTGGACCAAGCGTTCACTATCACTTGCTTAATAAGCTTCTTTAAATCGTCAATTTGTCTATGCTGAAATGTAGTCAAATCAAACATGATTCCGGCTTTGTAGTGGTTACTCCCATTCTCTTTCTGATATCTCATGGAAAACACCAGCAGCCTTGATTTATCGTCTTCCCATCTATTTTTCAGCTCATCTTTTAACTTGTAGGTAAAGACCTTCATCGGGTCCTTTCCCCGTTGCAGTATGATAGGAGCTCCGCTCAAGTTAACTTTTACCATTAGCGAGTTTGGAGTCACCCTCAAATACCAGTTGAACTTATCGCTTAACATGAACAGAGCATACTTACCTAGATCGAACTGGTCAGTAGCAACTGGCAAATTGTCATACTTAAAGTCCACATAAGCACGGTCAGTCATTCCTAGTGGTTTTCCCTGTCCAACTACAATACGCATGCTTCTTCCCTCCTGTCTCGTTCACGAATCTTAGCCATCATCCAGTCATGTATTTCTTCTTCGTTCCAGGCTATCGCTCTAGGCCCCAACAATAATGCTCTCGGGAACGTCCCGTTATCGCACATGTTGTATATCTGAGAGCGGGAGAGCCCAACCCTGTTCAATACCTCTGGTAATCTGATCAATCTCATTAAAAATGCCCTTGTTGTATTCATCTCAGAACAAGGGCAAGAAGCGTTTTTTTTGTCCAGAGAGATCCAGTAACGTCTCTAACAGGCATGGGCAAGGCCATTTGTCGAAATAACCCATTTTCAAACACTTAATATCCAGGTGAGTACTACCGGTATTAAGGAGCACTACGACAACAAATTCACTTCAAACTGCCGCATCCGGCATCCAACTCCGGTTCATCTGCGAACCTACCTCTAATCAATCCTGTGCATAGCACCAGATACCCGGCCTACAAGGTTCATGGGTAGGGCCTTGCTTTGCCTGAATAAGTGAAAATGACAATGGCAAAACACCGTAAACCCAGTATCGCCGATGGCATTTCGTTTGCCTTCGAGCTGTATAAGCGCATACCAGTTCGGCGCAAAATCACCGCATCCGAGCTACAAGCTCAACTAGAGGAAATCAATCTGGGGCGGGACATTCGTACCATCCAGCGTAATCTGGATGTGCTGGTCCGCTATTTTGATGTAGAGAAAGACACCAGAGATAAGCCGTATGGCTACTCTCGTAAAAGCAGCAACAAGCGCACGATTGGAGCCAGAGAGGCCATCATATTGTCACTGGCCCAAGAGCAGTTAAGGCAGGTACTGCCAAAGGAGTTAATGAGCGCGGTCGAATCCACCTTCACGGAAGCCATGATTCAATATGCACCACTCAATGATGAAACAGATTTGCTGACACCGACAAAGGTACATATCCAGGCTACCAGCACCACACTGTTGCAAGGTATACAACGCAGCGTTTTTGAAAACCTGTGCATTGCCCTGTATCACAATCGCAGGCTCAGCCTGACACTTGAGCCAGCTTCAGGAGTAAAGCTCGATATCTTGGATGCTATGCCACTTGGTTTACTGGCTTGTAACAATACTCTGTATATGGTTTATCAAGGCAAATCACAAACAGAAGTACAGAATGTCCCACTCAGCCAAATTCAGAAATTGCATGTTTCTACCTATGGCTTTACCTACCCAAGCTATTTTGACCTGAAGCAGTACTCAATTCGTGAACCTGCTGGTCTGAATAACAACCACACGTATCTAAATAACGTACCAGAATCAACCATCAAACTAAGATAAGGCGTTTACTCCAGCATACAGTGCTGGGGCAACTTCTGGCCTTATTGCAGAATTCACAACAACGAGGATAACCATGACTAAAGAATACGCTTACCACGAAATTAGTAGTGAAGAAATTAAGGCCCTTCTGACAAAGCGAGCGTCATTTGTATTAACCAACGTCACGAGCATGAACCAGTCTGTACAAGAGCTAGAAGCCATCATCGAAGGAGAAGGACTATCCTGCCGTATTTATACTGCCGGGCGCTCTGCCAGCATGGCTGCAACGTTTTCACCTGCTGCGCTTTGGGGAATAGCCTCTGCTGCCGCAATAGCCGCGCACAACCTGGCAACACTTAATCCTGACTATGAGGTGGCTAAGTACCCGGTGACCGATAAGCTGGAAGTCAACTTCAAAAAATAAAGAGCAGTCCCGATGGACCAAGAACGGCATAAGGAAGGGGCTGTGTCCCCCTATTGCTGTTCTTCCATTCGATTTAAAACTTTTTCAGATATATATCATTTTGGTGCATTGCCCTGCAGATGAGAAGGAGGACGCATGCCCAACAATGATTATGACTTCACCCTACCAACTTGTGCCAAGCAGATACTCGAAAAGGCCGCTGAAATTCTGGCGGATACCTATCTACGAGGCGACACCTACTCCAACCCAGATAAAGTAAAAGAGTTCCTACGCTTTAAGCTGGGTAGCCTGGAGCGGGAAACCTTTGCCGTTATGTTACTCGATAACCAGAACCGACTGGTTGAATACGTGGAGTTATTCTACGGCACTATTGATGCTGCCAGCATCTACCCACGAGAAGTGGTAAAGCTCGCGCTGAAAGAAAATGCTGCATCGCTCATTCTTGCCCATAACCACCCGTCAGGTATACCAGAGCCATCTCAAGCGGACAAACGGATTACCGAGCGCTTAAAACAGGCGTTAGAGCTGGTGGATATCCGCGTACTGGACCACATCATCATTGGAGAACATTCAGTCTCATTTGCTGAGCGGGGGCTGTTATGAACCGAACTACGCCTCATCCACTGCTGGTGGAATATCTACAGACGCTAATCAGTCAGTTGGCTATCCCGGTGAATGCCAAACGGATAGCCCTGAACTTTCGTGTTCAGAGTTATTACCAGAGCAAAGAAGGCTTCCATCCAGTTGAGATTCAACTCGAACGACACACTGAAGATAGCAAACCGTTATGGCGGATTGTGTTTATTGCCAGTTTCTCATATCCAGATGAGCAGGCCGACAATGTGGAGGTTGAGCTGTACTTTAACTTTCTGCGTAACTGGTTCTATCAGCCGGATATCAGCCGATGTAACCTCCACCAGCCCAAGGTCACTGAGCTCTATGCTGCGTATGAGCGCTCCGTGATGAAACAGATAAAAGAGTCCGGATTTGATGATATCCGGGCTTCACTGGTCAGTATTCACAACCCACCACAGTCAACACTCACTACCGAACCAAATTCCAAAAGGAGTCCACAATGACAATAGCAGTTAAAACCCAAATGCAGTTTCATCGCTGTGTATTACCCATCTCTGATGCTTTTTACAAAGCGATAGATACGCAGGTACATAAGGCGCAGATAGCCGATGTTCCATCATCCATGACACTACATTATCGAGATACCAGCTACAGCAGTGAAGCTGGTGGCTATCATCCGGTGGAGATATCCATCATGCAAGGCGATGATGATAAATGGCACGTCAATTACATTACAGACTTCGCCTACTTTGGCCTTGGTTATCCGGAGCTGGAGCGTGATATCGACTTTGATATTGGTAATCAGATGGCCTTTGCGACGGGTATCGGATGGCAGAAGATAAACAGCTCAGGATTCATCGAGCTCTACCGCTCCTGGGAAGCGAACTTTCTGGCGTATCTGGATATGGATGCCTTCGATAGCATCATCGTGAAGGAAAGCTAGACCAATCGTAAATAAAGAAGTCTTGCACGCATATTATTAAAGAAAAAACGTCATTTTTCCCATTTAGCCGATTATACCAACCAGTTCGATGCTAGTTCCCTACGGCACCTATTATCGGAACACCCCGTACATTCACACAAAACCACAGCAACACACTCGTGTTGTATCAATCACATTAAGGAAAACATCATGAAGCTTACTACTATTGTATCTGCAACATTATTAGCTCTATCTGCCAGCACCATTGCCAATGACGTAATTCAGCAGTTGAGCGTAACCAGCATCAAGCACACGCTGAGTCCGCCACAGATTCAAGCTGAGCTTGATAGCTGGTATCAGTCTGAACTAGCAAACGTTGATGAGGTAGCTAACCGCATGAGTGACCGTTTGCCACTTATCGTTCGTAAGCAGCAAGCCAGAGACAGGCTTGAGCAGAAGTACGCCAACCTTAAAGCAGATTTCGGGCTTTAAGGTAAACGAATCAGGTACGCACGCAGTACCTGATTTTTTTTGCCCTTTCGCGCACTCGTAGCAACGAGGTTATCCCCCGCGACTGCTACCGAAGTTCTTGGTACGGTTCCCAAAGTGCTTTGTCGCCAGCTTGCATAGATAGCTCACGCGCTTAAACACCCGATTAAACTGCGCATTAAACTGTTCAGAATTACGATCGAGGTAGAGCACTGGCGGATCATCGGTCTCTCTACGTTCACTCTTTTTTTTGCCTACTGCAAAATTCACCAGCGTTGATACCTCCTCAACAGGACGCTTTAAAGCGCTGGCATGCGCTTGGATAATCATGCTGCCCATGCTGTCCTTATCGGACTTGTAATCACCAAATCCCCTGTATACGTCTTTGTTAACAAACAGAGCAACATGATAGTGCGGCTGAGTCGACTTCTTGATCTCTTTTGCCCACACGAAATAGATGTCAGTAAAATGAAGCAGACTGCCGTCCTTTCGCTTACGTTTGCATCTAGCGTGATTCTTTGCCCTCAATGATTGCATAAATTTGCTTATCACGTCTGTATCGTACTCTGAGGGGTAATCTGGACAATCGGGTTGCTCTGGTAAGTGTAGGTCAAATCGAAACATACATACTCTGGCATAACAGCCAGTAGTAAACCTCATGACACGCAGCAGTGCTGCTAAGTAATCCTGCCCCATGCTGTAGTCAGGTAACACATCATAGCCCTGATAAGTGGCTCCGTGATGTTCCTTCGGTAAGTATTGCTTGTTGAATTTCTTCATCTTGATCCTCCTGCTCGACATAGCAGTTGGATCAGGTTTATTTTTTACCATAATCAGCCAGTCACTATAGACTGGCTATACTTGATTACTGTCTTACTTATAAGCTCTCTTAGGGAGAGCTATTAATGTTATTAATTAGGGATTGCTACTAATATTACCAAACCGAATATTTGCGCATCACGATGCTCCATCAAACGTGGCGATGTGAGATCCAAAATCGTAAGGTTTGTTGAAGTAGGCAATTGGGGAAGTGCTCTGGAATAAACTTTTTAACATTGGTCAATTACAGCTCTGGAACGGGACTTCGAAGCACTTTCAAAAGCTCACTGTACTCATGTATCCACACACCATTTTTTTTCCGCATTTTATCTTGGTAAACGCTATCAAGTGACTCATCGCAGAGCACATCAAATGTCCATAGTGGTACTTGAAACCCACGATTTGGTATAATTAAACAATCTTTCACCATAAGTGTGGGGGCAAGCCACTGCAATAACCTTTTG
Source organism: Pseudomonadota bacterium (assembly GCA_038533895.1). Classification (GTDB taxonomy): domain Bacteria; phylum Pseudomonadota; class Gammaproteobacteria; order Enterobacterales; family Vibrionaceae; genus Vibrio. The sequence goes on along the minus strand of JBCAXU010000098.1, from coordinate 911 downwards.
TACCGCTTGGCAATATAGACAGCCAACATTCCCATCACCTGGATAAGAGCGCGATAGTTCCGGATATCTTCAGTATCTGACAAGCTAACTTCCCCCTGAAATAGCTCTTCGAAGCTGCGGCTCTCAAATCCTGATGTGTCATTCTTTTCGCTTGCGTTACGAACGAGAGCAGGCATCAATGTATCCCAACTGAACAGCTCATACGGTACTTCTACATTCATCAGGCTTGGTGTGCTCCAGTTTTGACTAAGCACCAAAGAGGCGAGCTCATATAGACGTAATTGAAATTGATCATGGATATTGCGGGCCGTAAAAAAAACCAGAACCTTTTCTGCATACTCAACGTTATCTAAAGCAACTGACTTGAACCACATCCAGTCTCGTTCGGAAAGTAACCTCTCCGTTCCATGTCGCTGTTGAAACTCCGCAGCCTTTATAAGAAAAGTAGTCTCACTAATCAATAACACGTCATTTGGGGTTGTGAAGACTCTAGTTCCAGTGATACCACCGACATCAAAATAAGCATAGCTATAATTAACCCGGCACTGAGCAAAGATTGTATGTTCGTAGTTTAAATAAAAGGCGCTACTCACTTTACCAAACAGAGCCTTTCCTGTGACTCCTGGGACATAAGCGCGGAGCAATTTTGCTGTTTGCAATGTCTTTATCAGGGAACGAAATCTATCAGAGCTGATCCCACCCATCACCTTAGATACCTGAGCCTGAGACAGACCTGATACGCGACCATATTTATCAGCATTTAAAACCAAAATAAGCAAAAATAGCCGATTTGCTGAAGTAAGACTTTTATCACTATCATCTACAACATAGCGATGTCAACGCCAGTTTAAAACTGACCCACTTATCGACGTTATCGCCGAAGTAAAATTGACCCACCCATGTAATTAACC
>JBCAXU010000097.1:0-15996 GCA_038533895.1 Pseudomonadota bacterium | reverse complement strand
CTCGCTTCTCGCTTCTCGCTTCTCGCTTCTCGCTTCTCGCTTCTCGCTTCTCGCTTCTCGCTTCTCGCTTCTCGCTACTCTTCCACCATAAACGCTTCAAGCAAGTCATTGAGGAACAGTTTACCTTTTTCAGTGATTCGCCAATGGCTATCACTGTCTTTGATGTAACCAATCTCAATCGCCCAATCTATGGTCTGTTGGATGGCCGCTAGCTCTAGTCCTGTGGTATCCAAAAAGTCTTGCTTGGGGCACGCTTCTAATAAACGGAAGCGGTTCATAAAGAACTCGAAGGGTCGGTCTTGAGCGTCCACACTCACTTCGCTATCTAAGTAAGGTTTGACCATATTTTGATAGGCAGCCAAGTAACCTTTTGGGTGCTTGACCTTAGTGGTGCGAATGATTCGCCCATCCGCAAAACTGAGCTTACCATGTGCTCCACAACCGATACCCAAATAGTCACCAAAGCGCCAGTAGTTAAGGTTGTGTTGGCACTGATAGCCTGGCTTGCTATACCCCGAGATTTCGTACTGCACGTAGCCTGCGGCGGCAAGCTTTTGGTGACCGAGTTCGAAGATGTCCCACAGGTCGTCATCGTCCGGTAACGTCGGTGGTTTGGAGTAAAACAGGGTGTTGGGCTCAATGGTGAGCTGGTACCAAGACAGATGTGGCGGGTTGAGCTCGATCGCTTTATCTAGATCGGCTAACGCTTGCTCCACCGATTGGTCGGGTAGACCATGCATTAAGTCGAGGTTAAAACTGTTGAGGCCAATTTGATGGGCTAGGTGGGCGGCATTGACCGCTTCATCTTGGCCGTGAATTCGCCCCAAACGCTCAAGTTTCGCTTGCTCAAAGCTCTGCACGCCGATGGAAATACGTGTCACCCCGGCTTGGCGGTAGCCACTGAACCGCTCAGCTTCAATCGTGCCCGGGTTGGCCTCCATAGTTATTTCTATGTCTGGCTGAAAAGGAATTCGGTGCTCAATGCCTTGCAGCAGCGTCGCAATACCCTCAGCAGAGATAAGGCTAGGTGTGCCGCCACCGATAAAAATGGAGTGCAGTGGGCGCGGGTTGGCGGACAACTGATAACGTTCGATGTCACTGTCTAGATCTTCTAGTAGCGCCGCGATGTACTCTTGCTCAGGAATGTCATTCTTTAGTGCGTGCGAGTTAAAGTCACAGTACGGACACTTTTGCACACACCAAGGAATGTGGACATAAAGACTGAGCGCAGGAGGAGAGAGCTGACTCATTAGCTCTGCTCTGCGAGGGTTGCGAACAGTTGCTTGAGCGCTTTACCGCGATGAGACAGCTGTTTCTTACGTGCAGGCTCAAGCTCAGCAGAAGCGCATTTGTGTTCAGGAACATAAAACACCGGATCGTAACCAAAGCCATTGTCCCCCTGCGCCTGAGTTAAGATGCGCCCTTCCCATTTACCATGGCACACAATCGGCGTTGGATCGTTTTCATGGCGCATCAGAACCAATACGCAGTGAAAACGGGCTGTACGCTCTGGCTCTGGCACCCCTTGCATTGCATCAAGCAGTTTTTCCAGGTTCTGTTGATCGCTGGCACCTTCGCCCGCATAGCGAGCTGAGTAGATGCCTGGCGCACCTTTAAGGAAATCGACTTCTAGCCCTGAATCATCGGCAATGGCAGGTAATCCGGTTTCTTTCGCAGCATGACGCGCTTTAATGATCGCGTTTTCAATGAATGTGGTGCCTGTTTCTGCGACTTCCGACACCTTGAACTCACTTTGTGCCAGCACATCAAAGCCAAAATCAGACAGTAAATCGGCCATTTCACGTACTTTGCCCTGATTGCCTGTCGCCAATACAATTCTTTTATCTTTCATAATCAATTCTTTTATCTTTGCTCGAAACTCGAAACTCGAAACTCGAAACTCGAAACTTCGCTACTCTTCTACGTAAAATTTTTGGCTGAACTTTAATGCGCCGGTGCCTTTAATGCCAGCGTTTACATCGATATTGAACGTCAGTTGCTCTTCGTCAGAGATAGGGAACTCGGCTAAGTAGTAAATAGCGTCCCCTTCTTTGACTTGTCTGAACTCCAATTCGCGAGTTTGTCCGATCAGGTTTCTGGCACTGCCGGTCAGGGTGGCCGTGATGGCAGGTTTTCCTGCTTGGGAGTTATCCAACACACTTATATTGAGGATCGCTGAGTAACCATTGCGCTTGAGCTGGTAACTGCGTGCGACCTTAGCGGTTAAAAATGTTGAGTTGAACGCAGAGTAGTGAACTTCAACATCTTTGATGGTTTTGAACTGCCCAGCCCAAGTTGGCATGGTAAACAGTGCGGTCAGTAATAACGTTGTCCATCGTTTCATAGTGTTTCCTTGTGGTGAATATCAAAACAAAAGCCATCACAGGATGGCTTTTATTTCACTTGGAATCTGTTTCGGAGAGGTGACCCGGATCTGTTTATGCCGTCCTAGCTCTCCTTTATCAATATGGATAAGTCCTTTGGCCACTTTGAACTGTTTGGCGAGAAACTTACTCAAGTGCGCATTGGCTTTCCCGTCGACAGGGGGAGCGGTAATGGCAACTTTTAGCTCATCTCCGTGCTGGCCGATAATTTTATCACGGCTTGCTTTGGGTTGGATGTAAAGGCGAAGCACTATGTCTTCGCCTTCAAACCAAGCTGCCTGGGACATTATAGTTGATACCAGATTGGTCCGATCACGTCGCCCATTAAGAAGTTGGCGAACTGCAGGGCGATAAACAACACCAATACACTGAGATCAAAACCACCCATGGCAGGAATAATGCGACGGATAGGCGCGAGCATTGGCTCTGTCAATTGGTGGAACACGTACTCGATAGGGCTTCGACCTTGGCTAACCCAACTTAGGATCGCGCGAATCAGCAGTACCCAGAACAGTAAGCCACCTGCCGCTTTAATCAGCGACAGCAGGCCTAAGAATAAAAAGTCCGCGCTGAAAGAAACCGAACCGTTTGAGGCGAGCAAAATCAGGGCGACGAACTTGAGCACGCACAGCACATAGGCAAACAGCAGTGTCGCTAGGTCAATACTGCCCAGTGAGGGAATAACACGGCGCAGTGGTGCGACAACCGGTTGTGTCGCTTTGACGATGAACTGAGAAAATGGGTTGTAGAAGTCTGCCCGTGCAGCTTGCAACCAGATCCGTAAGATCACCACCATGATGTAGAGATCAAACAGGGTGGAAATCAGAAAACTCATTGAATTCATAGGTGACCCTTATTGGCGAGAGCGAGTGCTCTGGTGTTTAAAATAGTTTTTCCATCTCTTCAGCGCGCGCAACTGCCGCTTGCATTGCTTTGGCTACTATATCTGAAAGTTGGTGTTGGTTGAACGTTCGCAGCGCCTCTGCGGTTGTGCCGCCTTTAGAGGTCACGTTTTCACGTAAAGTAGAGAGTTCTGTTTCTGGGTTTTCCACCACCATACTCGCCGCGCCCAATGCCGCTTGCTGAACCAAAAGTCGCGCAGTGGGTTTATCGAATCCCTGCGCAATGGCCTCTGCTTGCATCGCTTCCATAAATAGAAAGAAGTATGCGGGGGCGCTGCCTGCTGCGGCTATCACGTTGTTAATGCCAGACTCTTGTTCCACCCAGCAGACTTTGCCGCAAGATTCCATCAGTTTAGCCGCAAAGTCTTTATCTGCTTGGTTTACTGATTGTGGAGCAAACAAACCGCTCATGCCTAACCCGAGTTGAGAGGGGGTGTTCGGCATAACACGAACTAAGTTCACGGCTTGTCCTAACATCTGCATCAGGCGATCGCAATTAATGCCCGCCGCGATCGAAATCACCAGCTTGCCCGATAAATCTATGCCTTGGAACGGTTCACACACTTGCTCCATCATCTGTGGCTTAACCGAGAGCACGACCACTTGGGCATCTTCGACTGCACGGAGGTTATCGCTGGTGGTGTGGATACCGTACTTTTGCTCAAGGGGCAAGCGGCGCGTTAATGAAGGCGCGGTTGCGGTAATGAGATCGGCTGGGTAGCCGTCGGCGACTAAGCCCGCGACGATCGCACTCACCATGTTTCCCGCACCAATAAAAGCAATCTTCTTGTGTTCCATCGAGTAATCTGTCCTTATCTCAAAAATGTTCTAGTCACGGCGAGAATAATCGCGCGCGCCAAAAATAGCGGTTCCAATGCGGACCATAGTTGACCCTGCTGCGATTGCCGCTTCCATGTCGCCGCTCATCCCCATCGATAGTGTATCAATGTCCTGCTCTGGCAGGCGTTGCGCCAGTTTTTGTTGCAACTGCGCTAAGTGGGTGAAGGCCGTCAGTTGCGACTGATAATCTGACACATTGGCTGGAATCGACATCAATCCTCTTAAAGTGAGGTTGGGTAGGGTAGAAATCAACTCTGCAAGAGCAAACACTTCTTCATCGCTGGTACCGGATTTTGAGGTTTCGCCACTGGTATTGACTTGAATTAACACTTGGATCGGCGCCATACCTTCGGGTCTTTGGTCATTCAATCTTTGGGCTATCTTGCTACGATCAACGCTATGTACCCAAGCAAATTTCTCGGCCACGTGGCGTGTTTTATTGGACTGAATTGGACCGATGAAGTGCCATTCGAGCGTTAACTCTGGGTGATGTTGATTGAAGTAATCGACCTTATCCGCCCCTTCTTGGACGTAGTTTTCGCCAAAAGCACGCTGGCCCGCTTCGGCCGCGGCGAGAATCGCTTCGACAGGCTTAGTTTTACTGACCGCGAGAAGTTGCACTGTGTCTCGACCGCGTCCACACTTTTGTTGTGCACTCTCAATCTGTGAGGTGATCTGTTCAATGTTTTGTTGAATACTAGTCATAGCAGATTTTACTTAAGGATTTTAAATGGATATCGCTGAGTTACTGGATTTTAGTGTAAAGCATAATGCGTCAGATCTACATCTTTCTGCTGGAGTATCTCCCATGGTGCGGATTGATGGTGAAGTTCGCAAGTTGGGCGTGCCCGCTTTTAGTCACGCGGATGTACATCGCTTGGTGTTCGATATTATGAATGATGCCCAGCGCAGCGAGTTTGAAGAAAGACTCGAGGTCGACTTTTCTTTTGAGTTGCCCGATGTAGGCCGCTTTCGTGTTAACGCTTTCAACCAGTCTCGCGGCTGTGCGGCAGTCTTTCGTACCATTCCCACCCAGATCCCAACCCTCGAACAGCTTGCAACACCGGCTATCTTCGAGTCGATTGCTAATATGGAAAAGGGCTTAGTGTTAGTGACTGGTCCAACTGGCTCAGGTAAGTCGACCACCTTAGCGGCGATGGTTGACCATATTAATCGCCAGCATAATAAGCATATCCTCACCATTGAAGATCCGATTGAGTTTGTACATAGCAACAATAAGTGTTTGATTAACCAACGCGAGGTTCATCGCGATACCCATAGCTTCAACAATGCTCTGCGTAGCGCCTTGCGTGAAGACCCGGATGTGATTTTGGTCGGCGAGTTGCGTGATCAAGAGACCATCAGCTTAGCTTTAACCGCCGCAGAAACCGGCCATTTGGTGTTTGGCACCTTACACACCAGCTCAGCGGCAAAAACCATTGACCGCATTATTGATGTTTTCCCAGGCAGCGATAAAGAGATGGTGCGTTCAATGTTGTCAGAGTCACTCAAAGCTGTGATTGCCCAAAAACTCCTGAAACGCATTGGCGGCGGGCGAGTGGCTTGTCACGAGATTATGATGGCGACCCCGGCGATTCGAAACTTAATCCGCGAAGATAAGGTGGCGCAAATGGTGTCGGTGATTCAAACGGGTGCGGCTCATGGGATGCAGACGATGGAGCAAAACGCCAAACAGTTGATTGCCCAAGGCTTGGTTGAGCAAGCCGAAGTGGCGAAGAAAATCGAACTCGAAACCCCGATGTTCTAAGTAGGGCTCTGTTATGGATAGTGATCGTTACTTGCAACAAATGATCGAACAGAAGAGTTCGGATCTGTATATCACGGTAGGCGCGCCGATTTTATATCGCGTTGACGGGGAGCTGAAAGCGCAGGGCGAGACGCTTTCTCATGCGATGGTTACCTCTTTAATCGAAGGCATGATGGACACTGAGCGCCAACATGAGTTTCATCGCAGCAAAGAGGCGAATTTTGCCATCGTTCGCCACTTTGGCCGTTTTCGGGTGTCGGCTTTTTATCAGCGAGAGCAGCCTGGCGCGGTGATTCGTCGTATAGAAACCAGTATTCCCAGTTTTGAGCAACTTAAACTACCGGAAGTGTTAAAACAGATCGCCCTGGCTAAGCGTGGTTTGGTGCTGGTGGTTGGAGCAACAGGTTCAGGAAAATCGACCACCATGGCCGCGATGACCGGATATCGCAATCAAAACAGCAGCGGTCATATCCTGACCGTCGAAGACCCAATTGAGTTTGTTCATGAGCATCAGGGCTGCATTGTGACTCAGCGCGAAGTGGGATTGGACACAGAAAGCTACGAAGTGGCGTTGAAAAACTCGCTACGCCAGGCTCCGGATATGATTTTGATCGGTGAAATCCGCTCGCGAGAAACCATGGAGTACGCGATGACCTTCGCCGAAACCGGCCATCTATGCATGGCGACCCTGCATGCAAACAATGCCAACCAAGCATTAGAGCGTATCTTACATTTGGTGCCCAAAGAGCAAAAAGAGCAGTTCTTGTTTGATTTGTCGATGAATCTCAGAGGTATCATCGCCCAGCAGTTAGTGCGCGATAAACATGGTCAGGGGCGTCATGGCGCGTTCGAGGTGCTTTTGAATAGCCCGCGCGTGTCTGATCTGATTCGCCGCGGGGATTTACATGAGCTGAAAACCACGATGGTGAAGTCAAATCAGGCGGGTATGCAGACTTTTGATCAAGCCCTTTATCAGTTGGTGATTGAAGACAAAATCAGCGAAGAAGATGCATTGCATAGCGCCGATTCGGCCAACGATTTGAGAATTATGCTCAAAACTCAACGTGGTAGTGCTTTAGGTGGTAGCTCGTTGAGTAATGTGAAGATTGATATGGATTAGAAGTTCCTAGTGCCTAGTTCCTAGAAAACTAGGCACTAGAAACTATTCTCCGTATTGCGCCTCAAACCAGCTTTCTAAAATCACCACGGCAGACTGGCAGTCCACATTGCCTTTACTGAGCGCTTTATAGCCGCCCATAGCAAATAGATCGGCTCGCGCTTCCGTGGTGGAAAGCCTCTCATCTTGCAGTTCCACTGGCAGCCCAAAGCGGCCATGTAAGCGATTGGCGAATCTTTTGGCCCGTGGAGTGATCTTGTCAAGGTCACGCCCATGCAGGTCGGTGGGTAAACCCACGACCAGTAAATTGGGTTGCCACTCTTTGATCTGTTTCTCAATCTCATCCCAATTGGGGATGCCATCGTTGGCTTTAAATGCTTTGAGTGGTGAGGCAGTTCCGGTGACCTCTTGGCCAATGGCACTACCAATACTCTTAGTGCCAAAGTCAAAAGCCATAATTGTTTTAGACATAATCAATGTTCTTTTGGTTAAGCGTGGCCAATATCGCTCGAGAGTTGAGCTACATCGATGCCGAGCATCTTTACCGCTTTTTGCCAGCGCTCGTTGATAGGGGTATCGAACATCACATCAGGGTCGGCTTCAACCGTGAGCCATGAGTTTTCTGACAGTTCCGTTTCCAATTGACCCGGCTCCCAACCTGAGTAGCCCAACGCGACCAAATAGTGGTTGGGTTCCGCTTCGGTGCCAAGCACGCCAAGAATATCGCGCGAAGTAGTGACCGAGATTTGGTCGGTCATACGAATGCTCGACTCATACTCATCTTTGGGCTGATGCAAGATAAACCCACGGTCTTCAGAAACGGGGCCACCGTTGAGTACCGGTTTGTCTAAGCTCTCGGCAAGCAGCTTAGGGTGAGTCGATTGGACATCGACTTTTTCCAGCATCTTGCCTATGGTGATGTCGATGGGAGCGTTAATCATTAAACCCATAGCGCCCTCTTCATTGTGTTCACACACATAAATAACGCTACGTTGAAAGTAGGGATCTTTCATCCCAGGCATCGCTACTAAAAAATGATTGGTTAAATTCATACAGACTCCCACATAAGTCAGGGCAAGCAAATTGTGTTGCCCAAATCCATATTTAGGCTTTCAAACGGCGCTCAATCGCGTCCATCAGTTTGCCAGTAATTGACACATCAAATGCAGCCTCAATCTCGCGAATACAGGTTGGGCTAGTCACATTGATTTCTGTCAGTTTGTCACCAATAACGTCGAGGCCAACGAAAATCAGTCCTTTTTCTTTAAGTGTAGGCGCTACCGCAGCAGCGATCTGTTTATCTGTCTCGCTTAGTGGTCTCGCTTCGCCTCGACCACCCGCGGCTAGGTTACCTCGCGTTTCACCTTCGGCCGGAATACGCGCAAGGCAATAAGGGATAGCTTCGCCATCAACGACGAGGATACGTTTATCGCCATTACTGATGTCAGGAACGAATGTCTGTGCCATCGCATAGTTTTGACCGTGGTTAGTCAAGGTCTCGATGATCACTGAAACGTTAGGATCGTTCTGTTTGACTCGGAAAATAGATGCTCCGCCCATACCATCAAGCGGCTTAAGGATGACATCGCCATGCTGTTCACGGAAAGCTTTAATCTTTTCAGCCTTACGGGTCACCATCGTAGTCGGTGTGAGCTCTGGGAACCAAGCGGTGAACAGCTTTTCATTGCAGTCGCGCAGGCTTTGCGGCTTGTTGACGATCAATGTGCCTTGCTCTTCTGCGCGCTCAAGAATGTAAGTTGCGTAGATGTATTCTGTGTCAAACGGAGGATCTTTACGCATCAACACGGCATCAAGCTCAGACAGTTCAATGCTTTGCTGTGACTTAAACTCATACCAGCCGTTAGGGTCTTCTTTTAACTCGACCACCTTGGTATCTGCCACCGCTACGCCTTGGTCAAGGTGAAGATCACTCATTTCCATATAGTGGATTTCATAGCCGCGGCGCTGCGCTTCAAGCATCATGGCAAAGCTAGAGTCTTTCTTGATGTTAATGGACGCAATTGGGTCCATTACAATGCCTAATTTGATCATTCTTTTTCTCCGTTTAACCAAGATCGCCGAAACGAACTTGCAAGGCTGTAATTGCAGTAAGAGCCGCGGTCTCAGTGCGTAACACACGTGGACCGAGTAGTGTCTCTTCGAATTTATAGTTTTCAGTCATGCTGATTTCTTCAGCAGACAAACCACCCTCAGGGCCAATCAGCAGGCGTACTTTTTCTACTGGCGTGGGCAGGGTGTTAATTGAGTATTTTGCCCGTGGATGCAGATTGAGTTTCAAACCGTCGTACTCTTCAGCGCACCATTCTTCTAGTTGCATGATAGGGCGAATCTCTGGAACTGTGTTACGACCACACTGTTCGCAAGCACTAATGGCGATTTTTTGCCATTGGGCGAGTTTTTTCTCAAAGCGCTTTTGATCGAGTTTGACACCGCATCGCTCAGAAATAAGCGGTGTAATAGTGTTAACGCCTAGTTCGACCGATTTTTGAATAGTGAGCTCCATTTTGTCACCACGTGAAATGACCTGACCTAAGTGCAGGTCGAGTGGAGATTCACTGCTGCGTTCAACGCGCTGTTTGAGCTCAACGTCGACACTCTTCTTTGATACGTGACTGATCTCGGCTGGGAATTCTGCACCTTGACCGTCGAACAGTATCACTTGTTGTCCTTGCTTCATTCTCAGTACGCGTCCGATATGGCCGGCGGCGTCTTCGCTAAGGCTGAGGGTGCCTAACTCAGTGATAAGGTGAGGATGATAAATTCGAGGGATGCGCATTGGGTACCGATTTCCAGCAACTGAATAGATTACCCTCTAACATGGATGCTTTATGAGGAAAAAACAAGGGGCTCTCGATCAGGATAACTGACGGCCAGTAAAACTGAGTGGTTGCTGACATCGTTGGCATCGGTAAAAAGCCTGGTTACGTAACACTTTGTTGTGACGACGAATTGTCAATGGGAAGCGATCACAGCCGCATTGGTACTCGAAAGTCTTGCCTTGTACCGAGCTGACTTCAAAGCTATGCGTGGTTTTAGCTGGCACCTTAAACAGTGATTCCATGATCCCTTGCCACTCTTTGCCGTGGGGTTTCACCCGGCCATACACTTGGTAGGCTATCAAGTGGGCAACTTCATGAGGAATCACTTCGCGTAAAAAATCCGCTCGATTCTCAAGGAAGAGGACGGGGTTGAGACGAATTTCATTCAGCTGTAAATAGGCTTTGCCAGCCGCTTTTCCGCGGAGTTTAAAACTGAGTTTCGGTATAGGGAATGAACGTTGAAAGTGTTGGGATGCGGTATGGATGCAGTTCGATATGACTTGCATCGCGCGGTACTCATTTTCTTTATTCAAGGTTCACTCCAAACAAAAACGCCCCTGTCTCCAGAGGCGAATCATATACCGAATTACCCAGCGTTTCGACTTACGGATTATGTTTCTTTTTGATGATCTCATGGTAGGCATGCCAGGTGGCGTAGCCAAGAATCGGCATGGTAAACAGCATACCTATGCCGTAAGTGGCAAAGCCGACCAAGATACCGCCGCATATTAGCGCTGCCCAAACAATCATGGCAGGGATGTTCGATTTAACTGCGTTAAAGCTTGAGAAAACCGCGGTCATCATATCCACACGGCGCTCCATCATTAACGGGATAGAGAAAGCGGAGATACTAAACACCACGCAAGCCAGCACAAAACCAACTAAAGAACCAATGACCAAGAATGGCATAAATTCACTCAAGGGCGCACCTTGCACTGAGGGGTAGAGCGCATGGAGCAGCGCCGCGATGCGCATCCAAAAAATCATACACACGGCCAGCATCACCGCAAATGCCCATTGCGAGGTTGAATTGCGGCCAATCGCCTTCATGGAGTGAAGTAGGCTTGCACTGTGTCCTTTTTCGCGCTCCCAACTCGCATCATAGAGGCCGAGTGCCAAGAATGGGCCTATTAGCATATAAACGACTAAGCTCGGCATCACCACAAGGTGAGTGCCTTGCCATTGCACTAGCAGCACAATGCCTATCGCCGCTGCCATAAAGCAAAGGCCATAGAAAGCGCTAATTAATGGCATACGCACAAAGTCGTGAAGACCGAGCGATAGCCAATGGAAAGGGGCAGAAATACTCACTTGGTTGCACGGTATCGTGCGTGCGTATTCTGAATCTTTGACTTCCTTGTGTTTTGCGTCGAAGTCTTGTGGATTCACCGTACGAGGCATACATCCTCCTTGATCGATTCTCTACCAACACTGCTGCTTGTCTCTAGCAACAGTGAACGAAACTCGATGCCCGGCTTGGCGACGTCGTTGATGTAAGCGGCGCATCAGTTACTCTGTTTACGAAGCGAACGCGATTATCGATTCATTCGTTAACATATTTTTAACTATTGACCGTGTCAGCGGAAAATACAAATAAGTGCGCAAAATTAATCCACAAATAAAAAAAGCTTTTGGTCACCCAAAAGCCTTTTCAAGTAAATTAACTTGTTAGATCTAAATTACTTAAGACCCGCAAAGTCACGAAGTAGTGCTGCTTTGTCTGTCGCTTCCCAAGGGAATTCTTCGCGACCGAAGTGGCCGTATGCTGCTGTCTTCTTGTAGATTGGTTGCAGAAGGTTCAACATCTCTTGCAGGCCGTATGGACGTAGGTCGAAGAACTGACGTACAGCTTCAATGATGATGTCGTGAGAGACTTTCTCTGTACCAAAGGTTTCGACCATGATAGAAGTTGGATCAGCCACACCAATCGCGTACGAAAGTTGGATTTCACAACGGTCAGCTAGGCCAGCTGCTACGATGTTTTTCGCTACATAACGTGCTGCGTATGCCGCGCTACGGTCTACTTTTGATGGATCTTTACCTGAGAATGCACCACCGCCGTGACGTGCTGCGCCGCCGTAGGTATCAACGATGATCTTACGACCAGTTAGACCACAGTCTCCCATTGGACCGCCGATAACAAAGCGACCGGTTGGGTTGATGAAGAAGTTTGTTTCTTTGTTGATCCACTCTGCAGGTAGAACTGGCTTGATGATCTCTTCCATTACCGCTTCGCGCAGGTCTGGCGTTGAGATTGAATCACAGTGCTGAGTGGATAGTACCACGGCATCGATACCAACGATTTTGCCTTGGTCGTATTGGAAAGTCACCTGAGATTTTGCGTCTGGACGCAACCAAGGTAGAGTGCCGTTTTTACGTACTTCCGCTTGCTTTTGAACTAGGCGGTGAGAGTAAGTAATCGGAGCTGGCATAAGAACGTCTGTCTCGTTACATGCGTAACCAAACATGATGCCTTGGTCGCCCGCACCTTGCTCTTTAGGATCGGCTTTATCGACACCTTGGTTAATGTCAGGAGACTGTTTACCGATGGTGTTCAAAACAGCACAAGAGTCGGCGTCAAAGCCCATGTCTGAATGTACATAGCCAATTTCACGTACGGTTTGGCGTGTTAGCTCTTCAATGTCTACCCAGGCTGAGGTTGTGATTTCACCACCGACCATCACCATGCCAGTTTTTACGTAAGTTTCACACGCAACACGCGCTTTTGGATCTTGTTCAAGAATCGCATCAAGGACTGCATCCGAAATCTGGTCTGCAATTTTATCTGGATGACCTTCTGATACTGACTCAGAAGTAAATAGGTGCTTAGCCATGTGAGCTCCACTTTAATCTACATACAGGCTCTGACATGTTCAGAGGCCGAAGAATAATACTTGATATTGTAGGTGTATCTACATCTAGACGTCTATTCTAGTTTGCAGTGCTCGGATTACAAGTTCTTTTTTGTTATTTGATAAAGCCAAACGTTTGCATCTTGTTGCGCTACAAGTTAGTCACTTTGAACGATTTGAGCTGAAACCGAGGAAAATTGTGAGCTTATTGCTTGGAAAACGATTGCACAGCTGATAGCGCTTTGAGAGAATTATCGCCCCTTTTTTTGATTCGCTTAAATGCATTCAGGAGCTGCAATGTCTTCTCGTCAACACCTCGCTAACGCTATCCGTGCGCTCAGTATGGACGGTGTGCAACAAGCTAACTCTGGTCACCCAGGCGCCCCTATGGGGATGGCTGATATCGCTGAAGTTCTTTGGCGTTCACACTTAAACCATAACCCGGCAAACCCTGAGTGGGCTGACCGCGACCGTTTCGTGCTTTCAAACGGCCACGGCTCAATGCTGATTTACTCGCTGCTGCACCTAAGCGGCTACGAGCTGTCTATCGACGATCTGAAAAACTTCCGTCAGCTACACTCGAAAACGCCAGGTCACCCTGAGTACGGTTACGCGCCGGGTATTGAGACGACAACCGGTCCTCTAGGTCAAGGCATCACCAACGCAGTGGGTATGGCGCTAGCTGAGAAGACTCTTGCAGCACAGTTCAACAAACCAGGCCACGATATTGTTGACCACTTCACTTATGCATTCATGGGTGATGGCTGTCTGATGGAAGGTATCTCTCACGAAGCTTGTTCACTAGCGGGTACGCTAGGCCTTGGTAAGCTGATCGCGTTCTGGGATGACAACGGCATCTCTATCGACGGTCACGTTGAAGGCTGGTTCTCTGATGACACACCTAAGCGTTTTGAAGCGTACGGCTGGCATGTCATCCCAGCTGTAGACGGTCACGATCCTGAAGCGATCAACGCCGCTATTATTGCAGCAAAAGCAGACCCTCGTCCTACTCTAATTTGTACTAAGACTATCATCGGTTTTGGTTCGCCGAACAAGTCGGGTTCTCACGACTGTCATGGCGCTCCACTAGGTGCAGAAGAAATCGCAGCAACTCGTCAGCAGCTTGGCTGGGAACACGGTCCATTTGAAATTCCTGCTGATGTTTATGCACAGTGGGATGCAAAAGCGGCAGGTGCTGAAAAAGAAGCAGCGTGGAACGAGAAACTTGCAGCTTATGAAGCAGCATATCCAGAGCTTGCAGCAGAGTTCAAACGCCGCGTAAACGGTGACCTACCAGCTGAGTGGGAAGAGAAAGCGAACGCAATCATTGCTGACCTTCAGGCTAACCCAGCAAACATTGCATCACGTAAAGCATCGCAAAATGCGCTAGAAGCGTTTGGTGCAATGCTACCAGAATTCCTGGGCGGCTCTGCTGACCTTGCGCCTTCTAACCTGACCATGTGGTCTGGCTCTAAGTCAGTATCTGCTGAAGATGCATCAGGTAACTACATCCACTACGGTGTCCGTGAATTCGGTATGACGGCTATCATGAACGGTATTGCGCTACACGGTGGTTTCGTGCCATACGGCGCGACTTTCCTAATGTTCATGGAATACGCTCGTAACGCAATGCGTATGGCGGCTCTGATGAAAGTTCAGAACATTCAGGTTTACACTCACGACTCTATCGGTCTAGGCGAAGATGGCCCAACTCACCAACCCGTTGAGCAAATGGCATCGCTACGTCTAACGCCAAACATGAGCACATGGCGTCCATGTGACCAAGTAGAGTCTGCAGTCGCTTGGAAACTAGCTATCGAGCGTAAAGACGGCCCTACGTCGCTAATCTTCTCTCGTCAAAACCTTGCGCAGCAAGAGCGTAGCGAAGAGCAAGTTGCAAACATCGCTAAAGGTGCTTACATCCTAAAAGATTGTGAAGGCAAGCCAGAGCTTATCCTTATCGCAACAGGTTCTGAAGTTGAGCTAGCGGTTAACGCTGCTGCTGAACTAACAGCTGAAGGTAAGAAAGTACGCGTTGTTTCAATGCCATCGACCGATGCCTTCGACAAGCAAGACGCTGCGTACCGCGAAGCAGTACTACCATCAGACGTAACAGCTCGTATCGCTATCGAAGCGGGTATTGCTGACTTCTGGTACAAGTACGTTGGCTTCGGCGGCAAGATCATCGGTATGACAACGTTCGGTGAATCTGCTCCAGCAGGTGAACTGTTCAAGATGTTCGGTTTCACTACTGAGAACGTTGTCAAAACAGCGAAAGAACTACTTGCTTAATATACTCTTCATATTTGAAGCTGTAGCGTTGTTAACTGCGTAAGTTCACCCTAATCACATAGATTCTCTATGCTCATAGGGCTGAACTCACTTGTTGCCTAGCTACAACTTCAACTATTTTGAGTATCGAATATGGTGAATGAGAAAACCGAGCCACTTGGCTCGGTTTTTTATTGGCTTCAGTGAGCTTAAGCGTTATTCAAACTCATTGCCCCAATTGTCCTTCTTTTTGTGACCACATACTTTACACGTCACGTATCGATCCATGTCGTAGTAATGTCCACCATTGATAAAGGTGTGAGCCATCAGCTTAACTCTTCCAAGCAACGAACGATCAGTGTCGTAGCTGCTGGTCTTTCTCACTAAGACCTCACTATGGGGTGTTTCTTGATTGCATTGTTGGCAAAAATGAGTCGCTGGGAATCCAGTCATGGTGATTTCCTTTGGTTGAAAAACTAGAGGGAAAACAGCCAAAGAAGCACACATACTCCGCGCTAATATCTATATTTTCAACATATTAATCAAGTTGTGTATCATGTGAACTTCGACTTACATCACTAA
Source organism: Pseudomonadota bacterium (assembly GCA_038533895.1). GTDB lineage: Bacteria > Pseudomonadota > Gammaproteobacteria > Enterobacterales > Vibrionaceae > Vibrio. The sequence continues at coordinate 440 of JBCAXU010000097.1, read as the reverse complement.
CTTAATGCGCTTTAAGCGGCTATCGGTTACTATTTGTGACACGAAAATGATGTAGGGCGATGGAATCATGCTAAAAGTTGCGATCAATGGATTTGGACGTATCGGTCGTAATGTACTGCGAGCGGTATATGAAAGTGGCAAAAGCCAGCAGATAAAAGTGGTGGCGGTGAATGAGTTGGCACAACCAGATGCGATGGCGCACTTACTGCAATACGACACCAGTCATGGCCGATTTGGTAAGAAGGTCAGTAACGATCAAGAACATATCTACGTTCACCATGAAAGTGGAGAATTTGATTCTATTCGTATCCTACATCTTAGTGATATTGAGTTGCTGCCTTGGCGCGACTTAGATGTTGACCTTGTCTTAGATTGTACAGGTGTTTTTGGCTCTCAAGCGGATGGTCAAGAGCATATCAAAGCAGGGGCGAAGAAGGTGC
>JBCAXU010000096.1:0-16028 GCA_038533895.1 Pseudomonadota bacterium | reverse complement strand
CTACGACGATTGATGGGTGTAGCCGATCAGATCGTAACTTCCTGATTTAGTTCCATCGAATTACGCAACAAAGCCCATCCCCGCCACCAGACAAAACGGCTATCCCTAAAGCGATTGATGGAAACGCTAAGGAGGGGATATGAAATGGAGTCTAACTATGGGTAATATATTTAGAATGATTCTGGGTTTGCCGGACGCAAAAAAAGAAGGCAGAACGCAGCACTATCTAATACAACCTAAGATGAAAAACCCGGATTTAGTTGTGATGGATTACAACTCGTTTAGAGCTAGCAGCAAAGTACAGGCGCAAGTTAAAGCGGCAAGAAACGCAGTCCGAAAGCCGTAATTTAACAAAGACTTTTGAGAGGTGCACTTGCACCTCTTTTTTATTGGTTATTGAAAGGGAAATCAACATGCCTAAACCATTTTCTCTTCTATTTGTACTAGTGTTATGCATGGCTGGATACTACCTGCTAAACAATGTCCACAGATACCACTATGCTCTAAAAAGAAGTAACGGCTATCACACGTTTTTGATGTCTGCTATGGCAGGCTTTTCCGTTTGTGGCTTGTCTATCGGTGTCTACGCGTTCTTTGATTACATCCTACATATTTTCAATTGGAGCTTTTCTCTTGGATATATCGTATTAAATGAAATATTAAACTTACAAACCTCACATATCGGTGTAACCCTTTTTGATCTTTGTGCAATTTCGGTGGCAATCAGTATAGCAACTCCACTAGTTATCTACAGGTTTAGCCTTGATTACAGAAAGTACGTATTTCTAGAAGAGTTCGCGCAAGATGGGGAAAGCCCTGAGTTTAACCAATTGTTCTTTCGTTCATATGAATTTGCATTACCGATTTTATTCACAATGTCTGACAGAAAAGTTTACATAGGGTATGTAACTGAAATTCATGCGAAGCCTTTTAATGATGTTCATATTATTCCACTAGTGAGTGGGTATCGAGAAAGCTCTACACTTAGGTTGATGCCGGTGACTCCCTATCAAGATATTATGCATGATGTTGAAAATGAAGAGACCAAAGAAGTTGAGTTGGAGTCGTTCACGGTAACCCTCCCGCTGAGAGAAATCGTTCATGCCCACTTACACGACTTTGAAAAATATGAAGACTTCAAGCAAGCCGAGAAGAAGCTCGATTTCAGTCAAGAAGACTCTTATAAGTTCACAAACAACTTGTAATCCTTAAGTTTTTAATAAACGAGAAAGGAGCCAAATAGCTCCTTTCTTGTTGTCTGTCGAACAGACTAATTACAGAGCTAAACGACCCATTCCTAATCAAATAAACACTCTCCCCTTGAAGAGAAAGGCTGGGCAGTTCATAGTGAAAGAACTGTTAAATGTGACTGGTTCATTTATGTGGAAAATAACTTTGCTAGCACTTATAAGTCTCGCTTTTTATTTCTAGGCGAGTCAAGCGTTCATCCATCTTCTCCATCATCAGGCGCAACCACTTAACATCCGTTTTAAGGGTCACCCCAACACCTATCCCGCTAGATAGAGCGCTAACAACAGCGACAATCAAAGTTTGGTATTTAGCCATCACTTAAACTCATTCCGAATCATTTCCCATGTACCTAGCAAGATCGGTAGTGTAGTACCAATAATGCCGCCGTATTGAACGCCCTCACCTGTAACGCTCGCAGTGAGTAGTTCTGGGTGACCAGTGGCCAGCGCGACTCCTGCACCAAGCAACGCAATACCTTTTTTCGTTGAGGGTTGATCTAGGTCGATACCTACTTTCTCTTTTAGAAATGCTTTCATTAATTAACTCCTTCTAAGCCATGGCCACGCCTTCACGCGCCATATTGATTCCGTAATAACTGCCGACTTCTTTACGGCTCATTGCATGAAGCAACTTGGCCAACTGTTCGTTGTTGTAAACATCTACGGTTTGATTCGCTTTGATGCCCGTCCAGCGGCTAACCTGTTGAACATAAGTTCGTATTGAACTAGGTATCGAAGATTTACGCTATCACGATCTGAGAAGAGAAGGGGCGAGCCGTTTGTTTGAGAAAGGGTATTCAATAGAAGAAGTCGCTCAAGTCACCGGAGATCGTAACTTGAATGTGCTTTGGCAATCGTACCCTAATAAGTTACACGACAAGACTAAACAAATGGAACGAGATTACTGGTATTTATTATTGCAACATCATAAACCAAAGCTATTGATTTAATTAACTAAAGCGAGCAAAAAGCTGCCCCGAAGTGATCTCTGCCAAATATTCAATCATACACATAAATCATAGTAATCTAGACATGCTATAAGAACTCATTTAGAAACACTTACAGAGGTTATCATGCCCGCGCAAGTCAAAGGGACTTTTTGCGACATCAAAGGGTTTAAACCATCCGAAAGAACGATTGTCGCCATTAATGATATGAATAATGTGATAAAAATGAGTAGCTACTTGGATAAACTAGTAGCTCTAACTCCTTTCTATCATCTCTTTGCGGGGCGAAAATCATACACTGGCGTAGCGATTACCAGTGCAGGGTGGAATGCATCAACTTATGACTGGAAAATGTTTAACGATGCCATGATGGCAATACCTGAAATAAAGAGAAAGCGATTAGAAAATATTGCAGAAAATGAGATGCTTTTTGCTAATGGAAAAGACTATGAATTTTGGACATGCATATACAACTCACTTTAAGCTATTTTTGGCTTTAATATCTTTGTCTTTTGGCGCATCAGCCGCGGGATTAGAAAGTAAAGAATCTTTGCAACAAACGTATGTTGATACGTACGAGGCACTTAACCAGAAAGTTGGGGAGTGCTCTAAGTTGAAGAAACAACGTAACATAAGCGTTACTGATGAATGGTTACAATCCCAACCTCTTTTGACTCAAAAAGTGGTTTTGTTTGAACTCTCCAAAAAAGCAGAGAAACGTTGCGCGCAAGCCGAAGAGACAGACTATGTGAATGCCATTTTCGAGTTAGCTGTAATTGGCGAGAGCGACCCTCTAAACCAATATATAGAGCTAAGACGGTACGACCTTCCAAAAGAAACTAATAAGAAAATCTTAGATAAACTTGATAGTAAACAACTTGAGCGCTTAACAAAGCTAGACAAGTATCAATCACCGTTTAACCTAATGTCGGCATTCAAATAATATCATAGCTATACCCAAAACAGTTTAATGTAGCCCGCTATCCTGCGGGCTTTGTTGCTAAGCCATTTCAGTAAACACTTTGCCCCTTCAATTACATTCAAGATTTGTCGATTAAAGCAACTCGCTCACAGTAGCGATCCAAAGCACAGGTTTAACGACAAAAACCGAGGAATCAACTTATGTGAGTATCGTTTTTATTGTAGATAAGGTAACTTATAGCCACTCGGCTGGGGTAAAATCCACCAGTTGCATAACGAGTAACACACTGACTCCACTGTGAGTATTTACCTATTGAGCAACGATAAACCTCAAGAAATGGTATATTATTAAAAATGTCCAATGGTAACGGTGACAAGTTTGGATCAGCAGTTAGTAAAACAAATTGAAGAGATATGCACGGCACGTGGTGTTCGGTTAACGTCACAGCGTAAAAGAGTATTCGAACTCATCTGCGCGAGCCCAAAAGCGTCAAGTGCATATGAACTGTTGGAAGAGCTCAAACTGAGTGAACCTCAAGCAAAACCGCCCACCGTTTATCGCGCTTTGGACTTTTTGCTTGAGCAAGGCTTCATCCATCGAGTTGAGTCGACCAATAGTTACATCCAATGTTGCTCGTGCAATGCACATAAGCATCACTCTCATTTGCTGATTTGTGATAAGTGCGGCAACGTTATTGAACTGCAAGATGATAGTTTGGTAGCCTTGTTGAAAGACAACGCTCAAGCTCATGGCTTTACCATTACGAATCATGTAATTGAATCACATGGCATTTGTCAGTCCTGTTTGGCCGACAATGTGAAATAAAGATATAGAAGAAGATTATGCGCGCTGAATTTGTAAACCCGTTTTTAGCTTCATTGATGAATGTCTTGAAAACGATGGCTTCACTGGAACTGAAGCCACAGAAACCTCGTGTCAAGAAAGATGAAATTGCACGTGGTGACGTATCAGGTTTAATAGGGATGGTCGGCCCAAAGAGTCGTGGCTCTATGTCTATTACATTTGATGAAAGCCTTGCACTCGAGATCATGCAAAACATGCTGGGAGAGCGTCCGAACGGCTTGAATGACGAAGTAACCGACATGGTCGGTGAAATCACCAACATGGTCACTGGTGGCGCGAAACGCATCCTCGCAGAGAGTGGTTTTGATTTTGATATGGCAACGCCTGTGGTCGTTTCAGGCAAAGGTCATACTATCCGCCATAAGTGTGAAGGCTCAATTATCATCATGCCGTTCTCATCACAGTGGGGCAATGCCTTCATCGAAATTTGCTTTGAGTGATCACCACAGAACACATAAAAAACGCTTCCCGAGGGAAGCGTTTTTGCGTTTTAGCCAATGATATCTCGTGCGCGGAGCACTTGTAGACAATCATCCACCAGCGCTTCAATCGATTTCTCTCCAGCCAACAAGTTGATTTCTGGGTTAAGCGGCGCTTGGTACTCAGAGTCAATCCCAGTGAAGTTGGCGATTTCTCCTGCTCTGGCTTTCTTGTATAAACCTTTAGGATCACGTTGCTCACACACATCAAGTGACGTATTGACAAATACCTCGAGAAACTCCGCCTCTGGCAGCATTTCTCGCACCAGTTGTCGCTCAGCACGATGAGGCGAGATAAATGCGGAGAGGACAATCAAGCCAGCATCCGCCATGAGCTTGGCTAACTCACCAATACGTCGAATGTTTTCTCGACGGTCTTGCTCAGAAAAACCTAAATCCCGGCATAATCCATGACGTACATTATCGCCATCAAGCAAGTAGGTATGATGACCTAACTGGGCCAAACGCGTCTCTAAAGCCCCGGCAATCGTCGATTTACCCGCCCCTGACAGTCCAGTAAACCAAAGCACAACTGGCTTTTGCTGCTTTAAGCGAGCACGAAATGTTTTATCGATCGCGTGCTGATGCCAGACAATATTTTCATCTTTGTTTGCCGTTTCCGTAGTCATAGTTCAATCCTTTTAAAACGGAAAGAAGAGTGGGATTAGCGTCAGTACCAACGCAGAGTAAACAATGGAGATCGGTATACCCACTCGAACATAATCAGTAATTGTGTAATTACCTACGCTATAAACCAATAAGTTGGTTTGATAGCCATAGGGTGAAATAAAACTAGCGCTGGCACCAAATAGAACCGCCATAATAAACGGCATAGGATCAACACCATAACCAAGCGCCATGCTGTAACCGAGAGGAAAGGCCAACGCCGCGGCAGCATTGTTGGTAACCAGTTCAGTCAAAATCAGCGTTAACAAATAGGTCGCAACCAAAGCGCCAAATACGCCCCAACCGTTAAAGCCTTCGATAAACATTTGCCCAAGGCTTGCCGATAGCCCAGACGACAACATCAATTGAGCAATCGATAGTGCCGATCCGACAATCACCACGATATCGACAGGAAAACGTCGGCGTAGCTCCCCAAGCTGGATCACGCCACACAGCAGTGCAGCAATCAAAAACAGCGATAGCCCTTTAATAAGAGGGAATACCCCCGCTAAAGCTAAGCCAATGACCGCGGCAAAACCGACTAACACTAGGGTGGATTTACTACTGTCGAGGCGTGCGCTTGAGTCGAGATCATTGACCAACACAAACTCTTTTCGATGGGCTTGACGCTCTTGTTCAAAACGCTTACCCGGAACCAGTACTAAAGTATCCCCAGCATTCAAAGTAATATTGCCAAGTCCGCCTTGAAGTCTTTCGTGGCCGCGGCGTATAGCGACCACTACCGCATCAAAACGATCTCGGAAATGGCTCGACTTGAGGGTTTTATTACAAAAGCTTGCCGAGGAACTGACCACGACTTCAACAAAACCTTGGCCATTGAGATGGTGTTGCCCAAACAGAGTAAGGCCTTGGATCTCTTGAAGTGTTGCGACGCTCTCGATATCTCCACAGAACAGCAATCTGTCACGCGCCTGCAACACAAAATCAGGATCAACCGAAGGCAAAGAGTGACCATCTCGCACTACTTCAGCGAGAAACAACTTACGCAGAGCCCGCAAATTGTTTTCACTGATACTGCGACCGACTAAAGGAGAGCCCGGCTCGACACGGGCCTCAAGAAAATAGGGTAAATCTTCCTGACTTTGATCATCGTAATTTGGCAGCAGGTAACTGATCGGGATCAGGATCAACAGTCCGCCAACAAGTACCGAAATGCCGATCATGGTTGGCGCAAAAAAGTTCAAACTGGGCAGTCCTGCATCTTCAACAAAGCTGTTGATGATCAAGTTAGTCGAGGTGCCGATCAGAGTTAGGGTGCCACCAAAGATCGCCGCATAAGAGAGTGGGATCAACAAACGCGATGGCGCATGTTGCTGATTGCGCTTGATCGCGCCAATCAGCGACACCACTACCGCGGTATTGTTGGTGAAAGAAGAGAGCAGTGCTGTAGAAAGCCCCATCTTGGCCACCACTACCGCTAAACAGCCGGTAGACAAAGAACGGCTTACCCAGCTGATTAAACGGGTTTTCTCTAGTGCTGCCGAGGCTAAGATCAGCAACACCAGAGTAAGCAGTGACGAGTTAGTAAAGTTAGTGGCAACATCGCCAAGCTCAATCATTCCAGCGATAAACGCGACAAACGCTGCCCCCGCAAAGATGAAACTTGGCTTAATTCGTGTTGTGAGTAGGCAGGTGATAATCGCCAATAACATCGCTAACACAAAACCTTGTTGCCACATAAGCTTACCTATCGCCTTCGCTGACTATTTGAGTAGTCGGCTGATATCTTTCGCTTCCCAGTGCGGGAAGTGCTTGCGAACCAGTGCATTGAGCTCAAGTTCAAACGCTGAGATATCCGTGGCTTTCTGCTCCACTTGCGACAAGCTCTCACGCACCAAACCTGCACCGACGGTAACATTACTCAAACGGTCAATGATGATGAAACCACCGGTATCTTGGCACGATAAGTAATCGTCCACTGACACCGACTCGGTAAGCGTCCACTCACATAAACCAATACCGTTCAATGGCAGTTCAACCGCAGAGTGGGTCGACAGATGGTTAATATCATACTGATGGCGAATCGCTTCCACTCGGCCTACGGTCTTCTTACCAGCAATCTTGATGTCATACTCGCGGCCCGGTTGCAAAGGTTGCTCGGTCATCCAAACCACATCGGCTAGCAGGTGGTTAGTTGATTCTACTTGAGCGTTGTCGAGTACAATCAGATCACCACGGCTAATATCAATTTCATCTTGCAGAGTTAAGGTCACCGCCAAGCCTGCTTGCGCTTGTTCAATATCACCGTCAAAAGTGACAATACGTGCAACTTTCGACGTCTTACCGGAAGGCAGTGCCTTGACCGAGTCACCGACTTTAATTGAACCAGAAGAAATCGTGCCGGCAAAACCGCGGAAGTCGAGGTTCGGTCGATTCACGTACTGCACAGGGAAACGGAACTCTCCAACTTCCTTCTCGTGGTCAACGTCCACATTTTCCAACAATTCAAGCAAAGGCGCGCCATCAAACCAGCCCAACTTCTCACTTGGCTCGACCACGTTATCACCCTCTAGCGCCGATAACGGAATGATCTGAATATCGATTTCACCATGGAGGTTTTTCGAGAACTCTAGGTACTCGTCACGGATCTGCTCAAAGCGTTGCTGTGAATAATCGACAAGATCCATTTTGTTCACTGCTACGACAAAGTGTTTGATCCCCAATAGATTTGAGATAAACGAATGACGACGAGTTTGATCCAAAACGCCTTTGCGAGCATCAATCAAGATCACCGCCAGATCACAGGTCGAGGCGCCCGTGGCCATATTACGCGTGTACTGCTCATGCCCCGGTGTATCGGCGATAATGAACTTACGTTTCTGAGTCGAGAAGTAACGGTAAGCGACATCAATGGTAATCCCCTGCTCTCGCTCAGCTTGCAGGCCATCGACCAATAGAGCCAAGTCGGGACGCTCGCCCGTAGTACCCACGCGCTGGCTGTCGTTGTGTACCGCGGCCAATTGATCTTCATAGATTTGCTTCGAATCATGGAGCAAGCGGCCAATCAGAGTACTTTTGCCGTCGTCTACCGAGCCACAGGTTAGGAATCTAAGTAGTGACTTGTACTGGTGCTGTTTCAGGTATCCTTCGATACCAAGCTCGTCGAGTTGAGCTTCAACTGCGCTATTCATCTTGTTAATCCTCAATCCTTAGAAGTAGCCTTGGCGTTTTTTCAGTTCCATCGATCCAGACTGATCGTGGTCGATCGCCCGGCCTTGGCGCTCACTTGATGTGGCCACCAACATCTCTTCGATGATGCCTGTGAGTGTATTGGCTTCAGACTCAATTGCCCCTGTTAATGGGTAGCAGCCCAAGGTACGGAAGCGGACACTCTTGTGCTCGATCTTCTCACCCGGCTCGAGCTTCATTCGATCATCATCCACCATGATCAACATGCCATCGCGCTCGACCACTGGGCGGGTATCCGCCAAGTAAAGGGGGACTATTTCAATGTTTTCTAGGTAGATGTACTGCCAAATATCGAGCTCAGTCCAGTTGGACAATGGGAACACACGAATGCTTTCCCCTTTGTTGATCTGGCCGTTATAAGTACGCCATAGCTCAGGGCGCTGGTTTTTAGGATCCCAGATATGGTTCTTATCACGGAAAGAATAAACACGCTCTTTGGCTCGAGATTTCTCCTCATCACGACGAGCGCCCCCAAACGCCGCATCAAAACCATACTTGTTCAGCGCTTGTTTTAAGCCTTGCGTTTTCATGATGTCGGTGTGCTTTGACGAACCATGAGTAAAAGGGCTACACCCCATCGCCAAACCTTCTGGGTTCTTGTGCACTAAAAGCTCAAACCCATACTTCTCTGCGGTTTTATCGCGAAACTTGATCATCTCCTTAAACTTCCAGTCGGTATCGACATGCAAGAGTGGGAATGGAATCTTGCCCGGATAAAACGCTTTGCGTGCCAAATGAAGCATGACCGACGAATCTTTACCGATCGAATACATCATCACTGGGTTATCAAACTCAGCAGCAACTTCACGAATAATGTGAATACTCTCCGCTTCGAGTTGTTTTAAGTGGGTTAAACGTTCTTGGTCCATGTTAGTTGCTTCCTTTACGGCTCAACGAGCCTGTGGCTAATCTAAATAATGGCGTGAGTTAGGCAGTCTGACGCTGCATGTTCTTGGTCGCTTCAGGCTGCGGCTCGAACCAAGCCAGCTGCTCTGACAGAGACACAACCTCACCGATCACGATCAGTGATGGCGATTGCGCGTCTTTTGCGAGGTCAGCGAGTTGAGCTAACTGACCTTTGAATACTTTTTGTTCGCGCTGAGTACCGCGTTCGATGATGGCGATTGGAGTATCAGCTTGGCGTCCATGCTCGATCAATTGGGCTTGAATGTACTCCGACTTCATCAGGCCCATGTAAATCACTAGGGTTTGATTGCCGCGTGCGAGCGTTGACCAATCCATCTGGTCGCTTTCTGCTTTGAGATGACCGGTGATAAACATCGCCGACTGGGCGTAATCACGATGAGTTAATGGGATACCGGCGTACGCTGTTGCCCCCGCTGCTGCGGTAATACCAGGCACTACGTGGAAAGAGACGCCCGCTGCGGCTAACACTTCGAGCTCCTCGCCACCGCGACCGAAAATAAACGGATCGCCACCTTTAATCCGTACAACTCGATGGCCTTTTAAAGCAAAGTCGAGCAACAGTTGGTTGGTTTTCTCTTGGGGAACGCTGTGATGACCGGCGCGCTTGCCAACACAGACTAAAATGGCATCACTAGGAACCAGCGCCATAATGTCATCCGATACTAGGTAGTCGTACAACACTACGTCTGCTTGCTGCAAAAAACGCATCGCTTTAATAGTGAGTAACTCGACATCGCCAGGGCCTGAGCCAACAAGCGCCACTTCGCCGTGCCCAAGCACGCTAGTGCCGATGGAGTTCAAATCTGCTTGATTGTTACGCTGTGCGCGCTGATTGCTCAGAGGAAATTGAGAAATCGTATCCTTGCTCGCCATAATGTCGCCCTATCTAGTTGGTTTAAGCATTATGGCGATCTGATCATATTACCTGAAATTCTAAAATTTCATTTTTTATACCTTTTTATGATAAGTAGCTGGCATCGACTTGTTCGCTCCTTAATCGTTTTTGAGAGATTCTCGACAGAACAGCGTATAGCACTCGGCAAACATCACACTTTCCTACTGACTGAAATCATTGTTTCATTTCATTTTGTTACATTATGCAGGTCTATAAAAACGCTATCGGAGCTAAAAAATGAAAGTAGCAGTGAAACCTCTGTCTCTTGCCGTACTGGGCGGTATGTTGACTATGGCAGGTCCGGCAATGGCAGATACGATCAAACTTCGTATCGTCGAAACGACTGATATTCACACCAACGTAATGGATTATGACTACTACAAAGATAAGCCATCACAGAAGATTGGCCTTACTCGCACTGCTACTCTTGTTAAGCAAGCGCGCGCCGAGGTAGAGAATAGTGTCTTAGTTGACAATGGTGACCTTATCCAAGGCAGCCCGATGGGCGATTACATGGCCGCGAAAGGCATTGAGAAGGGCGAGGTTCACCCAGTTTACAAAGCGATGAATCAACTGAGCTATGATGTCGGTAACATCGGTAACCACGAGTTTAACTACGGTCTTGAGTTCCTGGCTGAAACCATCAACGATGCGGATTTTCCCTACGTTAGTGCTAACGTTTTCGACCAGAAAACCGGCGAACACTACTTCAAACCCTACATTATTAAGTCGCATACCTTTAAAGACGTAGATGGCGTAGAGCACGAGATCAAGGTTGGCTACATTGGCTTCGTTCCACCACAAATTATGGTGTGGGATAAGAAAAACCTTGAAGGTAAAGTCTTTGCCAAAGACATAAAAGAAACCGCTGAAGAGCTGGTGCCTAAAATGAAAGCCGAAGGCGCTGACGTTATCGTGGCGATTCCACACTCAGGCGTCTCTGCCGATCCACATAAAGTGGGTGCAGAAAACTCTACCTACTACTTATCTAAGGTAGAAGGCATCGATGCGATCGCCTTTGGCCACTCACACGCGGTATTCCCAGGTAAAGGCTTTGATAACATCCCAGGTGTCGACAACACCAACGGCACCATCAATGGCGTAGCCTCTGTCATGCCAGGACGCTGGGGTAGCCACGTCGGGGTTATTGACCTTGAGCTCAAAGAGAAAGATGGTCAATGGGTCGTGGTTAAGGGCCAAACAGAAGCTCGCCCTATCTATGATAAGAAAACTAAAACCTCTCTTGCAGAAGCTGATGCAGAAATGGTTAAAGCGCTGGAAGCAGACCACAAAGGCACACGCGACTTCGTCAACCAACCCATTGGTAAGGCAAGTGATGTGATGTACAGCTTCCTTGCGCTAGTACAGGACGATCCAACCGTACAGATCGTTAACCTTGCACAGAAAGACTACGTGGAACGCTTTATTCAGGGCGACCCAGATCTTGCTGATATTCCTGTACTTTCAGCCGCTGCGCCCTTTAAGGCTGGCGGACGCAAAAACGACCCAGCCAACTTTACCGAAGTAGAGTCAGGCCAACTGACTTTCCGCAATGCCGCTGACCTTTACCTCTATCCGAACACGCTTGTGGCGATGAAGGTAACGGGTAAAGAAGTGAAAGAGTGGTTGGAGTGTACCGCTGGTCAGTTTAAGCAAATTGACGTCAACAGCACCGAACCGCAACACCTTATCGACTGGGATGGTTTCCGTACTTATAACTTCGACGTTATTGACGGTTTGAACTATCAAATCGATGTCACTAAACCAGCGAAATACGACGGTGACTGTAAACCAGTTAACGCGGACGCTGAACGTATTGTGAATTTGACTTACCAAGGTAAGCCAATTGACATGAAGCAAGACTTCATCATCGCAACCAATAACTACCGCGCTTACAGCAACAAGTTCCCTGGTACAGGTTCTGAGTTTGTGGCGTTCGATTCACCCGATGAAAACCGTTCAGTTATTGCGTCTTACATTACTCGCGTAAGCAGTGAACAAGGTGAGTTCACGCCAAGTGCAGACAACAACTGGACCTTTGCGCCAATTCAGTCAGACAAGCAGTTGGACATCCGCTTTGAAACATCACCAAGCGAAAAAGCTGCGAAGTTCATTGAAGAGAAAGGTCAATACCCAATGAAACGTGTTGGCACTGACGATGTTGGCTTTGCGGTTTACCAAATTGACTTGCAAAAGTAATCATCAAAACGAATCTAAGCCGCGACTTTGTTCGCGGCTTTTTTATTTTTCAGCCTCTAACAAAGCGAGTAGAATCTAGCCATCAACACTCAGTAAGTACGCCAAGATGTTACAGGGATTTCAGCAACAACTGATCGATTATGGTTTCACCGTGAGCGAAACAGAAAAGCTCATTGATTCGGCTCAACTCGTCGAACTGCCGACGCGCCATATCTTACTCCATCAAGGTCAAGTCGCGACTGAGATCTACTTACTCCTGGAGGGAGTTTGCCATTCGGCTTACCTCACCAATCAAGGGAAAGAGTTCAGTAAAGAGTTCTATTGGGAGAATGACTGGATCATTGGTTTCGAAAGTTTGATTAAGCAACAAGCTTCGCCGTACTTATTGGAGTCGCTGACTCCCTGCACTCTTATCACCCTGCCAGTCGATACACTTCGAGTGTGGCGCGAGGATAAACACAGCATCTATCTTAAGTTGCTCGAGACGCAATTAATGCATAAAGAGAACAAAGAGCGCTTTATGCTGCTGTACAGTCCAGAACAACGTTATCAGCTGTTTTGTCAGAACTTCCCTCATCTTCTCGACCGACTTAACGATTATCAGATAGCGGCTTACCTCGGGATTACTCCCATCAGCTTGAGTCGCATCAAAAAGCGGGCGCAAAGTTAACAATTGTTAATGTCGAACTGCATTGAAGTTGCTACATTCGCGCTAGTTCAGCAGCAACAAGGCTAAAAGCATAATGATCGATTGGCAACTCATCCCGTTTTCTCAACTCACCACGACTCAGCTTTATCAGTTACTCAAATTGCGTGTTGATGTGTTCGTGGTGGAGCAAACCTGTCCCTATCCAGAATTGGATGATAAAGATCACCGACCGGGTGTGCATCATCTACTTGGCTATCAAGATGGCCAATTGGTTGCATGTGCAAGATTGCTGCCCAAAGGTATCAGTTACCCAAGCGTCAGTATCGGGCGTGTCGCGACTTCAATCGATCAGCGCAAGGGAGGACTTGGCCACCAACTACTTAAACAAGCGCTGGATGGTTGTCAGCGATTGTGGCCAAAAGAGAGCATAGAGATAGGAGCGCAGCAACATCTGCCAACATGGCTTTGTGCAAACATCCGACATGTATCTTGAAGACGATATTCCACATATCGACATGAGGCTAGAGAAGTAACGTGCCTCGCTCGGCCACATACAGTGCAATATTACTGCTCATAATTGGCAACTTGGCTGCATCGTTATCGGATGGGGCGGTTAAATTGCTAGATGGCGAGGTTACGACCTTTCAGTATGTCTTTCTGCGTCAATTGATTTCGACCTTGGTCATCTTGCCATTTTGGCTTGCTCAAGCACCTGATGTCAGGCGATTAAGAAGCCCCAAACTCAACCTGTTTCGAGCGCACCTGATTATTATCGGCAGCGGCTGTATGGTGGTGGCGATAACCCACCTAACCTTAGCGACAGCCAATGCCGTTTTCTATGCGGCGCCATTATTGATGCTGCCTTTAGCTGTATTGCTACTTAATGAAAAAACATCGCTTAGCCGCTGGCTCGCGTCAATGTTCGGCTTTGCGGGTGTGTTAGTGGTCCTGCGGCCCTCCGAGTTTCACTGGGCGGCTTTGTTTGCCCTTGGCACCACATTTACCCTCGCACTTTTTCATCTCACTGCTCGTAAACTCCCGAGTGAGCAAAGTGTGATTACCACGTTGTTCTGGACATCTCTGTTATCGATACCAGTCTCTGCGTTGCTGGCTTGGATAGCCTGGACACCAATATCCCTCAATCATTTACTACTGATTTTGGGCAGTGCCAGCTTGATTTTACTCTACAACGGCCTGGCCGTTATTGCTTATCGACGCGCGCCTGCAGGTAACATTGCCATCGCTGAGAACTCAGGCCTCATCTTTGTAGTGCTACTTGGGGTGATAGGGTTTAACGAAGTGCCCGATGGGTTAACGGCACTAGGGATCGTCATGATTGTGATACCACTAATGCCTTGGCAACGCTACACTCAGCCGCTGCGTCACTTGCTACGGCCAAAACCGCCATCAGAGAGACGAAAGAACATCACCGATTGATTACTCTTTTCCAGTTGCAGAATATCAAGCTGGCCATTTTCCGCGAGTTTGAATCTAACCAACTGCCCTTGCCTAATTTGACTCAGTGGTTTGTCCGCGCCTTCGACCTTAACCAAAGCGTTCAAATCGGCCATCGCTAAACCATTGCTGCGAAAAACCTGAGCTAAGGTATCGCCACTTTTGACTTGATACTCTTTCCATATCTCAGATGTGGAGGTTTGCTGTGCAGCGTTTTGCTGTTCACTCAAACTTCGAGTATTAATTTCCACAGAGACACGCTCATTGACTTGGGGTGTAGGTGCCTCGCTCGGCGATTCCTCGCTTGGGGCAGGCAGAATCAACAAAACAAGTAAAAGCGGAACCAAAACCATTAACCCACGCTGATGCAATCTTGGTAGTGTTTGCCACTGCTGTTTCAGCTGATGTATCGTTCTAGACCAATCTACGTTGTCGAGTCTTGCCTTTAGCTGCTCAACATAATCTACTTGCTGCTGTCTCTTTTTCTTTCTGCGATTCATCGCACCTTATCTCCAAACGACTGTCATCATCAGTATAAAAACCAAGAGGCGATCAGTATAGGAATTTTGCCGATTGTTGGTAATGACTCGGTCAAAATTAAGCGAAAACTGGTCAAAAAGAGAAGCTGATCTCATCATCAAACAGCGCAATGTGAATCGGTTCTTCCCATTTCATCAGACGCTCAGAACTGGTATCCTTGAACGCTTTACACACGATAAAAAGAGAGACACTATGTCTGAAGTTAAATTTGACACTGTAGAACAAAAAGCAAGCTACGGTATCGGTCTACAAATGGGTCAGCAACTAGCAGGTTCGGGTCTAGAAGGCCTTAATGTTGACGCTATTGCTGCAGGTATTGCAACAGCGTTAGTTGGAGAGCAACCAGCTATCGAAATCGACGACATCAACGCTGCACTACAAGAACTACACACTCGTATGGAATCTGCACGTCAAGAGGCAGCAAAAGCAGCAGCAGCAGACGGTGAAGCGTTCTTAAAAGACAACGCTTTACGTCCAGAAGTTACGGTTCTTGAGTCTGGTCTACAGTACGAAGTGATCACAGAGGGTACTGGCGAAGTCCCAACTTCAGACAAGCAAGTTCGTGTTCATTATCACGGTGAACTGACTGACGGTACTGTTTTTGACAGCTCTGTATCTCGTGGCCAACCAGCTGAGTTCCCTGTAACGGGTGTGATTAAAGGCTGGGTTGAAGCACTACAGCTTATGCCTGTAGGATCTAAGTGGAAGCTATACGTCCCACAAGATCTTGCCTACGGTGAGCGCGGCGCGGGCGCGGCTATTCCTCCGTTTGCAGCGCTAGTGTTTGAAGTAGAACTACTAGACATTCTTTAATTTCGTAAGAAGTTAAAGCATGCATAGCGGCGACCATTGTGTCGCCGTTTTTTTTATATTCAGTGCTCCAGACGCAAAAAAGCCGAGCTAATGCTCGGCTTTTTCGTTCATACGAACCTGATTACTCAGCAGCTTCTTCAGCAGCTGGGCGATCTACAAGCTCAATGTAAGCCATTGGAGCTTTGTCACCAGTACGGAAACCAGCTTTTAGG
>JBCAXU010000095.1:14801-16082 GCA_038533895.1 Pseudomonadota bacterium | reverse complement strand
TTCCAATATCAGAAGGCAACTTCTGGCGATTCGAACCTTTTCCTTGAGAAGGGCCACCTTCATATTGAACAATGATTTCGACTGAAGTTTCATTTCTATCGTTGAGGTTTTCATCAAACCAAGCGCCTAGGCCATCTAAGCCAAGCGTTACGGTATCTGCAGGTCGATCCTCGAAATCAATAGTTATTGTTTCGTTCTTATTGATACCACCATCATTCTTAACACCAATGCCGTAACCAACGTGATCCTGATTAGGGTCACCAAGATACTGAACCAAATTGCCGCCTTTGGAAGTAATAGTAATCTCATGACCATTTGCCAGTTCAAGAACTCGTTCATTACCAACGCCGTTTCCTTGTACTGAGTCACCCCAGTTCAAAAACTCTTTATTGCTAGAACCAGATTCATCAATTTGGACGTCTTTAACGCCTAAGATAAACCCTTCTGAATCATTGTCAGCTCCATAATGAATTGCATCAGAGGAGAAATGTCTTTCGTCAGTTCCACCGTACAAATGTTCTTTTAGAACAGGTTTGTATTCTTCGCCATCTTTATAGTAAAGCGTTCCATGATCAGGAAGTTCCGTGATGACTACTTTTAGCTCAGCATTGCTGTCTAAATCATCTTCATCGTCTGATATGTGGTCACTATCAACTTTATTTGGACCGTCAATCGCCGTTTCTGCAGTGTCGAACACAATTTGAGTTTTTGCCGTCGAACTGACTAAAGCGGTGAAGTCTTCTGATTCCGGCGGGTTATCAGTTACATCGGTAATCGTACCGGTAGCTGTATCAACTTTGTTACCAACAATAAGTTCACTTACTGTTGTCGCTGTTAATCCTACTATTTCATCCGACTCAAGGACCTCGTCGTTGATTATTTTGACGAAAATTTCGGTTGATGTTTCTCCTGCAGCGACAACTAGATCACTAACCTCTGCTTTAACGAAACCGCCACTGCCATCCGACACATAGAATTCGTAATCGATATAATCAACGCCAGCTTGCGCATCATCGGTACTCGGTATCCCATCAATAGCAGGGGTAAGCGTGAAGGCAACATTCTCCGCGACCTCGTTACTAAGAGAGACATTGAATGAAAGGTAAACATCATCACCCTCTTCGACGGTATTTCCACCCGAGATTTGGAATGACGCGGTTGTATCTTCATCTACATTAGGATTACCAGTACCGCGGTCATCTTGAATGCGCACGACATCCGAAGCGTTTCGGTCACTGACGTGTTCACTCTCGGTGCTCGCTTTCAAGCGGACCGTCTCTG
>JBCAXU010000095.1:0-14701 GCA_038533895.1 Pseudomonadota bacterium | reverse complement strand
CCAACGCCGTTACTATCAAGTTTGGGGCGTCTTCGTCGGCACCAGGACGTCCATCCGGACGTGTACCGCGATCATCTGTAACCTCGCCAGTATCCTGAGCATTCGGTTTTTCAACAAACTCACTCTCACTAGATGCAATCAGTGTGATTGACTCGGTTTCTTCCGTTTCAACATCATCAATAATCTGTACAAAGACTCTAAGTTCTGTGTCACCTGAAGCAATAGTAAGATCATCTTCAGTAATAGGACGGAAGCCGCCTTCACCATCTGATACAAATAGGTTATCTAGGTAATCGACAGATTTTGTTGCAGAATCACCTTCTCGACCAAGCGTCAATGTCACAGGTACATCCTCAGTAACCGCTTGGTCTAGCGAGACGGTAAACTCTAGGTATGAACTGTCGTCTTCGACTACTGATTCTCCAGCAGTTACTGTCATTTCTGCGACTGGAAGTACTGTTACATCGATCGTAATAGTATCTGTACCGCCCTGACCGTCAGAAACCGTTAGTTCAAAGCTATCTGAGCCGTTGTATTCTTCATTTGGTGTGTATGTCCACACGCCATCTGCATCAACTGTGACTGTTCCGTTTGCCCCTTGCTCTGAAACACTAAATGTTAAATCATCACCATCGACGTCAGTAGCTTGCACAGTGCCAGAAATAGGGGCGTCTTCTAAAGTTGTCACTGCATCAGAATCACCTACAGGAACATTATCTTGGTCAACAAATACAGGTGCATCATTTACAGGCGTCACATCGATATTGACGACAAGCGTATCTGTTCCACCGTTACCATCGTCAACGATAACAGTGAAGCTGTCTGGTCCGTTGTAGTTTTCGTTTGGCGTGTAAGTCCACTCACCAGTAGCAGGGTCGAGCTCTACCGTGCCGTTAGCAGGGGCAGAAGATTGAGAAAAAGTCAGGATATCTTGGGCATTTTGATCGGTGGCAACTAGGGTGCCACTGATTGGTGTATCTTCATCGGTAACAACAGCCAGGTTTTCGCCGAGAGGATCGTTGTTCAAGTCAACAAAAACTGGCTCGAATAAACGGAACTGTTCTAGTAGGGCAAGGCTTTGGGTTTCGGAGAGGCCTAAGGATTGAAAACCTTCGGTAGCAAAATCAGTACTGGCGATGGTTTCTGTCCCATCACGGCTAATCGAGCCAGAAGCAGTTAAACTCGAACCCGTTTGCCCTCCGGCGGCAGTGGCAAAGTCTTCGCCCAACTGAGTTGGGTCTTGGCCATCTTCTAACGCAGCAAAGATGTCTTCTAACTCAGCGGTGATATCTTGGCTTTCGCCTTGTTCGTTGACTTGCTCAACTTGCAAAGGCAGTGCGTCTGATGACACCTGGTCGTTGCCTTGCACAATAAGCTCACCCGGCTTCGGGGCCTCCCCCTCAGCGAGCACACGAACGTTACCGTCTAAGTCGATGACAATAACCTGGTTCCCGGCTAAATTTCCAACTGCTACGTAAGTACCAAAACCCATAATGTAAGCCCTTTATCCTTGACTGCTTTCTAATTTGAATGGTTACCGACAAATATTTGGCAACCTATAGATTCATATACGCTATAAATTAGCACTATTAACAATTCTACCAAACTAGTTTTTTGAATAAATGCCACTAAAAACGCGATACAAGTTGCATTTCTCAACAATGAGAACTTGAATAAAGATCTCTTTTTTTTGGCCACTTTTACCCAATGCCGCATTTTTAACCACAAGCAGTTAACAACTGTGTTACCAACCTATTTTTTACATATCCGCAACCTAATATTGTTGATTTTAATTAGTTATCCTGTTCCATGAATGCTATTTTATTGGCGCCAATGATGGATTTATCTCATAAATGAGACACGCATATTGAGTAATATCCTCAATTACGAGCACTTCGAGGAGAGTCAGAGTGAATTGGAATAAGTTGAAAGTACTAAGTTGCGCGGTTGCACTTAGCTTTCCAGCACACAGTCAAACATTAGAGCAAGCCGTTGCTCACACCATAACAACCAACCCGGAAATCAAAGCGTCGTACAATGAGTTCAAAAGCAAGTACTTCGACGCACAAGCCTCTTCTGGCGCCTACATGCCCAAACTAGATTTGGACGCGGGAATTGGTTACGAGGATGTCGACCTTGCTTCAGGCACAAAAGATGATTTGACTCGTAAGGAAGCTACGCTTTCTCTAACCCAACTACTTTGGGATGGCTCAGCAACGCTTAACGATATGGACCGCACTGCGGCAGATGCAGAATCGGTTCGTTATCAGCTACTATCCGACGCACAAGATATCGCACTGGAAGTCACTAAAATCTACCTTGACGCTACCAAAGCTTATGAAGTGTTAGCTTTATCTGAAAGTAACCTCAAGGTGCACAAAGACATTTATCGAGATATCAAAAAACGTGTCGATTCGGGGATCGGCTCTACGGCAGATTTGACCCAGGTAGAAGCACGTTTAGCAAAAGCCCACGGTAACCTGCTCGCAGCTCAAAACAACTTGTTTGACGTTCACACCCAATTTAAGCGTGTTGTTGGTCAGGCACCTCAAGGCCTCACCTTCCCTCGCGCTGACCAAACAGCTATTCCGTACACAATTGATGAAGCATTGCAGCAGGCTTTCGACGAGCATCCTGTGGTTAAAATCGCTCAAGCTGATGTTGATTCGGCCCGCTTCCAGTATGACCAAAGTAAAGGCGTTAACTACCCAACGTTTTCACTCGAGGCAATCCAAACTTGGCGTGATGATGCTGGAGGTATTCCTGGAAGCAGTGAAGAGTTCTCGGCTATGCTACGTATGCGTTACAACCTCTACAACGGTGGCTCAGACGCCGATAGAACCGAGAGTGCAGCGTATCAGCTTAACAAATCTAAAGATTTCCGCGATCGTACCTTCCGCAGTGTAGAAGAAGGGTTGAGACTGTCTTGGAGTGCGCTAGACCTAACAGTACAGCAAAAAGAGTTCTTAGCTGACCACGTAGACTCGGCATCGGAAACGGTAATTGCATATGAAAAGCAATACCGTATTGGTCAACGTACCCTACTTGATTTACTCAACACAGAAAACGAATTGTTTGAAGCACGTAAAGGCTACCTTGACGCTAAATATGATGAGCAATACGCCAAGTATCGTGTAATGAATGCGACGGGCAATTTACTTGCTGCACTACGTGTCGACACCCCTGCCGAGTGGAATGAGGAAGTAGAGTACTAATATGAACAAGACACTTTTATCACTACTTATCACAACAACCTTAATCGCCACACCGGTAATGGCAGAAGATGAGTATGACTACATCGAGACCCCGACACCCAATCAAATCGATGATTTATTGGACGAAGACAAAGATGGAGTGATTAATGCTCGTGACCTTTGTCCGCAAACGCCGGAAAAAGCAGAAATCGACAACGATGGCTGTGGTACCTACATCAAGACAGAAGAAGAATTGAAGCTGCACATTTTGTTTGCCAACGATTCTTCAGACATTCAGCCAGCCTTCTTGGCACAAATTCGTGAGATGGCAGACTTCCTTGAGAGTTACCCATCAACATCGATTGAACTCCAAGGTTACGCAAGTAAAGTGGGTAACGCTGATTACAACTTAGCCCTGTCGGAAAGGCGTGCTAAAGCGGTTGAAGCGTCACTGCTGGCAAACGGCGTTGAATCAAACCGCGTTCGCATTGTGGGCTTTGGCGACACCCAATTGGAAGCCTACGGTGATGACGAAGTCAGCCATGCGCGCAACCGTAAAGTGGTCGCCAATGTCGTTGGCCACAAAGGCAATGTTAAAGAAGAGTGGACGATCTTTACCAAGATCGAAAAATAAACACACGACATAGTAAAAGGGAGCAAATGCTCCCTTTTTTATTGTTGATTGATGCTGATGGATGCTACCCTAGCGGCAATTCTATCTAAGAGAGCAACTTAATGAGCAAATTAACGTCTGATATTCAAGCAAACCTTGAACTCTTCGTTGCAGAGACCCAGCAAAACAAATTGGTTTGGGGTATGCGCAATGAAGAAGGTTGGCTATCGTGTGATTCGACTGAATTTGAAAACAGCGAAGTCATGCCGTTTTGGTCGTCTGAAGCAGATGCAAAGGCGCACAACGTTGAAGAGTGGGCTGACTTTGAAGTGTTGGAAATTCCGTTAGATATCTTTGTTGAAGATTGGTTGTTAACACTTGCTGAAGATGGCGTGTTGGTTGGAACAAACTGGAATGACCAACTCGAAGGCAAAGAGATGGAACCATCAGATCTGGCTAAGATGTATCTCGCGTAAGCTTAAGATCGAGAGTAAAAAAGCGTCCAAATATGGACGCTTTTTTTGAACTATCTTGAAGGCTTATCAGCACTTTGTTTGCTTACCAATTGAGCCATAATAGCCGCTTTATTATCAAGGTACTCTTGCAAACCTGCGCGACGTAAATCGCACGACGGGCAATCACCACAGCCATCCCCGACGACACCATTGTAACAAGTCAGGGTTTTCTCCCGCACCAAATCGAGTGCCTGATACTGGTCAGCCAGCGCCCAAGTTTCTGCTTTATTTAGCCACATCAATGGCGTTTCGATTGTTAGCTCGCGATCCATCCCTTTCACTAAGGCACTGTTCATCGCTTTAACAAACTCATCACGACAATCTGGATAGCCAGAGAAGTCGGTTTCACACACACCCGTAATGATTGACTCTGCGCCAATCTGGTAAGCATAGATGCCCGCCAAAGTCAGAAACAAGATGTTACGGCCTGGCACAAACGAGTTGGGCAATCCATTTTCTTGCAACTGATGTGAGACTGGAATGTCGTCGCGAGTGAGTGAGCTGATGGCCAGCTCGTTGAGTAAGCTAACGTCCATTACTTTGTGCGCTGTCACATCCAGCTCTTTCGCCAAGTTTTGCGCCACCTCAATCTCTAGCTTGTGGCGTTGGCCATAATCAAAAGTTATTGCGTGGACTTCGTCATACTCTTTGAGTGCCTGAACCAAGCAAGTGGTTGAGTCTTGGCCGCCACTAAATACCACTACCGCAGTTTTCATGTCTGTTTCCTTTAAGCAATGCTGAGATATTTGTGCGTCTGCACCGACAAGCGCCAGTTGCGCGCCACACACACATCAATACATAACTGAGTGGCACGTGCTTTTTGGCTGATGGGCTGAAGAGCGATCACGGTGGTTGCAGGCACCTTGGCACGTTCAATTAACGCATCCAATTGATCAATGTCTTTTTCAGTCGCAACAGGATGTTTGATTTCATTGGCTCGTAACAGTGCGCTATCAAGTACAGGCAACTTACCTTTCATTGCCACTTTTGGTGACACTGTCACCCAAGTGTTTTCTGTGGCCAATACCGGGGAAGTACCACTGGTTTCAATTTGACACTGACAACCAATCGACTCAAACGCTTCAGTCAACGGCCGCAAATCATAAATGCAAGGTTCACCGCCAGTAATAACAATGTGTTTGGCACTGTAACCCTGCTGGTGATATTGATTAACGATATCCTGAGCCGACACGCTGCACCAAGTTGGCGAATCTGCAGTTTTGACTAAGATGTCGCCGATGGAACGCTCATCTTCAGGCAATGCCTCCCAAGTTTGTTTGGTATCACACCAAGCACATCCAACCGGGCATTCTTGCAGACGCACAAACACAGCAGGAACGCCGGTAAACACGCCCTCGCCCTGAATCGTCTCAAACATTTCGTTAATCTTGTACAACTTAATCTCAGCCTAAATCATCATCAAATTTTTGCAGGAACGAGACCTTAAATGAGTCGTCTGAGAAGGTCAACACATTCATAAATTGATCATTGTATCCGCAGCCTTTATTCTGGTTTCTTTTGCTGATTTTCAATTCAATTATTTTAGGTAAGTTATGTATAAACTCATTGCTCTTGATATGGATGGTACGCTACTCACTAGCGACAAAACCATTAGCGAAAACACCAAACGCGCGATAGATGCGGCAAGACAACAAGGGGTAAAAGTCGTGCTTGCCTCTGGCCGTCCTCTCGACGGGATGCAAGCCAAACTAGACGAGCTCAATATTCAAGGTGATAACGAGTTCGTTGTTTACTTTAATGGCTCTATGGTTAAAGAGTTAGGCAGCGACAAGTTAATCCACACCGCCATCATTGATGGTGCAAAGGCCAAAAAAGTGGCAACACTGGCTCAGCAACTCGGGCTCGACTGTCATGCCTTCAGTACCGAGCATGGTTTGATTACTCCAAAGATGAACCCACACACCGATATTGAAGCCAACATAAACCAGATTCCAGTAACAGAAATGGCGTTTGACCAATTGGTGGATGATCACCCTATCATCAAGGTAATGATCGTGGGCGCACCTGAAAAACTCACCAATGGCATCCGCCAAATTCCAGACGAGTTCCACCAGGCCTTCACCATAGTGCAAAGTGCGCCGTTCTTTCTTGAATTTCTTAACCTAGACAGCAATAAAGGTGTTGGTGTGGGTGCAATTGCCGAATATTTGGGGATTCGCGCCGATGAGGTCATTTGTGTTGGCGATGCAGAAAACGACCATCACATGTTGCAATATGCCGGCCTTGGCGTCGCCATGGACAACGCGATGCCGCAAACCAAGCAGATTGCGGATCACATTACGGCGAGCAATAACGAAGATGGCGTCGCCAAGGTCATTGAGCAGTTTATTCTTAACGCTAGCTAACAACTCTGCGCCAAGGCTAACGGGTCTTGGCGCTTTTTTGTACCAACAAGGTAAACAGTAATATCAGCAACGGATAACGTAACGTCTCGATGGTTAGATTGACGATTCCGCTACTCGACAGCCCCTCAGCCACCAAAGACATGACTTGATACGCAGTCAATAACACAGTCACCCCTAGTAGCATGGTATTGGTCGTTATATTGGTGTGCTGTCGCCACAAACTCACTACGCCTAAAATCGTCACAATCACCGCCAACCAGTAAGTAAAGACGGGGATCGGCCAAAACAGAGTTGTGGTGACACTCACTACCAATAGCATGAGCCACACCGATTTAGAGAGCATCAAGCTGTCCATATCCACATCAGGTTTGAGCTGCAAGCGAAGCAAATGCCAAGCGCACAAGCACCCCAATTTCGCCTGAGCGAATCACACAAACGGCACCTGTCACTGGCTCGCTCGGCTCTGCGCTGACTACACTCGACGTCAACAGAGCGACCAGCGTTAGCCATGCTCTAACCCACTGACATGCTAGTTTCATTCTATTCAATCTCGTTGCTCGTTATTGCTTTTCTCAGCCAATGAATGTGGTGCTCAAAACCCGCCTGATGATAAAACTGCACCGCCTGATGATTGAAGTGCCAGACCTCAACAAACATCTGTGTTACCCCGTAATCGCTAAAACGTTGTTCTAGTTCATGGATGAGCTTGGACGCAACACCACTTTGACGTTCACTGGCCGAAACATAGAGCTCGTCGATACTGCCCATCTGAACAGGCTGACTAACCGACGAGACCAGCTCGCAAAAATGTCCAGTAACGAAACCAAGGATCTGCTGGCCTTTAGTTGCGACTAAGACCAAGCAGTCTGGGTTGTCGAGGTAGCGAGCAATGCTCTTCTCTTGTTCAATCTCTTCTGCGCTTTTGAAGTGCTCCGGACAGCGCAGATGATGTTCTTGGTGCAGCTCAAACATCATTTGATTGAGCTGCTCAAGGTCATTGGCTGTTGCTGAGCGAATGGATAGTGCTGGCATGAATATTTTTGCGTTACAAATAAAGTACCAGTGTGGCGTTTTCGTCTCTATTTGGCAATAAAAAAGCCCCGAACAATCGGGGCTTTGCTCAAAGTGCGATTGAAAATCACGAATTGAGCGCTTTTTCAATTTCTTCCAGACTGGTTGGGTCATCAATCGTGGAAGGTACCGCGTACTGCTCACCGTCGGCAATCTGGCGAATGGTGCGACGCAA
Source organism: Pseudomonadota bacterium (assembly GCA_038533895.1). Lineage (GTDB taxonomy): Bacteria > Pseudomonadota > Gammaproteobacteria > Enterobacterales > Vibrionaceae > Vibrio. The sequence continues at coordinate 6,767 of JBCAXU010000095.1, read as the reverse complement.
GATTTTACCGGAGCGAGTCTTGGGTAGTCGCTCCACAACCAAAGCGTGTTTGAAGCAAGCCACAGCGCCAATTTGATCACGAACTTTACCCACTAGCTCTCCCTCTAGGGCGGCATCATCGACTTTTACCCCATCTTTGAGCACCACAAAGCCAAGCGGCAACTGGCCTTTCAGCTCATCGTGAACGCCAACCACCGCACATTCGGCAATCGCAGGATGTCCGCCAACAATTTCTTCCATTTCGCCGGTGGACAGACGATGACCCGCAACGTTAATCACATCATCGATCCGCCCCATGATAAATAGGTAGCCGTCTTCATCAAGGTAACCACCATCACCAGAGACATAGTATCCAGGGAACTGACTCAAGTAACCCGATTCAAAACGATCATGGTTACGCCACACCGTCGGCAAGCAGCTTGGCGGAAGCGGACGTTTCAGCGCCACAAAGCCTTGCTGGTTAGGACCGACCGCTTCGCCGAGTTCATTGAGAATCTCAACTTGATAGCCTGGTATCGGCTTGGTTGCCGAACCCGCTTTGACAGGCATTAACTCAATCCCGGTTGGATTACCTGCAATCGCCCAGCCGGTCTCGGTTTGCCACCAGTGGTCAATCACGGGTTTTTGCGCTTTTTCTTCTACCCATTCAAGAGTGGGAGGATCAAGACGCTCACCGGCCATAAAGATAGTTTTCAGTTTCGACAGATCATATCGCTGTAAGTGCTCACCATTTGGATCTTCTTTTTTGATGGCTCGAAACGCGGTAGGTGCCGAGAACAGCACATCCACTTGGTGCTGTTCACACACACGCCAAAACGCGCCGGGATCTGGGGTGCGCACCGGCTTGCCTTCAAACAAAATGGTGGTGCAGCCATGGATAAGTGGCGCATAAACAATGTAGGAGTGTCCCACTACCCAACCCACATCCGAAGCAGCCCAGAATACGCCATCTTGAGGAATGTTGTAGATAGAGGTCATTGAGTACTTCATCGCGACCGCATGGCCACCATTGTCGCGCACAACCCCTTTAGGTTTACCGGTCGTGCCTGATGTGTACAGAATGTACAACGGGTCAGTCGCCAAAACAGGAACGCAGGCATGAGGTAAGGCACGCTCATAAGCACTGGCCCAATCTAAGTCGCGCGGCTGTTGCAACTCTGCCTCACATTGTGGACGCTGCAGAACTATCACTCGCTCTGGCTTCCAGCGACTGTCCATGATCGCTTTATCTACCAAAGGCTTGTAGGGAATCACTTTATTGACTTCAATGCCGCACGAAGCCGTCATCACTAACTTAGGCTCCGCATCTTCCAATCGCACCGCCAGCTCGTTGGCCGCAAAACCGCCAAACACCACTGAGTGAATAGCACCTAAACGGGCACACGCTAACATCGCCATCGCCGCTTCGGGGATCATCGGCATATAAATAACCACACGATCCCCCTTTTCTACCCCTTGCTCGGCCAGCATACCAGCGATTTTGGCGACTTGGTCACGTAACTCAAAATAGGTGTAGCTTTGTTCAGAGCCGGTCACCGGTGAGTCGTAAATCAGCGCGGTTTGTTCACCACGTCCTTGTTCGCAGTGATAATCGAGGGCGAGCCAAGAGGTATTGAGCAAACCATCGGGAAACCAACGTTCAATACCTTGGTTGTCTTTGGCGAGAATGGTTTCAGGTGCTTTGAACCAATCAATCTTTGTTGCTTGAGCGGCCCAAAAACCTTGTGGATCATTGGTTGCCCATTGGTATTCTTTTTCGTATGCAGACATATTGCTTCCTCCAGTATGTCTTGAACTTGCTATTAGAGTCAGTTTCTAGTTCGCAAAGACATCAGAGGGTACACGCACAAATCCCTCCATTAAGATACGAGCACTGCGGCTCATAACAGCTTTTTCCACTTGCCAGCCCTGCTCATCACAGCTTGCTGCGGCGCCCACTTTTAGGGTGCCTGACGGATGGCCAAAGGTGACCGATTCTCGCTCGCCGCCACCCGCTGCTCGATTGACTAACGTTCCCGGTACGCAAGCCGCAGCCGCGATTGCCACCGCAGCAGTGCCCATCATTGCGTGGTGAAGCTTGCCCATCGACAAGGCTCGGACCAACAGATCGATCTCAGATTCGTCAACCGCTTTACCACTTGAAGCGAGATAAGTTTTAGCCCCAGCGACAAACGCTACTTTTGGCGTATGCTGGCGACTTTGCGCTTGGTCTAGACTATCGATGAGCCCCATTTTCAAAGCGCCGTAGGCACGAATTTTCTCGAATGTTTCAAGCGCCTGCTCGTCGTTGTTGATCGCTTCTTGCAGCTCAGAGCCTTGATATCTTAGCGACTCAGCATCAACAAAGATGGTGGGAATCCCTGCATTAACCATAGTGGCTTCAAAACTGCCCACGCCCTCTACCTGCAACTGGTCGATGAGATGGCCAGTTGGGAACATCACGCCATCACTGGGCTGCATAAAGTCGACTTGGATCTCGGCGGCGGGAAACGTCACGCCATCGAGTTCGAAGTCGCCAGTTTCTTGCACTTGCCCGTTACGAATTGGGACGTGAACGACAATCGTTTTGCGGATATTGACTTGCCAAACACGAACCGAGACCACGCCGTTTTGCGGGATCCGCTCAGCATCAATTAACCCTGCATGTATCGCAAATGGACCAACGGCTGCCGACAGGTTGCCGCAGTTACCGCTCCAATCAACAAACGGCTTATCTATCGACACTTGACCAAACAGGTAATCGACATCATGGTCTGCTTGCGAGCTTTTCGAGACAATCACGGTTTTACTGGTACTTGATGTTGCTCCGCCCATACCATCAATTTGCTTGCCGTAGGCATCAGGACTGCCAATGACCCGCATGAGTAACTGGTCGCGCGCTTCTCCAGGCTGCTGGGCAGGCTCTGGTAAGTCTGCCAGGTTAAAAAACACCCCTTTACTGGTGCCACCACGCATATAGGTGGCAGGAATCTTGATTTGACTGGTTGTCATACTGCCTCCTACTGCGCCAAAAAGTCTTGTGCAAAGCGCTGCAAAACACCGCCTGCGTTATAGACGTTAACTTCGTCCTCTGTATCTAGGCGACAAGTCACAGGCACATCGAACTTCTCACCACTGGCACGAGTCACCACTAAAGCAAGATCCGCTCCCGGCGTCACATCGCCCACCACATCGTAAAGTTCGCTTCCATCGAGCTCGAGCGTGTTGCGTGTGGTCCCGGGTTTGAATTGCAAAGGTAACACCCCCATCCCCACTAAGTTGGTGCGATGAATACGCTCAAATCCCTCGGCAACAATCGCCTCAACCCCTGCAAGACGAACACCTTTCGCTGCCCAGTCACGCGATGACCCTTGTCCGTAGTCTGCACCTGCGACGATGATCAAAGGCTGTTTGCGATTCATGTAGGTTTCAATCGCTTCCCACATCCGCGTCACTTTACCTTCTGGCTCGATGCGGGCCAAAGAGCCTTGCACCACTTCACCATTTTCTTTCACCATCTCATTAAACAGTTTGGGGTTGGCGAATGTGGCGCGCTGCGCAGTTAAGTGATCGCCTCGGTGAGTGGCATAGGAGTTAAAGTCCTCTTCTGGCACATCCATCGACGCTAAATACTCCCCAGCGGCACTGCTGGCTAAAATCGCGTTGGACGGAGAAAGGTGGTCAGTGGTGATGTTGTCACCTAGTATCGCCAGCGGCCTCATTCCAGCCAAGCTTCGCTCACCGGCTAATGCGCCTTCCCAGTATGGTGGACGACGAATATAGGTACTCTTAGGTCGCCAATCGTAAAGAGGGTTGCTATTGCGCGCGCCTTCATCCAGTTTGAACATTTGGATATAGACCTGATTAAACTGCTCAGGTTTCACATGCTTGCCCACCACGGCATCGATCTCTTCATCGCTTGGCCATAAATCATTGAGGTAAATGGGCTTACCATTGTTGTCAGTGCCTAGCGCGTCGCGCTCAATATCGAAGCGAATCGTGCCCGCCAAGGCGTAAGCAACCACCAAAGGCGGTGATGCGAGAAAGGCTTGCTTCGCGTATGGATGGATCCGACCATCAAAGTTTCGGTTGCCAGACAACACTGCGGTTGTATACAAGTCGCGTTCAATAATTTCTTGCTGAATCACTGGGTCTAACGCGCCGCTCATTCCGTTACAGGTGGTGCAGGCATAAGCAACAATACCAAAGCCGAGTTTTTCAAGCTCGGGCAGCAGCCCCGCCTCTTGCAGATAGAGTTTGGCCACTTTTGAGCCAGGCGCAAACGAGGACTTCACCCAAGGTTTACGAATCAAACCTAACTGGTTTGCCTTCTTAGCTAGCAATCCCGCAGCCACCACGTTGCGAGGATTACTGGTATTGGTACAAGAGGTAATGGCCGCAATGATCACCGCGCCATCCGGCAAACCGTCTTGTTGCTGGGCGCCTTCTTGTGACGCGATACCGCGCTGCGCTAACTCAGATGTCGGTAAGCGGCGATGTGGATTGGATGGACCGGCCATATTGCGCGTGACGGTGGAAAGGTCAAACTCGAGGACACGCTCATACTCAGCCTCAACCAAGTCGTCGGCCCACAACCCGGTGTGCTTCGCATACTGCTCGACAAGCGCCACTTGTTCATCGTCACGTCCGGTAAGCTTGAGGTAATTGATGGTCTGCTCATCAATATAAAACATCCCTGCCGTCGCGCCGTATTCTGGAGTCATATTGGAGATAGTAGCTCGGTCGCCGATAGTCAGATCCTTAGCTCCCTCACCAAAGAACTCCAGATAAGCAGAGACCACTCGTTCGCTGCGCAGAAACTCAGTGATCGCCAACACAATGTCTGTAGCAGTAATCCCCGGCTGACGCTTACCGGTAAGTCTAACGCCAACAATATCAGGCAAGCGCATCATCGATGGCCTGCCAAGCATCACTGTCTCAGCTTCCAAACCACCTACACCAATGGCAATGACACCGAGAGCATCAACATGGGGCGTGTGGCTGTCTGTGCCCACACAGGTGTCTGGATAAGCGATGCCCTGCTTAGCTTGGATCACAGGCGACATCTTTTCAAGATTGATCTGATGCATGATGCCGTTACCCGCCGGGATGACATTAACGTTTTCAAACGCGGTTTTACACCACTCGATGAAGTGAAAACGGTCTTCATTGCGACGGTCTTCAATCGCGCGGTTTTTTTCAAACGCATCGCGCTCAAATCCCGCATGCTCAACAGCAAGAGAGTGATCGACGATCAACTGAGTTTCGACCACAGGGTTCACTTTAGATGGGTCACCGCCTTGCTCAGCAATTGCATCGCGCAATCCGGCCAGATCAACTAAAGCGGTTTGGCCAAGAATGTCATGACACACCACACGTGCAGGGTACCAAGGAAAATCATGATCTCGCTTACGTTCGATGATTTGCAACAAACTTTGAGTCAGTATCTTTGGCTCGCAGCGGCGCACCAGTTGCTCAGCGAGCACTCGTGAGGTGTAAGGCAGCTTCTCATAAGCGCCTGGTGATAAGGTACTGACCGCTTCTCGGGCATCAAAATAGTCAAGATGTGTTCCCGGAAGCGATTTGCGGTATTGGGTATTCACAGTCATAGCAGCTTCCATTCAGGTAATAGCTTGGTAATAGGCTCCCCCAGTTATCTCGGGGGAGCATAATTGGGTGTTACCTGTCTTCAATTGGTACCCATTGTTGGTGATCAGGGCCTGTGTAGTCGGCGCTTGGACGAATAATGCGGTTATTGGCACGCTGCTCAAAGACATGTGCAGCCCAGCCCGTCAAACGGCTCATCACAAAAATAGGCGTGAACAATTTGGTTGGAATATCCATAAAATGATACGCCGAGGCATGGAAGAAATCGGCATTACAGAACAAGCCTTTTTCACGTTTCATTACTGCCTCAACACGTTCAGAAACGGCGTAAAGATGGGTATCATCCACCGCTTTTGATAGCTGTTGTGACCACTGCTTAATTAAGGCATTGCGCGGGTCGCTTTCGCGATAAATCGCATGTCCAAAGCCCATGATTTTGTCTTTGTTGGCCAGCATCTGCATGATGTTCGCTTCTGCTTCATCCGGGGTTTGCCAGTTCTCGATCATTTCCATCGCAGCTTCGTTAGCACCACCATGCAGCGGACCACGCAGCGTGCCAATCGCAGCAGTAATACACGAATGCAGATCAGACAAGGTTGATGCACAGACGCGCGCCGCAAAAGTAGAAGCGTTAAACTCATGCTCAGCATAAAGAATCAACGAGCAGTGCATCACTTGTTTGTGCATCTCAGTGGGCTCTTTGTCGGTGAGCATTTTGAGGAAGTAACCGCCGATGCAAGTTTGCGATTGATCTTCAGTATCGATGCGTACACCATCATGGCTATAGCGATACCAATAGCAAATAATCGCTGGAAATAATGCCAGCATGCGCTCGGTGGCGTCTAGCTGCTGAGAAAAGTCCTGCTCTTGCTCTAAATTACCTAGTACTGAACATCCCGTGCGCATCACGTCCATTGGGTGCGCCGAGGCTGGGATAAGCTCTAACGCCTGCTTAAGCTCTGCGGGGAGACCGCGCAGACTGATTAAACGCGTTTTATACTCATCTAACTCTTGCTGATTAGGTAGATGCCCACGCAGTAGCAAATGCGCGACTTCTTCGAACTGGGCATTATTGGCTAAATCGGTAATGTCATACCCGCGGTAGGTCAATCCAGTTCCGGTTTTTCCGACAGTACACAGCGCAGTGCTACCAGCACTCTGTCCACGCAAACCTGCGCCAC
>JBCAXU010000094.1:0-16102 GCA_038533895.1 Pseudomonadota bacterium | reverse complement strand
CGTCGTGAGACAGTTCGGTCCCTATCTGCCGTGGGCGTTGGAAGATTGAAGGGGGCTGCTCCTAGTACGAGAGGACCGGAGTGGACGAACCTCTGGTGTTCGGGTTGTGTCGCCAGACGCATTGCCCGGTAGCTAAGTTCGGAATCGATAACCGCTGAAAGCATCTAAGCGGGAAGCGAGCCCTGAGATGAGTCTTCCCTGATACTTTAAGTATCCTAAAGGGTTGTTCGAGACTAGAACGTTGATAGGCAGGGTGTGTAAGCGTTGTGAGGCGTTGAGCTAACCTGTACTAATTGCCCGTGAGGCTTAACCATACAACACCCAAGGGGTTTTGATGGACTCAAAGCCAAGAACAGATTGAATGTGTAAAAGTGACTAGAGACGAGAGCCTAGTTGCTAGAGAATGACAGCTTTCCGAATTATTAAGTTCTAGGAACTAGATACTAGCTTCTAGGAACTTAAACAGAATTTGCTTGGCGACCATAGCGATTTGGACCCACCTGATTCCATGCCGAACTCAGAAGTGAAACGAATTAGCGCCGATGGTAGTGTGGGGCTTCCCCATGTGAGAGTAGGACATCGCCAGGCTTACATTTCGTTTTTAGATTTTAGAAAAATCTAAAGGCAAAAGCTTAGACTTTAGGTCTAACCAGTGCGGAGCGGTAGTTCAGTTGGTTAGAATACCGGCCTGTCACGCCGGGGGTCGCGGGTTCGAGTCCCGTCCGCTCCGCCACTTATTTAGAAACCCAGTCTTCGGACTGGGTTTTGTCGTTTCTGGCCAGGTAGTTCCCTTTCATCGAGGATATGGCGTTTTTGATCCGCATTACTATTTAGCTTTCGACTGTGCTAGCGCTTTGCCCTGACTTTATCAATGACTACTGCCCTAGATAAGTATTGCTCCTCAAAGCGCTCTATATCGAGTGCTGGGGACCAATAAAAGCCTTGTCCAACCTTGCCCCCTAGTTTTTCGACAACGTGTAACTCTTGTTGGCTTTCTATCCCTTCAATGACCGTTGTTGCCCCCAGTGCTTCTGCCATGCTGATGAGCGTTTTCACTATGGTCTGATTGATTTGACTGTGGTGAATGTCTTTGATGAAAACCCGATCTATTTTCACTTCATCGATATGCAGTTTGCTCAGGTAAGCCATAGACGAATAGCCGGTACCAAAGTCATCAAGAGCGATGCCAAAGCCCATTTGTTTGATCATTGCCAGCTTGTCCAATATCTCTTGCGAGCTTTCTAACTCTTGCGATTCAGTAATCTCTAGAGAAAATTGGCTCGGTCTGACGTTATATCTCTCGCTAGCAGAGCGAAGAAATGGAATAAAATCATGCTGTCGCAAGTCCATGACCGAGATGTTGATGGAGAGCGTTATTGGAAATTGATGTCGACCCATCCAAGCGAACATTTTCTTGAGCGCCATGCGAGTTAAGCTATGTATAAGCCCACTTTGCTCGGCAAGCGGAATGAACACCGCTGGAGAAACCGTGCCGTGGATTGGATGCCACCAACGCATCAGCGCCTCTCCACCAACAACGCTTTGCTGAGCAATGTTCATTTGGGGTTGAACTTGCAGCTCAAGCTGGTCGTTCTCGATAGCCAGTTTGAGATCATGCAGAAGTTCGACTCTAAGCGAAGTTTTGTCACTCATCTCATGGCTATACTCGAGCCATTTCACGCCTCTTGCTTGAGCTTCAATAAGAGCCATATGGGCTTTCTGATGTAGTTCATTGATTTGCCCATTATTGTCAGTCTCAGCGCTAGCCATTCTAATAGTCAAGTCGTTAAAGTACTCGGTGTTAGCTAGGTTGCGTTGCCATATGTTGGTGAGTGTTTGAAACTGGGACTGTAATGGTGTGCTTTTATCGGTAAAGATGAGTGTCTGTTCGGGAGGCATAGTGATTGCGAAATAGCGCTTGAGCAAAGGTACTTCAATTCCAATGTGCCAAGGCAGTGCAGAAATATCTCTAGATAGATTGATCAGCAGTGAACGCTTAGCTTTAAACACAGTTTCGTTTCCCAGTAGGCCAATTAAGTGTTCAATGCCTTCGGTATGAACCAGGATTAATCGAACACTACTCTTATCTATCCCCCTGTTAGCAAACATTTCATCGATAGCGTGTTGATAGAAGTATTGGTTGGGCATGTCCAGACTATGGTCTATTAGCCGATGCTGTTTTTCTAACAGCTCTTGATGATGAAGGCGTTTGGCGAGCCCGACTGATAGCAGATAGAGCTCTGCCAATGAGCCAATAATAAAACTGTGTAGGGTAATCATATTGACAGGCAGCAGACCCGCGTAGGTGAGTAACCCACTGGTAGCGCCAGCAAAGGTACAAACCCAAGAGAGTAGGTAAGAGAAGGCGGGAGTATAGCCTCTTTTTAAGGCAATAAAGGCAGTGCTGATACAGAGATAGCTCACGGGTAGAATCAGCAGCGAGGTAACCATCATTCGCTGTTGTTCGCTAAGGAAAAGCGAAATCCCAATTAGAATCGGGAGGACCCATTTGGCTTTCTCTAGAATAGGGTAGACTCGTGGCCGATATGTCCTGACCTCGAGAAAGTGCTTGGCAAACATCAAAGCCGACCAGAGCAACAGCAAGTGTAAAACGCCCATATGTTTGGCTAACCATCGGCAAAACTGATCGGGCAAAATCAAATAGCCAAATCCATGTAACGCTGCAAACTGCAAAAATATAAACAGTTGGAACAGTAGATACCAAACGTACTGAATGTTGCGCAGGTTTAGTGCATAGACCACACAGTTATAGATGGCCAGTGCGAGAAAAGTGCCGATGACTACTCCCCAAAACAAGCGCATTTGATCCGCATATAGATTGTAAGCGGTATCCGTCATGATTTTGAGCGGCACTATCGAAGGGCCGTCGGTCTGCTTACTGATCAATAAGGTTAGATTACTGTTTGACTCGATATTGAAACGAAACACTTCATCTAAGTAGCTTTTAGTATTGATTGGTCTGTCATTGATGCCCAACTGCTTTGACTGTATCAGCTTATCTCCCTCGAATAGGTACACATCGAGGTGTTGCAAAATATGATTTTGCGACAGTAAAACCAGTGATTTGGCGCTTGAGAGCGATTGCGCGGAAATGGTGAGTTGGTGCCAATAGTGGTTTGGATTGGGTGTCGTGGACTGCTGGTAAAATTCGGTGCTAAATGTTGTCGACTGCAACACTTGTTGCGGCTGTAGATTGGGTTGGCTCGCAGCGGTTAGCAGTGGAGTGGGAATCTTGATTTGTGCAAAGTCATCGTCAATAACAATAGGCGATGCAACTCCTATGCGACAACAAAACAATAGGCAAATCAACACTAGTCGAATCATAGACTACCTGTACCAAGATGACGTGTAATATTTAGCCCATCGACTAGGCTTGGTTATCTTAAGTCAAGCTACTGCGATATTCGCACTGAGTGTGACTCAATCCCTTGGTTTAAGTATATGCAATGAAGGCCATAGTTCAATTTTTGCTCGCAAAGTAAACAGGCCACCGAAAGGTGGCCTGTGTAGTCGCTATTGAATGAACTGATCTATCAATGGCTTATAGAATAATGTCTCTCACTTCTGGATCTTTACGCTCGAGATAGTGGGTCGATTTGATGCGACGAATCGTGCGGCATCGGCCACGGATCAGCAAGGTTTCGGTTGTCGCTATATTGCCTTGGCGAGCTATGCCCTCTAACAGGTCACCTTTAGTAATGCCCGTCGCAGAGAAAATAACATTGTCACTGCGTGCCATATCTTCCATTGCGAGTACGATGTTTGCTTGTACTCCCATCTCTTCACAGCGTTTTAGTTCTGCAGCGCCATAGATGCGGTTTTCTTCTGTGTCACCTTTTACTTCATGGCGTGGCAGCAGTCGACCATGCATGTCGCCATCAAGAGCACGAATCACTGCGGCAGAGACAACGCCCTCTGGTGCGCCGCCGATACAGTACATAGCATCCACTTCACTATCTGGCATACAGGTTAGAATCGAGGCCGCAACATCGCCATCTGGCACGGCAAAAACGCGAACGCCCATGGCTTGCATTTCGGCAATAACATCATCATGTCGAGGCTTGGCTAAGGTAACAACCACTAGGGTATCGATAGATTTATTGAGCGCAGATGCGATGTTCTCTAAGTTCTCTTTGAGCGGCTTGTTGAGGTCAATGCAACCTTTAGCGCCGGGGCCAACGACTAACTTTTCCATATACATATCGGGTGCTTTTAGAAAACTGCCTTTTTCGCCTGCTGCCAATACCGCTAAGGCGTTTGATTGCCCCATTGCAGTCATTCGAGTGCCTTCAATTGGGTCGACGGCGATATCGACTTCGTCGCCGCCAAGGCCCACTTGTTCTCCTATGTACAGCATAGGTGCATCATCGATTTCACCCTCACCAATAACGATTTCGCCACTGATCTCAGTTTTATTGAGTAGGCTGCGCATGACTTCGACTGCTGCACCGTCTGCGGCATTCTTATCGCCTCGGCCCAGCCACTTATATCCGGCAAGGGCTGCGCCTTCGGTAACTCGAGAAAAGGCCATTGCTAAATCGCGTTTCATGATGACTCCAATATAAAAGGAAAGAGAGAATTTGAACCGGGCGAATTTTAGCACATCAAAAAGGAAACGTTTGCTTTTTTGCTGGATTAACCATTGAACTGGATCAATCATGCTGGTTATATTGAGTCTCAATTGCTCTCAACACCGCTGAAGTTAGGGTATTGTCAATTTGCGCTGAATTTTTAATCGAATGGCGCAAAAACTACAACATAGGGAGTGTTTCTCTGCTCTCGCCTGAGTAGAATGGTAGCAAATGAGGTTTTGGTCACCGATGATCAAATCCCTTCTCAGAATAACCTATAGGTAGGCTAAGATGTCTTTTGAAGTACTAGAACAATTAGAAGCAAAAATTCAAACCGCTGTTGATACGATTGCCCTTCTACAGATGGAAGTGGAAGAGCTGAAAGAAGAGAAAGAGAAGTTAGCGGCAGAAGCAAACGAACTGCGTAGCAGCCGTGAAGAGCTGGAGCAAAAGGCGCAACAAATGCAGCAAGAGCATACGGCGTGGCAAGAGCGCATCCGTAACTTGCTGGGTAAAATGGACGAAGTTGAGTAATCGACATTTCCTGATGAATAGCAAAAGGCTGAACCTTGTGGTTCAGCCTTTTTGGTTTGAAGTACATCAATGATGTTTAGACTTGAGGACGCACGCCTAACGTGTGGCAAAGTGCGTAAGTCAATTCAGCGCGGTTTAGTGTGTAGAAGTGGAAATCTTTTACCCCTTCACGGCTTAGGATACGCACCATGTCAATCGCTTGGCTGGCACCAACCAGTTGGCGGGTAGTTGGGTCATCATCGAGCCCTTCAAATTGTTTAGCCATCCAGCCTGGCACTTTCACCGCATTTTGCGCGGCAAATCGAGAGGCTTGTTTGAAGTTAGAGACAGGGAGAATGCCCGGTACAATTTCGACATCAATGCCAGCGGCGACGCAGCGGTCACGAAAGCGTAGGTAGCTTTCTACGTCAAAAAAGAACTGGGTAATCGCTCGGTTTGCGCCAGCGTCGACTTTGCGTTTTAGGTTGAGTAGATCGGCCTGAGCACTTTTTGCCTCAGGATGGACTTCTGGGAAAGCAGCGACAGAGATATCAAAGTCATGACGCGCTTTTAATAGCTCGACTAAGTCGGATGCATACATGTCGGGCTTACCACCACCTGGTGGGATGTCGCCACGTAGCGCGACAATATTATGGATACCATTCGCCCAGTAATCGTCGGCGATTTGGATCAGTTCTTCTCGGGATGCGTCGATACAGGTTAAGTGTGGGGCTGCAACCAAACCAGTCTCTGATTTGATTTCTTTAATGATCGAGTGAGTTCTGTCGCGCTCTCCTGAGTTTGCCCCGTAAGTAACAGAAACAAACTTTGGCTTGAGCTCTTTCAGGCGATGGACCGAATTCCACAGCGTTTCTTCCATTTTCTCGTTACTTGGCGGAAAAAACTCAAAAGACACATTAATATTGTCAGACAGTTCGGCAATATTCTGATTTAAAGCGTCGATATGACTGGCGTGTGTGTATCCCATCTTACTCTCTCCCTGTGGCAGCCCTGCCAACAAACTAAATATTCAAATCGACGTTTAGACGTCTATATGTCTACAGAATGTATTGAATACGTTTTAAAGTCAACTATGTCAGTATGAATTTTTCTCAAGTTAATGATGAGCGGTTTTCAACTTGGTCACCCGCCTTAGTTGTCGCACTGATGAGCGATAAAAAAGGCGCTAGCTTAATACTAGCGCCCCATATCTAGAGTAGGCTGGAGATTAGGTTGAGGTCCGACTGGATAGCGCCTGCGGTGACCTCTCGGCCCGCGCCAGGACCACGTATCACCAACGGGTTATCTTTGTACCATTTACTTTCTATCGCAAAAATGTTGTCACAGGGAAGCAAGTTCGCTAAGGCATGCTCTTTGCTGAGCGCCTCCACCCCAACAGTGGCTTTGCCGTTTTTCTCCAGGCGGGCAACATAACGTAGAACCTTGTCTTCACGTTGCGCTTTTTGCAGTCGCTCTGCGAGTAGCTCGCTCAGCAGTTGGCTGTTATCAAAAAACTCATCGAGCGATAGCTCTGCCAGTTCACCAGGCACTAGGCTCTCTACTTTAACCGCTTCTGGCTCTAGGGCTAATCCAGACTCACGGGCGAGGATGACCAACTTACGCATTACGTCTGAGCCGTCGAGGTCGCTTCTAGGATCCGGCTCTGTGAGGCCTTGCTGCCAGGCGAGATCAACCAGTTCTGCAAAAGGTACGCTACCGTCATACTGCTGAAACAGCCATGATAAGGTGCCAGAAAAAATACCAGATAAAGCGGTAATATCATCGCCACTCTCACGCAAATCTTTCACCGTGTGGTTGATAGGCAAACCTGCACCGACCGTGGCGTTGTAGAGCCAGTGGCGATTGATTTTAGCGAACGCATCTTGGACTTGATGGTAGTATTGGCTTGATGCGGAGCCGGCAACTTTGTTGGCAGAAATGAGATGCATGCCTTGCTCGGCAATCTCTAAATAGCGTCCTGCGAGTTCTTTGCTGGCAGTGACATCCAGCACCACTAACTCATCATAACCCTGAATTGCACCGAGCTGTTCTATCCATTGACCATCTTGGTAGCTTACCGCTTCTTCATCAAAGTGAGCGCTGACTTGTCGTGGATCTATCCCTGCGGGATTGAACCAATAGGTTTGGCTATCGATAACGGCAACCAGCTCAAAGTTCATTCCGTGGCGTTTCTCTAGTTCGGTCTTTTGTTCGCTAAATAGTGCTAACCAACTTGAGCCGATGTTGCCTTTACCACACAAGGCAATGGCGACGCGCTTTTGAGCTTGAAATAACTGACTGTGAATGGCTTTCACCAGAGGGGGAGTCTCAGTTTGGCGCAATACGGCGACTAAGCTTAATCCGGACAGCGACTCAGAAATGAACTCGACTGGCGCATTTTTGAGTTGTTGGTAAAAGCCATAGCAGTGATTTGGGTTTTTGGTGACACCAGCGCCGACCGCGGCAACCATGGAGTAACCCTCTTTGAGTTTTAGCTCTGCTTCAAAGGCGACGTCTTGCAGGTGCTCAAGAGCGCCGCCGACGATTTCACTGGTGTAAGCCAAGTTAATTCGATGCTTGTCTGGCTGTGCTTCATAGGTAAGTGGTTCAAGTTGCGCTCGCTTGAGACTAGACAAGACTTCGCGCTCTAGGCGCTCAAAGTTGTGTCCCGCGGCGAAGCTGAGTTGAATCAACAGCACCTCATCCAGAGAAGAGATGATTTTGGCTCCCCGTCCTGATGCCAAGACGCGCTCAATACGGGTAGAGCCAGACTCGGGTTGATAACTGCAACGTAAGTGCAGATCCATCGTGCTCTGGGCCACAGGCTGCAGAGTCCGGCTATGCAGTACGGGCGCGGCCAAGCGCGCGAGCTCGCTGGCTTCATCGAGTCTGAGTAGCGGTAGCAAACAGGCGTCGCTGACCAGTCTTGGATCGGCGCTGTATACACCAGCGACGTCGCTCCAGATAGTCACACGGCTCACTTCCGCCAGTGCGCCAATAACGGTAGCGGAATAATCTGAGCCATTACGACCGAGCAGAACCGTATGCCCTTGTGTGTCTTGAGCCATAAAGCCGGTGATCACCACGCGATGATGTGCGTGCTGAATCAAGGCTTCTTTAATCAGCGGGTAAGAGGCACCAAAGTCTACCTCAGGCTGTGTGCCCGATTCCGCGCGTAAAAATGAGCGTGCGTCTTGAGCGACGGCGGCTAATCCGTTTTGATTAAGTAGTGCGGCAAGCAAACGTGAAGACCACACTTCACCATGGCCCAACACTGAGGCTTTGTCCGCTTGAGTCAGCGGAGCGGTCAACTCGCCGAGCGTGCTGAATTCATCGTGTAGTGTGGCGAGCAGTTGTTGCTGAGCATCGCCCTCAATCAGTGATTCGATAAGCTCAGACTGATATTGACGTAAAGATTGCAACTCTTCATGGGCGAGGCGGCCATCTTTATGTAACGCTTCGGTGAAGGCGATCAGTCTATTGGTGGTCTTGCCAGCGGCAGAGACAACAATCAGATCGTCGCTGTTTGAGTATTGTTTTAAAATGCCCGCAACGCGTTGATAGCAATCTGGGTCAGCAAGGCTGCTGCCACCAAATTTATGCAGCTGGCGAGGAGTCTTAGACATTATTGCGCCTCCTTGACAGTCGCAAAGGCTTGCTTGAGATCGTCAATGAGATCGTCGCTGTCTTCTAAACCCACAGAAAGACGTAGCAACAGTTGAGAAATGCCCGCTTCTGCTAAGGCGACGTCTCCCATCGCTCGGTGAGTCATTGAGGCGGGATGACAAATAAGACTCTCCACCCCACCCAGTGATTCCGCCAAAGAGAACAGTTCAAGTTGGCCGACAAACGCCTTCAATTGCACAAAGCTGCCTGCAAACTCAAAGCTCAACATAGAGCCAAAGCCACTTTGTTGTTTTTTGGCAATCTCATGTCCTGGATGATCAGGAAGACTAGGATGATAGATAGCGCCAACTAAAGGCTCGCTTTGCAGGTAGTGCAAAATGGCATTGGCGCTCTCTTCGTGCGCTTTCATTCTCGCGCCTAAGGTGCGAATGCCACGCAGGGTCATGTAACTGTCGAAAGGAGTGCCAGTGGCGCCCAAGCAGTTGCCCCACCACGCAAGATCCTCAGCATGTTGCTCTGTTTTGGTGATGACTACACCGCCAATAACATCAGAGTGGCCGTTGATGTACTTAGTCGTCGAGTGGATAACAAAATCGGCCCCAAGTTCAAGCGGCTTTTGGAAAACGGGTGTCAAGAAGGTATTGTCGACCGCCACCAAAGCCCCAACCCGATGCGCTTGCTGGCAGACATGTTCAATGTCCACCACGCGAACTAGAGGGTTAGACGGGGTTTCCAGCAAAATGAGCTTAGGTTTTTGGCTCAATGCATTGGCGAGCGCTTGTGGGTCGGATTGATCGATAAATAGGACTTTGAAGTCCCCTTTGTTGGCTCGCGTATTGAATAGACGGTAGGTGCCGCCATAACAGTCGTGAGGAGCGACAATTAAATCTTGAGGCCCCAAGAAAGCCGATACCCAAAGGTTGAGTGCCGATGTTCCGCAGTTGGTTACCACTGCGCCTTTGCCTGATTCGAGCTCGTACAGGGCGGTTTCTAGTAAGCCACGATTAGGATTACCTGAGCGGGTATAGTCATATTTTGGTACTTCCCCAAACGCAGGGAAACCATAGTTCGTCGAGAGGTAAATAGGGGGAACAACGGCGTGATGTTGAGTGTCTGACTCGATACCAGTACGTACCGCGATTGTGGCTGGTTTGCGGGTGCTCATAGGTGCTTCCTTTCGAACTATCGTGACTATTTGTGGGGAATACGCTATACCTGAACGAGTAAAAACAGCGTTTCCTACTCCATATCTCACCACTTTACTTGTCAAAAATGTGGACGTCAACACTTCTAGACGTCCATATGTCTTTGCTTGTGGACATAAATCCCGCTAAAATTGCGGTTTCTAATTTAAAACACAATTATTTACAAAGGTGCGCAATGGCAGACTGGAATGGCGAATACATTAGCCCATACGCTGAGCATGGAAAGAAAAGTGAGCAAGTAAAGAAGATTACGGTCTCTATTCCATTGAAAGTATTGAAGGTTTTAACTGATGAGCGCACGCGTCGTCAGATCAATAACCTACGCCATGCGACCAACAGTGAGTTGCTGTGCGAAGCGTTTTTGCATGCGTATACTGGGCAGCCACTACCGACAGATGAAGACTTGCGTAAAGACCGTCCGGATGATATCCCGGCCGAAGTCAAAAAACTGATGACCGAAATGGGCATCGAGTTTGAAGCATTTGATGAATAGAACCCTTGCACCTAATTTTTCGCTTAGCGCCTAATAAAAAACCGCTGTATCAAACAGCGGTTTTTTTATTACAACGTGTATCTTATTCGCTCATGTAGTTTTCAGGCATTTCGATACGTGCAACACCTGAATCCACCGCTGCTTGAGCCACGGCTTTCGCCACGCGAGGCAGTAGGCGCGGATCCATTGGTTTAGGAATGATGTAATCAGGACCAAAAGAGAGATCATCAATGCCCGCAGCAGTGAGAACTTCAGCTGGGACCTCTTCTTTGGCTAGTTGACGAATCGCTTCAACAGCGGCAAGTTTCATCTCATCATTAATTTCACTGGCGCGTACATCCAGTGCGCCACGGAAAATGAATGGGAAACAGAGTACATTGTTGACTTGGTTTGGGTAGTCACTGCGGCCAGTACCCATGATTAGGTCTTGGCGAACTTGCTGAGCAAGCTCTGGTTTGATTTCTGGATCTGGGTTTGAACAAGCAAATACCACAGGTTTGTCTGCCATTAGTGCCAGTGCTTCTGGAGACAGTAGGTTCGGGCCTGATACGCCAAGGAACAAGTCCGCACCTTCAATCACATCTTCCAGCGTACGTTTATCTGTGTTGTTGGCAAACAGCTGCTTGTACTCATTGAGGTCGTCACGACGGGTGTGAATCACGCCCTTGCGGTCAAGCATGTAAATTTTCTCGCGCATCGCGCCACATTTGATCAGCAGTTCCATACAAGCGACGGCCGCAGCGCCTGCCCCTAGACACACGATAGTTGCGTCTTGCAGTTTCTTTCCTTGTAACTCAATCGCATTGAGCATACCTGCTGCGGTGACAATCGCGGTACCATGCTGATCGTCGTGGAAGACTGGCACATCGCAACGCTCAATCAGCTGCTTTTCAATCTCAAAACAGTCAGGCGCCTTGATGTCTTCGAGGTTGATACCACCAAAGGTGTCGGCAATATTTGCCACGGTATCGACAAATTCTTCGATAGTGCGGTGTTTCACTTCAATATCAATCGAATCAAGGCCTGCAAAGCGCTTAAACAGCAGTGCTTTACCTTCCATCACAGGCTTTGATGCCATTGGGCCTAGATTACCTAAACCAAGAATAGCGGTACCGTTAGAGATCACTGCAACCATGTTGCCTTTTGCTGTGTACTTATAAACGTTATCAACGTTTTGAGCGATTTCGCGTACAGGTTCTGCTACACCTGGACTGTAGGCGAGAGCCAGATCTCTTGCTGTCTCGGCCGGCGTAGTGAGTTCGACCGAAATTTTGCCTGGGGTCGGGTAGGCATGGTAATCCAATGCTTGTTGACGAAATTGTTCTTCAGGGGATAGTGGTTGACGATTGTCATCAGACATAGGTGTGGGTACTCGTTAATAGTTATAAGGAAAGGGGGAACCCATTTTAGAGTAACTAAGTCAAGCTGCATAGGTCAGAATGCGAGCGGAAGCAATAAAAAGTAGTAAAAGTCGGCTGATAAGACCAGATATCAAGACATATCGCTAGGTCTTGCCGTCATTGATAACACAATGCTCTGATAACGCAGAAATAACCTGATTATAGGCAACAAAAAAGGACGCTTAAGCGTCCTTTTCTTGATTCGATATCTAAGCAGAGATTACTTCTTGCTTGATAGAGCACCGAAACGCTTGTTGAAGCGATCAACACGGCCGCCTGTATCAACGATACGTTGCTTACCAGTGTAGAACGGGTGACATTTGTCACATACGTCTAGGTGGATAGAATCTTTGTCTAGCGTTGAGTTGAACTCAAAAGAGTTACCGCAAGAACAAGTCGCTTTAACTGCTTTGTACTCTGGGTGGATACCAGCTTTCATGGGAGAACCTCTGAATATAGGCCGTGTCGCTATCCGATGCTAAGCCGGACACCACACGTAGTTAATAAAAATTGCTTGGATACCGCTGCTATTTGGCAAGCCATATCTCTAAGGCGCGATATAGTAATGAATCGAGGCTCAGGGATCAAGCCGTTAGCAAAGAAAACTGCTACTTTTTTAGCCGCAAGAGGGAGAGGAGTATCTGATTGTCTCTCTTTCTTGTGTGGGGCTTTTCCCTTAGACTAAACCACGTTACCTCTCCAAGAGCTTGATAGCGATTATGCGCCCAACGATTGCTCGAGTTGCGCTGCCTGTGCCACTCGATAAACAATTTGATTATCTGGTACCCAGTCATCTGTTTCCTATTATAGGGGGGCGGGTCTCTGTACCATTTGGTCGTCAAACCTTGGTGGGGGTGGTCACTGCACTGACTCATGAATCGCAGTTTGACCAGAGCAAGCTCAAACCCATTCAACAAGTCCTCGACAACCAGCCCGTATGGCCGCAACAACTCTACCAGTTATTACAGTGGTGTAGCCTTTATTATCAATACCCGCTGGGTGATACGCTGTTCAATGCCATGCCGAGTGCGCTGCGCAAAGGAAAGCCGGCGGACTTTGCCACTTTAGTCTCATGGCGATTAACCCGTCAGGGCCGCGATCAACTGATGCAGGGATTTGGCCGAGCGGTGAAACAGGCTAAAGTGATGCATATGCTCGAAGGCGGGCCAGTGGCGCATCAAGCCATGATTGATCAGGAGATAAGCTCATCGGTGCTGAAAACCTTGGTCGAAAAAGGTTGGATTGAGTCCGTTGAGAACAAGCCAGAGCTCGGTCAATGGCCGCGTGATATTGAAGCGGCGGTAGATAAGCCCAAACTCAATGCAGAGCAGGCGGTGGCGATTGCGACAGTGAATAGTAATGACGGGTTTGCTTGTTATCTGTTGGAAGGGGTAACCGGCTCGGGCAAAACCGAAGTCTACCTAAACCTGATTAAACCCGTCCTCGAGAAAGGCGAACAAGCGTTAGTGCTGGTGCCAGAAATCGGTTTAACGCCACAAACCATCAACCGATTTAAAAAGCGCTTTAATGTTCCGGTCGAGGTGATCCATTCTGGATTGAATGATACTGAGCGTTTAAACGCTTGGCTTAGCGCTCGAGACAAGGCCGCGGGTATCGTGATTGGCACTCGCTCGGCGTTACTGACGCCATTTGCCAAGCTAGGCATCATTATTGTCGATGAAGAGCATGACGCTTCATACAAGCAACAAGACAGTTTGCGCTACCATGCTCGTGATGTTGCGGTGATGCGTGCCAGTAAAGAGCAGATCCCAATAGTGCTCGGCTCTGCCACCCCAGCTCTTGAGACCTTATATAATGCTCTGGCTGGCAAGTACCACCATTTGGTATTGAGTGCGCGCGCAGGTAATGCGACGACAACCACCAATAAAGTGCTTGATGTTAAAGGGCTCTATCTGGAAAGCGGTTTATCAGCGCCTTTGATTGCTGAGATGCGTAAACACCTCAATGCCGGTAATCAAGTGATGTTGTTTCTCAATCGGCGCGGTTTTTCACCGGCATTAATGTGCCATGACTGTGGATGGATTGCCGAATGTAAGCGTTGCGATGCTTATTACACCTATCATCAACATAGCAACGAGATCCGTTGCCATCACTGCGGTTCTCAGCAACCCATCATTCATCAATGCCAAGGGTGTGGCTCGACCCATTTAGTCACCGTCGGAGTAGGGACCGAGCAGCTTGAGACCCAATTAGCAGAGCTATTTCCTGACTACCGAACCATACGTGTTGACCGTGACAGCACCCGGCGCAAAGGCAGCCTAGAAAGTGCATTGGAGTCGATTCGTCGTGGCGAATATCAGATCCTGATCGGCACTCAAATGTTGGCCAAGGGCCACCATTTTCCTGATGTGACATTAGTGGCGCTGCTGGATGTGGACGGCTCACTGTATAGTAGCGATTTTCGTGCCTCTGAACGCTTGGCCCAGCTGTTTATTCAGGTCGCGGGTCGTGCAGGCCGTGCCAGCAAGCCAGGCGAGGTGATTTTGCAAACCCACCATCCCGAGCATAGCTTGCTGCAAGCGCTGCTGAATAAGAGTTACCGTTACTTTGCCGAAACCGCGCTGCAAGAGCGCAAAGTGGCGCAGTTACCCCCTTTCTCTTTTTTGACCTTGTTTCGCGCCGAGGCCAATCAGTCGGAGCTGGTGGAAGCGTTCTTGCGCCAAGTTCGTCATACTTTGGAATCGCACCCTCTGTTTGAGCAGGGATGCCAAGTGTTAGGCCCGACGCCCGCACCGCTCGCCAAACGCGCCGGCAAGTTTCGTTGGCAGTTATTATTACAGACCGAAAGTCGTCCTGTGATGCAAAAGCTACTGACCAGCGCGAAGCCCGCCATTGCGCTGTTGCCCCACGCTAAAAAGGTGCGTTGGACACTCGATATAGAGCCGCAAGACTTGAGTTAGTGGTTTAAGCAATGGATGGCATAAATGTTCATCGCCCATCTTTATCATAACTACGGCGTTCCCTATTCACGTTTTTTTCATTTATTTGTGATGAAGATCGCCTACTGACTGCTGATTTTGTTAAATCTCCCGTAACTTTGTGTTGTGAAATGAATACACTAGGTGGGTTGCAATGCGTTGTTTTCACATCAGACTTTGCAAGTTAAACGATTGCTTAATGCAAGTAATTAGAAGATAGGTTTTAGCCTGCGAGTTCGTGCCGCTGTTTTTCACTGACGGCATAATGTTTTATCTAGAGGCTTAGGTGGCATTGGCTACCGGATTGGAATATTTAAGAGGTTAGTAAACTATGGCGACAATGAAGGATGTTGCCCAGCTTGCGGGAGTTTCGACAGCGACGGTTTCGCGTGCGCTAATGAATCCGGAAAAAGTATCATCAGCGACGAGAAAAAGAGTAGAAGACGCTGTTTTAGAAGCTGGATATTCACCAAATTCGTTGGCAAGGAATCTGCGCCGCAACGAATCCAAAACGATCATCGCGATCATTCCTGACATCTGTGATCCTTATTACACTGAAATCATTCGCGGCATTGAAGACGCGGCGATGGAGCATGGCTATATTGTGCTGCTCGGAGATAGTGGGCAGCAGAAAAAGCGTGAGAGCTCGTTTGTCAACCTTGTGTTTACCAAACAAGCTGATGGCATGTTACTGCTTGGTACAGATTTGCCATTTGATGTCAGCAAACCTGAGCAGAAAAACTTACCGCCTATGGTGATGGCGTGTGAATATGCGCCAGAGCTTGAGCTCCCGACGGTGCACATCGATAACTTGACCTCTGCCTTTGAAGCGGTCAACTACCTCACTCAAATGGGCCATAAGCGCATAGCAGAGATTTCTGGACCACAGTCCGCCGCCCTGTGTCATTTCCGTCAGCAGGGGTACCAGCAAGCGTTGCGCCGAGCGGGAGTGACCATGAACCCTAACTATCGTGCATTTGGCGATTTCAGCTTTGAATCGGGTGCGCGAGCGGTACGTCAATTACTGTCGTTACCAGAGCCGCCGACTGCCGTGTTCTGCCACAACGACGCAATGGCGATTGGCGCGATTCAAGAAGCGAAAAAGCTAGGTATCCGAGTGCCTCAAGACTTGTCTGTTGTCGGCTTCGACGATATTCAGTTCGCTCAGTACTGCGATCCACCGTTAACGACGATTTCTCAGCCTCGTTACGAGATTGGCCGTCAAGCTATGTTGATGATGTTAGAATTATTGCGTGGTCACGATGTTCGTGCTGGCTCGCGTTTGCTTGAAACCACACTCGTAGTTCGCGAGAGTGCAGCGCCACCACGCGTG
>JBCAXU010000093.1:0-16609 GCA_038533895.1 Pseudomonadota bacterium | reverse complement strand
GTTTCTTTACGACAAAAGGACGAGGCCGCTAAAGAGTCAGAATTCACGGTTAGATACTACATTAGCTCGAAGGAATTAAGTGCTAAAGAATTGTTAAATGCCACGCGTTCACATTGGTTAGTTGAGTCGATGCACTGGTCGTTAGACACCGCTTTTGGTGAAGATGCCAGCCGAAAACGAGCAGAAGAAGGTGCAGAAAATTTCGCAAGGATCAGGCAAATGTGCTTAAACATGTTAAAGAGTGAAACGACACTTAAAGCAAGTATTAAACACAAAAGAGCAATGTGCGCGATGAATGGTGAGTACCTTTTAAAGGTTCTGGCAAGCCTTTATTGACGGGGAAGTTCGTGATTTTTCCGTGATACTGACACCAACATTATTTGCCTTTTCACTCACCCCTTTCACTATGTTCGCCAACGCATCGTTCATCTTGTTGATTGAACGAGTCAAACTTGCCAGCTCGTCTTTTCCGCCTAGCTCTAAACTCGATTGCGAAATATCACCGTTGGCAATGGACTCAGCGCGCTTGGAGATGATAGCCACTCGAGAACCAATATTTTTCCCCATAAAATGCGCAACAGTAAACGAAACCGCCACCACAACCGCTATCGAAACAATCAGCACAGTTAAGACGGACGTGACGGCACTAAAAATGCCCTGACCACTTTGGTCTGCACGTTGTTGTTGCTGGTTAATCACCACTTCAAGTTGAGCATTCAACGCGTCAACCGCAGGGATCAACTGATTGGCCATTTTTTGGTTGGCAATGTTCCAATCGTTAGAAAACCGCAACGTGACAACTTGTTCTGCTAAAGGGAAATAGAGCTGCTGCATCTCTTTAAATAATGACCACAACCCTTGGTCGCTGTCCGACATCAAATCCACTTTTGACTCGATTTCCTTGACCGACTTATTGTGTGACTTCAAAAAGTCTTGGTACTTATCGAGGTAATCTTGTTTTCCGTATAGAAGGAAGTCTCGCATTGAAGAGAGCGCGTTCGCCAAAGAAGTATAGCTATCAGCGTATAGGCGAAACAACCGCTTACGCTCGCCCCCCTCTTTATTACTCGCTTCGTCATTGATCAGGCCTTGCAGCTGGTCGAGCGCGACTTCGGCAATCGGCGCAGCCTCATTGATAAATAGGGAGTGCGCTGGTAAGTTCTCGTCACTATGACTGAGTTCCGCGATCTCGTTGACCGACGAAGTCACCCTCGCCCACTCATTCAATACTTGCTGGTATTGCTCAGCGTCAATTAAGGCTTCTAACGGGGGTAGCGATGCTTCTACACGCTCAATAGCTTGTTGCAGGTGCGCGATGTGTACTGCTGCACTTTGCTCATCGCCGCCGAGTAGCATGTAGGCGCGAAGCGAAGAGACTGTGGCGTGTACCGATTGTTGAATAGTGCGCGAAGCGTCTACTGTCGGTAAATCTTGACTGAGCAAAGACTGGGTATGGGTTTCAACGCTGCTCACACTGCGGTAAATAAAAAGTGCGGATGCGATAAAAAGTACTGCAAGCGACAGAAAACTCAACTGTAACTTCCCTGATATCGTGAGTTTCATCCTTTAACTCCTGTAGTATTATCTGTCGATACTATAGCCGCTTGTAACGCATTGTTAAATATATGTATGTCAATTAGCTAAACTTTAGTCGTAGAGCGAGTTAGCAAAAAATCCCCGCTGTGCGAGGATTCTCTGTGTTATTGGTACTTAAACGCGAGTCGAAGCAAGGTAATCATTTAGTTCATCGGTGGTCACTGTGGTGACATAATGATCATCCAAATAAAACGCGACAGAATCTTCACTTTTCTCGCCGCGAAGCGATTGCAGGGTCCCGTCTAGGTATGAGATATCCATCTGCATCGTGTTCTCATCAATCTGCTGTAACGTCGCGTGGTCAATTTGGCGGTGACTTGAAAGTGGTGCAGATTTCAATGAATCATCCAATTGGTCATTAACCTTAATGTAATTTTTGGTCGGAGTATCCACCACCGCTGGAGACTGGCCAGAAATTGGGTTTTTCCCTGTCCAGAACTCAACCGTGTTAAAGATGAACAGGTCAGCCGCTCCCGCAATGCCGTAAACTGGCGACAGTAGTATGAACATACCGGCACGAGCGTTACGGTTGTCGACTACTTCTAAGTTAAACTTAGACACCAAGCCAGTAGTCGCCATCTGCCCCATACAACCGGTTAAACTCGTCAATCCCAAACCAGCTACCACTGCCAGTTTTAATGCACTTATTTTCATATTAATCTCCGCTTAGATTTGGATGGCGCGCATCCTACTCTTAAAACGGACAAAAGCAACGCTTCTCCGATCAGATTTGACATGAAATTAACTGAGTTAACCAATTGTTATCATTGATGTTTACTGATTCACCATTCCAATCATTTACTCTCAATCATTGGCACAAAAGCATAATCCATAACGAAAAAACTGGCTTTCGCTGACTATCGAACACAAAA
Organism: Pseudomonadota bacterium; assembly: GCA_038533895.1. Taxonomy (GTDB): domain Bacteria; phylum Pseudomonadota; class Gammaproteobacteria; order Enterobacterales; family Vibrionaceae; genus Vibrio. The sequence continues at coordinate 14,141 of JBCAXU010000093.1, read as the reverse complement.
GCGCAGAAGCCTAACTAGAGTGATTGCTGCAAATGAGAGCATTGGTAGTCTATTTTCTCGAAACAACAAGATATAAATCCGCCAAAAATGCATAGTATTTCATCATTTACTAAAAAACGTAGCAATTCCATCACGTCACACTGCTCATTATCTATTCATATAGTTTTATCTACAGCTCATCACCTCGATATATCCGACCAATTTAGTCAGGATTAACCTGACACAAACCCTGAAATAACGATAAAAACTAGTTAATAAGTTCAAATTCATAGCGAAAAGTTAGTAAAAATTAGAATTGTTTGCTGGATCAAAATTTCGGTCAAAGATGTTGCGCATGTATTAATAAAATGAATAATAGCAAACGTTACAAGAATGTAACAAAACACAACATCATATAAATAATATTCATATAAACACCTATTCACAGGCAGGAAAAGCATGACAAAGCGTATATCGCTTGCCCTTTTGGCAAGCTTATTTGCAGGTAGCGCTGCAGCATCCAACTTGGATGATAAAATCAACGAAGTCGTTGCACCTATCGTTAACCCTTTTGTAGGAATGATCTTCTCGACTATTCCGTTTCCTTTTACAGACGTACAGGTGCCGTGGATTGTTCTTTGGTTAGTGGTTGCCGCCTCTTTCTTTACAGTCTACCTAGGCTTTATCAACTTCCGCGGTTTTAAACACGCGGTTCAGCTCGTTTCTGGTAAGTTCTCTGATCCAAAAGCGAAAGAAGATGGTGAGGTTTCTCACTTCCAAGCATTGACAACTGCGCTTTCCGGCACGGTTGGCCTTGGTAACATCGCCGGTGTTGCTGTCGCCGTCTCTATCGGTGGCGCGGGTGCAACGTTCTGGATGATCCTTGCAGGCTTATTAGGTATGTCGAGCAAGTTCGTCGAGTGTGCGCTTGGTGTTAAATACCGTAACACTAACCCAGACGGTACAGTCTCGGGTGGTCCAATGTACTACTTGAGCAAAGGTTTAGAAAAACGCGGCAATGCGGCATTGGGTCGTACGCTAGCGGTTCTATTCTCAGTGTTTGCTATCGGTGGTTCACTGGGTGGCGGTAACATGTTCCAAGCAAACCAAGCGTTCAAGCAGGTTGTTGGTGTTACGGGTGGAGATGCTTCATTCTTTGCTGATAAAGGTTGGTTATTCGGGCTTATCCTAGCGGTGATCGTCGGTATCGTTATCATTGGTGGTATTAAGTCAATCGCGAAAGTGACCGAAAAAGTCGTACCATTCATGGCAACCATCTATGTTGGTGCTGCAGTGGTTATTTTGGCTATCAACTTCGACAAGATCGACGACGCATTCTACGCTATCTTCCACGGTGCATTCACTGGCGAAGGTATTGCTGGTGGTGTGATCGGCGTGCTAATCCAAGGTTTCAAACGTGCGGCGTTCTCGAACGAAGCGGGTGTGGGTTCGGCAGCGATAGCGCACTCAGCGGTTAAAACCAAAGAGCCAATGTCTGAAGGCTTCGTTTCACTGCTAGAACCGTTCATCGATACGGTTGTTATCTGTACGATGACAGCGCTAGTCATCATCATTACAGGCTACCTAGACACAGATACAGGCCTTGCAGGTGTTGAACTGACGTCAGCAGCATTTGGTAGCGCAATCAGCTGGTTCCCATATGTCCTAGCTATCGCAGTAGTGCTATTCGCATTCTCTACTATGATTTCTTGGTCTTACTACGGTCTAAAAGCTTGGACTTACCTATTCGGTGAGAGCAAGACAGCAGAAATTATCTTCAAAGTTAAGTTCTGTATTTTCGTAGTCATCGGTGCGGCAATGAACCTTGGTCCGGTTATCGACTTCTCTGATGCGATGATCTTCGCAATGGCGCTGGTGAACATTGTTGGTCTCTACATCTTAGTTCCAGAAGTGAAACGTGACCTAGCTGATTACCTAGAGCGTTTCAACGCAGGTAAAGTGTACAAGGTACAGCAACAAAAAGAGCCAAAACTGGCTGAACAACCAGAGTAAACCAAAACACTCGGTTAGATGATTGAAGACAGCAGGTTTAGGCCTGCTGTTTTTTTTTGGTTAAATGGTAACAATTTGTACTGAGTTCAACTGGCCACTTTCGGTCATTCGTTTTGGTTTTTCTAGCTCATAAAGTATTTCATTCTTGTTTATAACAGCTCGCACTCAACTTTCGGGCACATTCATCGGCCATTCGACAGCCTGTATACCTCACTTTACTCCATCACTCTGCCTTACTTTAGGCATAATTTAACAATTTGATTACACTTTAATGTAAGGGTGAACAACCACACAGTACTCTGTGGTTTGGCTGTTTTGCAGCGAAATGGTATGAGTTGTGATGATTTGATAGCGGCTTGTGTTTGTTTCACTCAACCAAGGTATGAATAGCAATATCTATCCTGACTCTGGCGATCGTAACATGATCAACGAGTCATTGTTGGCTGGCCCGATGTGCGATCCACAAAGGCTGGTTATGAGGAGATAGCAATGAATGTTCAGACGCTTCCCATGCTTCGATTTATCGATCACAACGGCGTGTCGGTCAATCAGCTCCCTGCTTGGGCAGATATCCCAACCCTTATCACCTTCTACAAAGATATGGTGCTGACCCGAACCTACGACCACAAAGCGGTCGCTTTGCAGCGCACAGGTAAACTCGGAACCTACCCCTCCCACTTAGGCGCCGAAGCCTTTGGCATTGGTATTGGACATGCCATGCATCCCAGAGATGTGTTTGTCCCTTACTATCGCGATATGCCGGCGATGTGGGTTCGTGGGATAGAGATGGAGAAAAATCTTCAGTACTGGGGAGGCGATGAACGAGGCAGTGACTTTTATATTGAGCCCACTGATGGCGGCCAAGCAGAGCATTGCCGCGATCTCCCCTTCTGTGTGCCAATCGCTACTCAATGTACCCACGCAGTCGGTGTTGCTGCTGCGCTTAAGATAGAGGGTCATCATCATGCAGCACTCGTCACGTGTGGCGATGGCGCTACCTCTAAAGGCGATTTTTTAGAAAGCATAAATTGCGCCGGCGCTTGGAATCTACCCTTGGTGTTTGCGGTCAACAATAATCAATGGGCGATCTCTGTACCGAGAGCTCTGCAATGTGCGGCGGATTTCTTATCCGAAAAAGCACAAGGGGCGGGAATCAAAGGGGTCACTGTGGATGGCAATGATGTGGTGGCGATGCACGATTGTGTGCTCGCTGCGCTTGATAGGGCCAGAAAAGGGAAAGGTCCGACTTTAATTGAAGCCATCAGTTATAGACTCAGTGATCACACCACGGCCGATGACGCGAGCCGTTACCGCAGCGATGATGAACTCAACCAAGCTTGGCAATATGAGCCGATTCATCGTCTTAAGTTGTACTTACAGGGACAAAACGCGTGGGATGATGCAGCGGAACAAGCGTGGCTGGGCGAATGTAAGCAACGGGTTGAACAAGCGGTAGAGCGCTATATGAATCTGACACCGCAAGCCCCCGAGTCCGCGTTCGATTACCTCTATGAACGAGCACCCGCTGAACTGAATCCGCAAAGAGACCAACTCATTCACAAAGCGATGCGCATGCAGGGAGGTAAACATGGCTGAACTGACCTTAGTCGAAGCAGTGAATCTTGCTCTGCACCACGAGATGCAGCGTGATGAGAATGTCATCGTTCTTGGTGAGGATGTCGGTGACAACGGCGGGGTATTTCGCGCTACCGTGGGGTTGAAGCAAAAATTTGGTCTGCGCCGTGTGATTGACTCTCCCTTAGCCGAAGCTCTGATTGGCGGCGTGGCCGTCGGTATGGCCAGCCAAGGGTTGCGGCCGGTGGCTGAGTTTCAGTTTCAAGGCTTTGTTTTTCCGGCAATGGAACATTTGATCTGCCATGCCGCGCGAATGCGCAACCGTACCCGAGGCCGCTTGACTTGCCCGGCGGTATTTCGCGCACCATTTGGTGGCGGTATTCACGCCCCAGAGCACCACTCGGAAAGCGTCGAGGCGCTGTTTGCCCACACTCCCGGTTTCAAGGTGGTGATTCCCTCTTCCCCACAACGCGCTTATGGGCTGTTGTTGGCCTCGATTCGCAGCAACGATCCTGTCATGTTTTTTGAGCCCAAGCGCATCTATCGCACCGTCAAGTCTGAGGTGGTAGACAATGGAGAAGCTCTACCACTTGATAGCTGTTTTACTCTGCGCAAAGGGCGCGACATCACATTAGTGACATGGGGGGCGTGCGTGGTGGAATCACTGCAAGCCGCGCAGAGCTTATCTACCCAGGGAATTGAGGTGGAAGTGATCGATTTGGCCTCCATCAAACCTATTGATATGGACACCATATTACGCTCACTTGAGCGTACTGGGCGACTACTGGTGGTGCACGAAGCCAATCGCACTTGTGGTGTGGGTGCAGAGCTTCTGGCTCGCGTTGCCGAAACCGCGATGTGCTTGTTAAAAGCGCCGCCCAAACGGGTAACGGGGATGGATACCATCATGCCGTACTACCGTAACGAAGATTACTTCATGATTGATGAGCAAGATATAGTGCAAGCCGCACGTGAGCTCGTGGAGGGCTGGAAATGAAAACCTTTCTGTTACCCGATCTCGGTGAAGGTTTAGCCGAGTCAGAAATCGTCGAATGGCATATTAATGTCGGCGATCAAGTGGAAGTTGACCAAGTAGTACTCACAGTCGAGACAGCCAAAGCGGTCGTCGAAGTCCCAGCCCCTTATTCTGGCGTGGTGGTTAGCCGCCACGGGGAAGAGGGTGATGTGATCAATATTGGCGCCTTGTTACTCGAAATTGAAGAGCAACCCGAACTTGTCGGGACCACGCCAAAACAGCAAGCTGAAAAGTCCGATGCCGCCACTGTCGTGGGCAATGTCTCGCAGAATACCCATCAGGTCAATGTCGATGATTTTTGGATTGGCAGTACTCACAGTCCCTCTTGTGAGCAAAAAGTCACCGCCCTGCCCTCAGCGCGATTGCTGGCGAAAAAGCTTGGCGTCAACATTGACCAAGTACACGGCAGCGGAGCCAATGGCATGGTCATAGACGAAGATATCTACGCTCAAGCGCGAAAACAAAGCCCAGGAACCGAGGTATTAAAAGGCGCACGCCGCACCATGGTTTCGACCATGTCTGAATCTCACCAACATGTCGCTGCGGTGACCATTACCGAAGAAGCGAGTTTAGGTGCTTGGGGGGATAATGAAGACATCTCCGCTCGATTAATTCAAGCGGTGGTACATGCCTGTCAGCAAGAGCCAGCAATGAATGCCTGGTTTGATGCAGAAACCATGACCCGATGTGTACATAGCAAGGTGAATATTGGTATTGCGGTGGACAGTCGCCATGGGTTGTACGTCCCGGTGCTCAAAAATGCTGACCAATATCAAGGCGAACAAATACGCGCTTGGTTGGACGAGACTGTAGAAGGTATTCGTAGTCGGCGTATTGGTCGCGACAGCTTACAAAACGCCACGATTACCCTATCGAATTTTGGCGCGATTGCCGGCATTTTTGCAACGCCAGTGGTCTCTCCACCTCAAGTCGCGATTGTGGGCGCTGGGCGAATTATCGAACGTGTACAGATGCAGCAAGGCCAGGCGACCGCAGTCAAAGTGATGCCACTGTCGATAACCTTTGACCACCGTGCTTGTACTGGGGGAGAAGCGGCACGCTTTACCAAGTTACTCGTGCAGCATTTGCAACAACCTTCTAGCTAGAACACTCAACGCAGCAAAAACGCACCGTGATTGGTGCGTTTTTTACTTCTTATCGACACTTAAATCTTTTCAATTAGCTCTGGGAGTAGCTCAAACAGATCGCCCACCAAGCCATAATCCGCGACATCAAAGACGGGGGCATCAGGGTCACTGTTAATGGCCACAATCACTTTTGAGTCTTTCATACCGGCAACATGTTGGATCGCCCCCGAAATCCCAATGGCAATATAAAGCTGTGGGGCCACAATTTTGCCAGTTTGCCCAACTTGCAGATCATTGCTGACAAAACCAGCATCGACCGCTGCTCGCGAAGCGCCGATTGCACCGCCCAATTTATCTGCCAATGCAATCACCATGGCAAAGTTTTCTTTACTGCCTAGCCCACGACCACCTGAGATCACCACCTCTGCTTGAGCGAGATCTGGCCGCTCTAACTGTTGCTGCTCGCGGCTCACCCACTTTGTACTCTGCACTGGATACTCCAAATCAAGCACGACGCAAGGCACTACACCATCTGACGTTGGCATACTTTTGTCAAACGCGGTCGCACGTATGGTCATCACCACCAGCGAATCACGTGTTTGTACGCGTGCTAGTGCATTACCTGCGTAGATAGGACGAACCACGGTATCGGGCGCTTCGATCGCCACCACATCCGATAACATGTCGACATTCGCCATGGCTGCAAATCTTGGCATGACATCTTTGCCGTAACTGGTCGCGGGAGTCAAAACGTGGGTATACTGACCGGACAGCGCCATTAACACTTCAGCATGGTTTTCCGCCAGTCCATCTCGGTAGAGAGGACGACTGACCACCAGCACTCGATCGATATCAGGGCAGCCGCGCAGGCTTTTGGCCATTGAGTCGCATTCTTCTCCGACCAATAACACGTCGATGTGTGCCCCTACTAGCTGCTTAAGCTCAAGAGCCGCGGTTAAAGCGCTATAGGTCTGAGCAAGGATCTGCTCGCCATCGTGCTGCGCCAGCAGCAATATATTCAACTGGGTCATCTTGCTCACCTCACTCAATCACTTTGGCTTCGTTTTTGAGCTTATCAATCAGCTCTGCCACACTCGCGACTCGCACACCGCGACTTCTTGGCTCTGGGGCGAAAACACTCAGCACCTGCTGGCGTGGCTCGACGTCTGTCAACAACGTGTCGGCCGCGACCACTTCTAAAGGCTTACGTTTTGCTTTCATAATATTGGGTAGAGAGGCGTAACGTGGCTCGTTAAGACGAAGGTCAGTACTGACGACAGCAGGCAAGCTTAGCTCTAGGGTTTCAAGTCCACCGTCGATTTCTCGAGTTACTGTCACTGAGTCCTCTTCTAAAACTAAATTGGAGGCAAAGGTCGCTTGTGGCCAGCTCATCAAACCTGCCAACATTTGTGGTACTTGGTTGTTATCGTTATCGATTGACTGCTTCCCCAGTAGCACCAATTGGGGCTGCTCTTGTTTGATGATCTCTGCAAGCAGTTTAGCCGTGCCCAGAGGCGTTCTCGGTTGACAGTGGTCGACATGAATAGCGCGATCTGCGCCGAGTGCGAGGGCATTGCGCAGTTGCTCCTGACAATTGGGTTCGCCAATCGACACCACCACCACTTCATCACAACGCCCCGCCTCTTTGAGCCGGACGGCCTCTTCTACCGCAATTTCACAAAAGGGGTTAATAACCATTTTCGCGTTGTCTTGTTCGACGCCGCTGCCATCAGACTTGACCCGAACTTTGGTATAAGGGTCAATCACTCGTTTGATTGCGACCAAAATCTTCATTGCCTGTTCCTCGCCAGTCATTGATATTTTCAGCTTAGTAAAGTTTACGTTTACGTCAACTGTAACTATAGTTATCAAAATGGTGTTGAGGTCATTCAAAGGTGACTGGAATGGAACGAGAAAGCATGGATTTCGATGTCGTCATCGTCGGAGCTGGACCAGCAGGCTTAAGCGCCGCTTGCCGCTTGGCACAACTCAGCCAAGAGCGTGAACAACCGGTGTCAATTTGCGTGGTGGAGAAAGCCCCCGAAATCGGTGCGCACTCGCTATCTGGTGCGGTATTTGAGACAAAAGCCCTGGATGAACTCTTCCCCAGTTGGCGCCAACAGGGAGCACCAGTCACCACTCAAGTCAGTCAAGACACACTGCTCTACCTGACCAGCGCGGAGCGACATATTAAGGTCCCTGAGTTTCTTACCCCACTTGCGCTACGCAATAACCATGAGCAATACATCGTTAGCCTAAGCCTGCTGTGCCGCTGGTTGGCAAAACAAGCCGAAGCGCTGGGTGTGGAGGTATTTGCGGGCTTTCCTGCGCGGGAGATTTGTTTTGACAGCAACGGCTCAGTCTGCGGGATTATCACTGCGGATATGGGGCTGGATAAACACGGCGATAAAAAAGGCAATTTTCAACCTGGTGTGCAACTAAACGCCAAACAGACGTTGTTCGCGGAGGGGGCTCGGGGTCACTTGGGTAAGCAGCTCATTAGCAAATACGATCTCGACGCCGATTGCCATGCCCAGCATTACGCACTCGGAATCAAAGAAGTCTGGCAATTGCCAAAGGGGGATGATCGGTTTGAGCCCGGATTGGTGCTGCACGCAACAGGCTGGCCATTGTCGGAATCAGCGACCACAGGCGGAAGCTTTCTCTATCATTTTGACGATCATCTGGTCGCGGTTGGCCTGATCACCGATCTTAATTACAGCAACCCATATTTAAGCCCATTCGATGAGTTTCAACGCCTCAAACATCACCCTCAGTTTAGCCACTATTTACAAGGCGCTGAACGCATTGAATATGGGGCAAGGGCGCTGGCGAAAGGCGGGCTGTTTTCCCTCCCCAAGCAGCAGTTCCCTGGTGGGCTGTTGATCGGCTGCGATGCTGGCACGCTGAATGCGGCCAAAATCAAAGGCTGCCACTGCGCCATGAAGTCAGGGTTAATCGCCGCCGAGGCAACACTTAACGCACTATTAAACAGTAAAACTGAAGCGAACTACCACCCACTTTTCAAAAGTTCATGGCTATATCAGGAGTTGGATCAGCACCGAAATTTTTCCGGCGCGATTCATCAATATGGCCCAGTGTTAGGTGGTGCTATCAGTCTATTTGAACAAAATGTGTGGCAACGCTTAACCCAAACCCAGTCACGTTGGAACATCATCAACTCACAACCGGACTATGCGGCACTCCACGAATTGTCTCGCTGCACGCCGATTGACTACCCTAAGCCCGATGGGGTGTTAACCTTCGACAAAGCGTCATCGCTCTATCTCTCAGGCACCTTTCATGAAGAGAACCAGCCCTGCCACTTGCAAGTCGCCAACCAACGCATTGCACTCACCCACCATATGACTATGTTCAATGAACCCAGCCAGCGATACTGCCCGGCCGGGGTGTATGAAGTTATCGAGGTGGATGGCCAGCGCAAACTGCAAATCAATGCGCCCAATTGTTTGCATTGCAAAGCGTGCGACATCAAAGACCCTTCGCAAAACATAACTTGGGTGCCACCAGAAGGCGGCGGCCCAAATTATTCATCGATGTAATCTTCATTACTCCGAACTGGCCGTGATAAAAAATCTTGCGCGACTTTACGTTGGCAAAGCGTCATCCGCTTTAGCACATTGGTCAAGTTTTGCTGCTCTAACAAGGTGAGGTCGGCAATCGCCAGCAGATCGTTCACTTTACGCAAATCGGTATACTCAATGACTTGATTCATAAAGCGCAAATGCCAGATGTGATCGAAAATATACACCAGCTCTCGGTATAGACGAGAATCGAGTTCGTTGTGCTCTCGCATCGCCTGCAAGCGGGCCATGGTGTTGCTGTGACGAACGTCGAGTTTGAGCGCATACAGTCGACAGAATATCTCCATCGGCCGCAAGCACTCTTTAAGATTCATTGACGCCCGGCCGTCGATACGATCGGTATCGAGCTGCTTTTCATCGGTAAGCGGCACCGAATACGTCAAGCAGTGCTCGGCATACGTGGTCAAAAATTCAGGATTGGCTTGTAAAACCTGTTGAATGTGGTCCTGGATATTGTCGACTAGGTTAGCAGCGCCATAGGTCGAGCGGATATCGAAAAACACATTCAGCTCCAAGATCGAATCTGGCGTCGCCTGTTGAATCCAGTGGCTAAAGTTGTCGCACCACTCTTTCTCACTCAAGCACCACTGATGGTTGGAGGCCATGATCAAGCCTTCACAATAGCTGTAGCCAGCTTGGTTGAGCTGCTTACATACTCGCTCGGCGAGGTGCAAAAAGTAACGACGAATCGGCTTCAGATCTTGCTCGTCTGGGGTTTCAAATACAATCGCATTGTCTTGATCGGAAAACAGAGTCATATCGTGACGCGCATTGCTACCAAACGACACAAATGAGAAGGGGACTGGCGGTGGGCCAATTTCTTCAATGGTCAGTTCAATGAAACGACAAATTGCCGCATCGTACGTGCTACCAATTAATCGGCGCAAATAGTCGGGTTTGGTTCCGGCACTGATCATCTCGCGAATCAAATCGGTTAAGCGATTCAGTGACTCGACTACATGGCTTAGGCTCTCACCTTGCTGAATATCGGCGACGATACTGGCGCCACTTTTTTGGTAGTCAAATGTCGGGTTGACCGAGCCACCACCCCCACTGTATATCTTGCGCACAATCGGTCGAAATGAAATCACATGGCCGAGCTTCTCCGACAAGAAAATTCTCGAAGTGCTCAGGATAATATCTATCGGTCGGCCACTTTTAGTAACAATTTGTGCTTCAAACTCAGCGGGCTCTGTTTGATGCATAAACAGCTGCAACAAATGTTGCAGAACTGGATTATTGCTGGGTAAGTCCGAAAAGAGCTGCTGCCATATTGAGCCAGATTTCAGTTCGGTGTCGGTATAGCCGAGCAACTGATGTAAGCGGCTGTTGGAAAATACCACTTTTCCATCTGCCTCGAGAATGTAGCCTTCATTGGACGACTCAACCAAAGCACGATAGCGGTTTTTCGCTTCATGCAGCGCCATCTCCGCGCGCTTTTTGCGCTGTTCTATTGCTCTCGATTGCACTAACACGTACAGCATGACGGCGGTTAAACCTAGGGTAATACCGACAAATACACGAAATAGCACTGCTTCCAGCTTATCCACTTCCCTTTGCACATCATCGATATAGACGCCGGTCCCGACAATCCACTGCCATTCATCTACGCCTTCTACATAGGTCAGCTTTGGCGCGGTTATGTTCGCATCGTCTTTCCACTGCCATTGATACTCAAGGTAACCTTGCTGCGATGCTTTGACCAAGTTGACGATTTCGACAAACATCGGAAAACCAGTGCTGTTTTCGCTGTCGACAAAATGAGTTAAGTCTTGGTTGGTCAGATCTTGACGATATGGGTGCATGATCATTTTCGGCTGCATGTCGGTAATAAAGAAATAGTCTTTATTTTCCGCACCATAGCGCATTGCTTTGACTTCCATCGCCGCTTTTTGCTGCGCCGATTCAAGACTCATCACGCCGCGCTGCTCTAACGCTACATAGCTGTCGACAATACTGACCGCGGTTGAGGTGAGCTCTTTGAGCATCTGTCTTTTTTGCCCCAGCATCGACTGCTCGACCAGCGGCAATATCAGATAAATGATGGTGGTGACAAATAGAATGATGGCCATCACCGTAGGTACAACTAAGCGCCAGCTAAACTGACTGAAAGAGGAACTCGACTCATCGGGAGCGGAACGTAAACCGGCAAAGTAGTCGTGCAGCTCATTGTCATCAAGCACCTCGCTTAAGTCTTGTTGATGATGGGCATCGTGGTATTTGGCGGTGAAACTGCCGTTTTCGAAATCGGCTCGTGTCGGTAGGTAGCCGTGGTAATCATCACGCACATGCGTTTCAAACACATTTTTTATTTGCTGACTGGTGTATTTGTCGCCGAACTCTTTGATCGCCTCGGCGAGTGCTTCTTTGCAATGGCGAAAGCGACGATGATCGTATGGGTCGTATTCCACACTGCTCTTCATGGTTTGCGCGTGCTCTTGACCTTGGTAGTCAAAAAAGCCGTCAATCCAGCGGTGAATCTCTTCGGCGCGAATTCCATACAGCTGCTGAGTGCGTTGTGCGTGCTCTGATATTTTCATCCAGTTTTAGTCAATCCAGTCTCATATTGATACTTTACTCACAAATGTGCAGTGCGTTGCAATTTTGCTAAAACGCAATCAGCTTGGCTATCGCATCGACGCGTTCATTAATTCAAGTCAATATTTTTTCACAAGTGCTTTTCTAATATGTCGCCAATGTTATTGCTTTGAATTTCAACAGAGGTGCAGGAATGCATCTTTGTTTTCATCAACGGAGTAAATCCATGTTTTCCTTCTTTATCAGCACGATAAAGTCGCTTGGTAACGTCTGGGATGTCGTCTCGTATTGGCTGAAGGTCAGTATACCAGCGTAATTGGAACACTCATTGACATGGTTCAACTTCGCAACACAACACAGGACGATTAGATGTCTAATAAAAGTAAAACCTTTTACAGGGACATGCGCCGTAAAGCGCATGAATTTGAGAGCCGAGAAGAATTTCTTAACCACGACTTAAAGATAATGAGTTTTCGCCGCTGGGGGATTCATTTACCCTCGCGCGATTACAGTGTCGAACTTGAAGACTTAGTGCCTGCATTGGCCGCAACCATAGGTAAAGTGGTCATGGTGACCGCCATGGTCGCGGTATTTGCTGCGCAGTTTGGTTTGTCGCCAGAGTTTGTTGCAGAAAACGTCCGCTATGAACTACTGATCGCTGGTGCGCTGTTTGTTATCCTTTTTTCTGCGATTTTAAATCCAAACTCCAACTTGGCCGGTACTCATGGCCCGATGATTCCGTTGATCCCCTTGATTGCTGCAGCCGGTGGACACCCGCTCGCTTTAGGGATCATGGTCTGTATGTTCGGTTTTATCCTCGCCTATACCAAAGGGGGATCAAAGCTGATGACGCTGACAGGTGTTGGCGTTCGGGGCGGTTTGCTTATCTACCTTGGTGCGGTTGGTCTGATTGGCCAGATAAATAAAACCGAAGCGTGGGCAGCCAGTACCGATCAAGGCTACATCTCGTTTGCAGTCATTGGTGTCACCCTAGCCGTTTACGCCTATCTTGCAAAAATCAACAAGCGTTGGTTGGCGATTCCGCTATGTTCACTGATTGCAGGCATTGTTGCTTATGTGTTGGGGGCAGAGTTCGCCTTTACCACAGAGCCGGGTCTACCGCACTTCAGCCCATTCTACTGGTGGGGTGAAGACACAGGTTGGCAACTTGGCTGGCCAAATCTAGAACACTTTATCGCGGTAACTCCATTTGCGTTGCTTGCAGTCGCGATGTGGTCGCCAGACTATCTTGGTCACCGTGTATTCCAAGAGCTAAACTACCCGAAAGAAGCCAAAGGCGTTCTTATGGACGTTGATGACACTATGATGGTGGCTTCGATTCGCCAAGGTATTGGTTCATTCCTTGGTGGTGGTAACCTAGCCTCTTCTTGGGGGACTTATATGATCCCTGCAGCGATTGCAAAACGCCCGATCCCCGGTGGCGCGTTGCTCACCGGTATTATGTGTATTGCCGCTGCGGTCATTGGTTATCCGATGGACTTAGCCATGTGGGAACCGGTGTTGCGCGTGGCGTTGATTGTCGGTGTGTTCTTACCACTACTAGAAGCTGGTATGCAGATGATTCACAAACATAAGGATTCTCTCAGTGCGGGCATCTGTATCTTCGCCTGTGCATTTGTCAACCCAGTATTCGGCTGGGCAACCACTATGCTGCTCGATAACATGGGCCTAATTGGTGACCACGAACGTGCCAAAGAGCTCTCAGCAAAAGACAAATACCTAATCCCAGGTTTGGCGTTTGTCATTTGTGTAGGCTCACTCGCATTGGTAGGTCAATTGCCGGGTATTCCAGCACTGATCGGCCACTAATCTCTATTTGGGCGCAGTGCAAGGCTGCGCCCTTTTATCTTCATAGTTCAATCTGTTTTGCTCGAAACCCACCCTAATTGTCCCAGCGATTATCTTCACCTCCTCCCCCTTCAAATCGATAACCTACGCCTATTCCAGCAACAAACCATTAACATTCATTCAATTAGTTTCAATTAAGTTGAAAAAGAGATTCCAATCACATTTTATTTGGTTATAATTCGCGCCCATTGCGCTTTATGTTGATAAACGCAAACTTAATTTGAATTAATCGACTGTTAACCCCTCCTCTCCCCAGAGGACAACCGAGAATAAAAATGAGCAAGATTGATAAAGCTATGCGTATCCTGCTAGCAGGTTTCTGTATCAACCTTTGTCTTGGCATCCTGTATGCTTGGAGTGTATTCAACAAAGCACTGGTGACTGAATCAGGCTGGACGGCTGCTGAAGCATCTGCTCCTTACGCGACTGCAACTATCA
>JBCAXU010000092.1:0-17635 GCA_038533895.1 Pseudomonadota bacterium | reverse complement strand
CTCGAGGCTCAACCTCAATCGCAATCTCGTAGTCAGGCGCGCCTAAGTCCACTAAAGCAACGTTGCCCAGTTGTAGCAACTCATTTTCAATCTGCTTGGCAATCGGCTTTAGCTCAATCAGATCCCGTTCACCCACCAGCGCCATTTCGATAACATCTTGACGAAATTCATACTGATAAACTTGAATCGGCTCCATACCTGCGGGGAGATTGGAGACTGAGTCGATCTTCTGCTTTACCTTGACCAGCACATCGTCAATGTCTTCATCCACATCAATCTCAAGTTCGATGTTACCACTGCCGCGATAAGCGCTAGAAATCGCCTTTTTAATACCCGTCACATCCTTGAGCGACTCTTCAAGCTTGATCAGGATGCTCTCTTACACCTCTTGTGGAGAAGCGCCCGGATACTGAGCACTCACATTGATGTAGTTCACTTCAATATTGGGAAACATCTGGCGCTGGATAAAGAAGAAACTCACCGTGCCCACTATCAGCACAAATACCATCAACAAGTTGGCCGCGACCGGGTTGTTGGCAAAATAGGCAATTAAGCCATTCTGTTTAGTCTGTTCCATCTGTTAATCCTGCGCGTGTTGCTGGCTGTCCGTATGATTGATCGTAACTTCAAGCCCTTTCTGAGGGTACTCCGGCACCGTAAGGACGACTTGGTCGTTATCTTGCAAACCTTGATTGATCAACATGAATTCTTTTTCGGCGCGCAGCACATTGACCGTTCGTGGCTCAAGCTGGTTGTCTTGGTTTACCACCCAAACTTGGCGATTGTTGACCAACTCTTGTGGCAAGCGATAGATATGCTTGAGTTCCTTACCGCTAAACTGAACTTCGACATAGGAGCCAAACTGAATCGGCGGTTGGTCACTGTCGATGGCGTAAGGATTGTCGACTCGCACCACTAAACTGGTCATGCGCGTGCTGCTGTCTACGATACCGAGATCCCTATCAATCGAGCCATCACGCTGAGTTGCCGTGATTCCACGTTGAATAACGCGAGCGGGTTGACCGACAAAACTCACAGGCAGAAACTCGCTGTCAAAGCCGGCGATTGGGATATGCACCTCGCCCGCCTCGACATTATTTAGCGTCGCGACATGACTCCCGGTGGAAATAAACTGGCCAACACCAATTGATTTTTCGACCACTAAAGCATCATAGGGAGCCACGACTTGGCAGTTTTCAAGGTCTCGTTTAGCTCGTTTTAACGCCGCTTGAGCGGATTTCAACTGCGCCTGTGCACTAAGTAATTGCGGCTTACGCAGATACAAATCCGTCACTTGCTGTTTTGGCAAGTTGCGAGCTTGACGCTTCGCGACTTCGGCGCGCGCACGCTCCTCGATGAGTGCTGCTTGGGCCACCGCTAAGTCCGCCTCGGCCTGCAGCACCGCTGCCTGATAGTTGTCACTTTCTAGGGTAAATAGAACCTCGCCACGCTTGACCACACCTCCGACAACAAAGTTCGGGTGCCAGCTAGTGACTTCCCCCGAGACTTGAGCCGAAAGCTGCGTCACTTCAACCGGCTTTAACTCGCCATGACCGGTAATCACCACCCGATGATCGCTCGATTGTGCTTGGATAACTTGCACCGATGGCGGCGCTTTGGGTGGTTTGTTCTCAAGAGGCTCGGGGGCGCTTGAAGCAATCGCCGCGTAACCTCCGTAAGCCCCAGCTAAGATCAACAACGGCAGTAGCCAACGTAACGGCTTGATCATCATGTGAATTCCTTATCCGTTTGTAATTATCTTCAAAAATCAGAACGTTATTATGCTTGTTATACGAGTGAATAGAGGTTCGACACCAATATGCGTCGAACTATCCATCCTCACAATGACTTTTATATGAAT
Source organism: Pseudomonadota bacterium (assembly GCA_038533895.1). GTDB lineage: Bacteria > Pseudomonadota > Gammaproteobacteria > Enterobacterales > Vibrionaceae > Vibrio. The sequence continues at coordinate 15,774 of JBCAXU010000092.1, read as the reverse complement.
CCTGTATGGATTCTCAAGTGCGATTCGCTACCAACACTCTGATGGGAAACAAAAATCATTGAGCAAGAATGATTCCAAAAATAAAACCAATTTTTTCAGACACTTAAACTCACACCAAGAGAAACTCATCTATAACCATGGTGAATATCTCCTACCTTTGGCGAATTACGCCCAATTAATAGATTAATTAGTACTATCGGCTACTTTGATGTTCCGGCTATGGCGACCTTGCGTGCGTCTTGTCGATCTGGCTTATCGCTTTCCGACGCGGTGGTCAAACATAGTGGCTTCTGCGCTCAATCATAAAAAAAGGCTTAGCCGATTTGGCTAAGCCTTTTTTTAATTAAGCGGTGGTGGGTTGGGGTTGATAGCGACCCGGCTTGTGATTCATCGCCAATATTAGATTGGTAGCCACAGCGCCCATCACTGAAAGCAGAATGATCGAAATATCGACGATAAACAACGACATGATAACAATGGTGCAATCCAGTGCCATCTGCACTTTGCCGGCTCTAATTCCAAATCGTTCTTGTAAAAACAGCGCCAGAATATTAAAGCCACCCAAGCTCATTTTGTGGCGAAAGATCACCAGCATACCAATGCCTATCATGCCTCCGCCAAGTAACGCCGCATAGAATGGATCGATACGCGCAATCTCAATCACATGGTGGAGGTGGTCAACCGCGAAGGATACGATGGTTACCGCCACAAAGGTGTTGAGGGTAAAACGCCAGCCCATTCGCGTTACCGACAGAATGTAAAAAGGCAGGTTAAGGGCGAAAAAGATCTGACCAAAGCTAAAATCACTGATTTTGGTTAGAAAAATCGCCAACCCGGCAGTTCCACCGGTCAACAAACCCACTTTGTTGAAAAAGATAACGCCTAGAGATACCAAGGCACTACCAAGTAACAGCGCGAGCAAATTTTCGCGCAAACTATGTTCTTTATCCATTTTAGACTTCCTATCCCTTTGCGATCCGCGAAATAGGCGCAGATCAAACCCGCATAAGATGTCGATTATTGATAATGATGTCGAGAGGGGATGGAAAAAACTCAGGATAGAACAGTGTTAAGTAATTTTTACACTGTTGCTTTTTTAAATGGTGCTAGGATTTGCTGCTATGTAGGCTGACGACATTGATATCATGGTCTGAAGACTGGCTGCCCTCCAGCTCCTCTTTGGGCGCAGGCGGCAGCTCTTTTGCACGATACATGGCTTCATCGGCCAAGCTCATTAGTGTCTCTTTGTTTTTACTATCATCAGGATAATAACTCACCCCAATACTGGCGCTCACTTGCAAACTGCGTTCGTTGAAGTGGATTGGCTGATGAACAGCCCTGTGTATTTGCTCCACCTTGCGCGCCACTATATCGAAGTTGTTCAATAAATCGAGACAAACTACAAATTCATCGCCGCCCAAGCGCCCGACAAAGTCAGACTCCCGAATACACTGTTCGAGCCGTTGCGCTACTGTTGTTAATACTAGATCGCCCGCATTGTGGCCATAGGTGTCATTGACTTGTTTGAAGCCATCAAGATCTAAAAACATAATCGCCAGTTTGCGCTGAGTTCGATTGGCCTTGACCAACGAACTCTCTAGTTGTTTATCGAATGCGCGTCGATTCATTAAGTTAGTGAGTGGGTCGTGCTCAGACAGAAACAGCAGTTGCTCTTGCTTACTTTGCAGTTGCTTGGTTTGACGTTTGACCTCTTCTTCCAGCTCTTTCTTAGTGACTGTCGATTGACGCAGTGAGACCGTCATTTGATTGAAGAAAGTAGAGATCACTTTAAACTCGCTGTCCATTTTAACCTCTTCTACCTTGGTATCGAGCTGGCCACTAGCAAGGTTCAATATCGCTTTTTTGATGGCCCCGGCGCCAGATTTAAAGCGGAACAAAATCAGCCAAGCCACCCCACTGACCAGCAGTGAACAAGCGATCAACCAAACGGCCGCGGTACGCATCACCTGCTGTAGCCCGAGAGTGTTGTTGTTTAGGACCTGTTTGTGGATATACGCCAGCTCCTCGGTCATATTTTGTACGATCATGTTGTAGCGAGATTGAAGCAACATTCTGGTATCGAGCGCATTGTTGAGGGCTGGGTTCCCCCCCTGCTCTTTTCCAAAGAACAGTGATTTCTCCTGTTCGAGCAAGTTGTGTAAACCTACGTTCATGCGCAGCAAATTGTCTAGTTGAATATCAGCTTGTTGGTATGCGGTCAGTTTGGTGTCTAGCTCGGCTTGCGCCATTTCAACTTGCTCTAAGCTGGCTTTATCACGAAATTGCATAAACGCCCATAACTGGCTGCGCAGTAAATCAACCGCTAATTGCAGCTCTATCACTTGATCCAGTTCGACCTTAGTTGACTTGTGTTCGGCATGAATTTTGGAAAATGACACCACAATAAATAGAGTCAACAACATGGTGGTCGTTGACAAAACAAACATCTTCTTAAACATCGAATCAAGCATGTCGTCAGTTCCTTTCTACCAACATTTGTTGATAGGGGTGAGAGTAGAATACACGCCTAAAATCCGGTGGCGATTTACTCACTAAGCCGCTATCAATAGCCCAACGTGCTTGAAGTTGTAGATTTGATAAAAGTGAATTGCCCAAAGACAAGCGGAACACATAGTCATCCCACGACCAGTCGATTTGTTCCACGGGCACTTCAAGTCGCTGAGAAAGCAAAGTCATAGCTTGATCAGGGTGTCCCTTTATCCAGTCAATGGCCTCTTGTAGTGCTTGCAGCAGTCGAGTCGGCTCATCACCGGCAAACTCTAAATGGGACGGTCTTGAGATAAGATTGAACGACAGTTGATAAACGCCATCGATACCTAAATTATTCACTTTCGCAACCGAAAGCAGGTCGACTTGATACCCCATCGGCTCCCACGCCGAAATCGCATCCACATCGTAAGCTAATAGCGCCGGGACCAACTCTTTTGGCTGCAGGTACACCTTATCAACACTTAGATCGCGCAGGTTGCTACCGATTAGCACCGAATCAAAATAGAATTCGCTGGCTGAGCCTTTTATCACTCCAACCCTTTTGCCCTCTAATTGCTCCACATGTGCGATTTTAGAAGGCACCAAACTCAACAGTTTTAGATCGTTGTCTGATTCTACAAAGCTCGCTAACAGCAAAATGTCATCGCGCTGAAAGCTTTTAAACATCACCACAGACTCAGAGGCTGTGGCGTAGTCGACATCACTACTGAGCATAAGATCCGCGCAACTCACCCCGCTGGAACAAGGCAACAAAGTAACGTTCAACCCAAACTGGGTGAATAATCCCATTTGATCGGCGACAAAGAAAGGTGCAGAAAGCGGAGTTAATGATACGCCAATTTTCGTGTCCTCAACCCGCTTCTCAATGCGCATCTTGTGCTGATAAAACAGCAGCGCTGAGACAGTCAACGCTAGGATGACCACCCCTGAAACCCAATGTTTTTTCGACCAAGCCTGCATTAAACGCGCCTAAAAATAAGAAACCTATCTCATATTAATTTAGACCAGTATTCGCCGTTTAGGCATAAATCGAGGTTTACTGGGCGTACTGGAGAAGATTAGCACCAGAAACTTTGCGATAAATCACATTTCCTATGAAAGCTTAGTGAGTCCACCCCATTTTTACGTACCTAATCACATCTATCATTAGCAACAACAACAAACGATCAGAGCACACGAGATCCACTATGAAAATTTTGATTATCGGCGCCAGCGGGGGTATCGGTGGAGCCATACTTGAGCATTGTCAGCATCGCTTTCCAAACGCTGAACTGCATGCTACCTACTGTTCGACACCTCCAAAGCCTGTCTCCTCACCCAATCTAGTTTGGCATCAACTGGATGCGAGCTGCGAGACGTCTGTTGCTAACTTGAGCCAAACTTTTACCGACTTGGACTGGGTCATTAACTGTATTGGTTTTCTACACGATGCGGACAAAGGACCAGAGAAAAACCTCAGCAGTGTCGATACCCACTTCTTCTACCAAAACATCAACCGTAATACGCTCCCGACCTTGTTACTGGCCAAGTATTTCTCGGCAACACTTAAGAAAAGTAAGGCACCTAAACTCGCCTGTCTTTCGGCGAAAGTCGGCAGTATCAGCGACAATCGTCTAGGAGGTTGGTATAGCTATCGCGCCTCGAAAGCCGCGCTCAACATGATCGTTAAGACCATCTCGATAGAGTGGAGTCGTTCGCTACGAAAAGGGGTGATTCTTGCCCTGCACCCAGGCACAACGGATACTCAGCTCTCAAAGCCTTTCCAAGCTAACGTGCCTCCGGGTAAGTTGTTCTCTCCACAAAAAGTTGCTGAAGACTTGGTCGCCATTATCGAGCGCAGTACGCCCGACAACAGCGGCCGATTTTACAGTTACAGTGGCGAAGAGCTGCCGTGGTAATATCTATAGACTTTGTCGTTAGCCTAACCAAGTAGTCCATCCCACATGCTTTGCGCTCAAGGCTTGTTTATACGCTATGAGGTGCACGGCTATTTGTTACAATTGGAATACCTCGCCGTTTGCCGCTGACCACGACACCGTTTCGAACAGTATTTAACCTCTTCCCAACATGTTTGCCATTTCTTTCTCCAAGTAAATGGACGCTGACAGGCAGCACATACCTTCTCAGGCAAGTGCTGCTTTTTGACTTTACTTGGCATATCGCGATCGACGACGAGTGATGTTGGCCTCTTTGACCGCGTGATCGAACAGTGGCGCAAACAGATTGGCAAACAGAATCGCGAGCATAATACCCTCTGGGTAGGCTGGATTGAGCACGCGTATTCCAACCGTCATCACCCCAATTAAAAAGCCATACGCCCACTTGCCTTTATTGGTAAACGCGGCAGAGACTGGGTCCGTTGCCATAAAAAAGGCACCAAATGCCACCCCGCCCAAAACGAAATGCCAGTAGAAAGGCATAGAGAACATCGGGTTAGTGTTAGAGCCGATAGCGTTAAGTAGCATAGAAGAGACGAGCATCCCACCCAGAACGCCAACAACGATGCGCCACGAGGCAATGCGCATTGCGATTAGTACCGACCCACAGAGCACAATCAATAGCGTCGACACTTCCCCCATCGAACCGGGCATCTGACCGAGGAACGCCTCCCCCCAGCTTAGCGCTTGACCTGTTGAATGATTGATAAGGTTGGACACGCCCCCCTCATACCATTGGCTCAAAGGCGTCGCCCCTGAATAACCATCGGCGGCAACCCAAACACTGGCGCCGGACATATTCGCAGGATAAGCAAAGTAGAGAAACGCGCGGCCTGCTAGTGCGGGATTGAGGAAGTTTCGTCCCGTACCACCAAATATCTCTTTGGCCACCACGATACCAAAACTGATACCAAGCGCCGCTTGCCACAAGGGAATCGTCGGAGGCAATGTGAGTGAAAACAGCACGGAACTGACAAAGAATCCTTCGTTGATTTCATGTTTGCGTACCGTCGCAAACAGCACTTCCCAAAACGCGCCGACCACAAATACCGTGGCGTAGACAGGAACAAAATAACAAGCGCCCAACCACATCTTGTCCACCCTGTTGGCGTTTAGCACTGCTTCGCCACTTGCGAACACCAGATCGAGTCGCCAGGATTGAGCAACGCTGGCTGTGATCTGCTCTAATGAAAAGCTACTCATCGCCAACACGGTTTGGTTACCTATGTTGTACATTCCCCAAAACATCAGCGGAAAAGTGGCTAACCAGACCATGATCATAATCCGCTTGAGATCGATGCTATCTCTGACGTGGGTTTGCCCTTTATTAACCATACCCGGGGTATAAAAAATCGTGGCGACCGCTTCGTAAAGAGGATAAAAAGTTTGGTACCGACCACCAGGTTCAAAATGAGGGGCGAGTTTTTCAAGCCGTTTCTTTAACGTCATGGAACCACCTTGTCGTTTATGATTAATGAATTTTTCTTCTCTTTTTTACGTGAATCCGCGCGATTTTGACCAAAGACAGCGGCAAAATTTCACGCCTCTAGACTCGCTATCGCTTTACAGGCACACTTCGGCCAAGATAAGAGGTAACAATGGAGATTTAGATGTTTCAAGAAGTCTATTTTGCGGGTGGGTGTTTGTGGGGCGTACAAGAATTTATGCGCCACTTACCTGGGGTAATGACAACCGAAGCCGGACGCGCCAATGGCTCTAGTAACACCACACAAGGTGAGTATGATGGTTATGCTGAATGCGTAAAAACGCGTTTCGATCCCAGTCTTGTGACGCTTGAACAGCTTATCGACCATCTGTTTGAAATTATCGATCCCTACAGCGTTAATCAGCAAGGACCCGATGTGGGCGAGAAATATCGAACTGGCATCTATAGTCGCGACCCAAGCCACCTAGAAGCGGCTCGACATCATATCAATCAAAGGCCCGACGCAGACAAAATTGTGGTCGAAATTCTCCCCTTGAGCAATTACGTGAAAAGTGATGAAGAGCATCAAGATCGATTGACCCGCAACCCCAATGACTATTGCCACATTCCTATCGACCTGCTGTATAAATATCGTCAGCAGTAGCGGCTCGGCATAGTAATGACCTTGGTATACAGCTACCTATTGGCGTTAGCAAAGTTCGTCATTGCGACTCGGCCACTCCGCTTGCTCTCCCGCGACCGACAGTGGTTTTAATAGCTTATCGGGCTTAGCGTATTGCAAGCGAAACAGGCGTTGAGTGACATGGTAGCTGTCTAAGCCGCTGATGGTGACCCACTCCATCGCCTCAATGTCGAGATAGCCGTCCGCCTTAATGATGCCAGTTGGCAAATGAATGTGTTCAATCTCACCGACGACCATTTCCGTATTGTTCGCTTGGATAGTGTGGTGCTCTTTAAGACGAAGGCCAATGTTGATGTTACTTTCTAATACGAATGGGGCGGCAAAGCCTGACTGGTAGTGCGGCGTCAATCCAACCGCTTCAAACTCGCTCTGCTGTTTTGGATACCTGGCCGAGGTTTGATGGGCCAGCGATGCGAAATCCGCCTCGACCGAGTTTAAACTGAACACTCCCGTTTGGAATATGTTCTCTAAGGTATGGCGCTCTACCGAATTGGGACGACTAATGAAGCTGAGTAACGGTGGGTTGGAACCAATGTGCGTCACTGAACTCACGATAGCGAGATTCGGCTGGCCATCACTATCTATCGTGCCAACCAAATTAGCACTTTTAAATCCGCTAAGACTGTTGATCAGTCGCGCTCGATAGCGACTTTCCATGGCGTTAATTTGATTAGCATTCAACGTTTGTTGTTGCATTATCCGTACCTTATAAACAAATAAAGGGCAAAGCCATGCTTTGCCCAGGGGAACGTAGCGTGGGTGGACGCTACTTAGGAAGAATCACTTGGTCAATAACGTGAATCACGCCGTTGCTCGCTTTAACGTCGGTAGCCACCACGTTAGCGTTGTCAACCATCACTTTACCGCCCATGGTTTTGATCATCACATCTTGCCCTTGTACTGTGGTCGCCTTGTCTAGCTTGACCACGTCAGCCGCCATCACTTTACCCGCTACAACATGGTAGGTGAGCACCGCCACTAGTTTGTCTTTGTTTTCCGGTAGCAGTAGTGACTCTACCGTCCCTTCAGGCAGTTTGGCAAAAGCTTCATCAGTCGGTGCAAACACAGTAAATGGGCCATCGTCTTTGAGTGTTTCGACAAGGCCAGCGGCCTTCACGGCTGCAACTAGAGTGTTGAACGAGCCATTTTCTACCGCAACATCGACGATGTCAGCTTTCATACCATGGTTATGAGCCTGAACTGGCAAGATGTAGGCGAACAGTGCGACGAACGCAACGGCAAGTGATAGTGTGTATTTAAACATGATTCCATCCTTAGTTTGGGAGCTAAGCTCCTGTTAGCTGTATTGTTGCTTCGAAAAGATGTTACGCAGGGGGTATGAAAACAGATCATTTATTGCGCACATGAGTGGCCAAAACGTTTTGTGCCGCCGCTCGGACATCTTGGCGTTTTTTCCACATCCACAACCGCTCTCTCGCCGCCCGACCGCTCTGTTCAATATCAACAATGGGCTGCAAATAGAGGCTATCTGGCTCGAGTTGATATAGGATGGCTTCCATCGGGGTCATTTGCCATGGTGAAAACAGTAGCGGGACTGGTACTGCCTTAAGTTCCGGCAGCCAGCGATAGATAAATGCACCCTCACTGTCATGCTCTTGTGCTTGTTTGACCGGGTTGTAGATTCGAATAGTGTTGATGCCAGTGACACCCGCTTGCATTTGAAACTGGGCATAGTGTATACCCGGTTCGAAATCGAGAAATAGCCGAGCCAGATGCTGCACGCCATGTCGCCAATCTATGGCGAGATGATGCGTTAAAAAGCTGACTAACATCGCTCGCATGCGAAAATTCAGGTACCCAGTATGAATCAGGCAGCGCATAGAAGCGTCCACCAAAGGGATACCGGTTTTGCCTTGCATCCAAGCTTGAAGCGCTTGCTCATCTTGCTTGCACTCTCTGGCAAGTAATGGTTCATAAGCTGGGTTGACACACTGCACTTCCATCTGATGTTGCGATTCAAATTTTTGAATAAAGTGGCAATGCCAATGCAGACGCGACGAGAGCGACGACAAGCTGCGTCGCCAGCCTGGCTGGTTCCAGTGTTGGAGCAAACAGTGATACATTTCTCTTAGCGATATATTGCCCCAAGCAAGGTACGGCGACATCCGGCTGCAGGCATGTCGAGCCAAACTTGGGCTAGAGATTGAGCGATAGTAGCGTTGCCCTCGGCGCTGAAAAAAGTCCTCCAAGGTACGCTTTGCAAGCGTAGGCCCTCCGGTTTGCATTCCTGGCTGTTTTTCAAGCCAAGACCTTGGCACATTTACGCCTAGCCCGAGCTGCGCTGCCTCTATCGACATCAGCCGCTTAGCCTCCAAGGTTGGCGTTACTAAAGGGGCTTTCATCACCGTCTGCCAATGCTTGTCCCAATCATCGCGATTTTTCGCCCCTCGGATCACAGCCCCTGTTGGTGTCTCTTGCCAGGGAATCTGGTTACTCGAGCAATAGTGGGCAACCTGCTTATCGCGCTCAAAAGTGATGTACAGCCCTACTTCTTGGTGCGAATAGAGCGCCTCGATGTGATAGTGCTTAGCCACCGTTTGCAAAAAAGCAACGGCTTCACTTTCTGCTATCAACACTTGATGTCCCAAAGGGGCAAGCTGCTGATTGATGTCTTGCAGTGACTGGTAGACAAAGCGCCAGTGCCGTTCATCGTAATGAGGATTAGCCATAAGGCTAGGTTCAAATAGGTAGAACAGCAAAGTGGGTGTACCGCTTGCTAACGCCTGATGCAGTGGCGGGTGGTCAGTGAGGCGCAGGTCGCGCTTCAACCACACTAAGTTAATCTTTTTCATCATATTCCCCGTAACAGCCCTGTATACGCAAAAAATCCAATCAGACATCAACCACAATAGGGGACACATGATGAAAATGGCGTTAAGCAAACTAGAGCAGTTCTTCTACGTGGATAAGCTTGTTATTCACTCACTAGACATGGCGCTATACCATGCGTCAGTGCTGGTTGACGGAGAAGAGTATTATGTGACCGATGAAAAGGATCAATTTCTAAGAGCCCATTCAATCGTCGACTTGCAGCGAAAGTGCTGTCGAATTAAAGCTAAGGCGCAAGTGTTGCGCCACCAGAGTGCCTACGATGAAATGATTGGGGCGCCAGTGCGTCAAGAGAGCAACCAACTCGAAGTCCCGCTCCAGGATAATCAATACTACTGAGGCCTAGTTTGACGAGGTGCGCATCATTTCGCCATTTTTGCTGTTTTATTGCCCATAAATCAGGTAGTTTGAACGCAAGGAAAAGATGCAGCCTCAGGAAGGAAGATGTTTGAGCAAGTCGTAGGGATACTGTTTCCAGTATTTGCACTGGTATTGGTGGGCTTTTCGGTTGGCAGATGGTTAAAGCCCGACTTTCGACCAATCAATCGCATCAACATGGACACGTTTACGCCAGCTCTGGTCTTTTCTTCATTGGTCTCTATGCCGCTCGACTTTGAACAAGTCCCACTGCTTATCGCCTCACTTGTCGCAGTATTGCTGCCCGGGTTGATTATGATTCCTATCTGCCGCTTATCTGGGCTAAGTTTCAAAGCGTGGGCACCGCCACACATGTTTCGCAATAGTGGTAACCTTGCTATCCCGCTGTTTACTTATACCTTCGGCGACAGCGCTCTCGCCTCCGCGGTTTTATTGTTTGTTGTCTCCGCCTGTATTCATATCAGCCTTGGTTTGGCCCTGCTTAGCGAGGGCAACCCTTTTAAACAAATCATCAAGATGCCGATTTTCCTAGCGGCGTCCGCTGCGCTCCTTCTCAACTTGTCAGGCACTCAAGTGTGGAGCCCACTATATGAAGCGACCGCGCTGCTCGGGCAAGCAGCGGTACCTGTGATGTTACTGTCACTCGGCGCGCAAATGTGCAACATGCGCTTAAGCGGCCTTAAGATTGGCGTGTTGTGTACCTTGCAGTCACTGTTTACCGGTGCGTTGGCCTTTGCGGCTATTTACTGGTTTATCCCCTTGCCGACGATGCAGTTGCAAATGATGGTGTTATTTACCATGCTTCCTCCGGCAGTGATGAACTACTTGTTTGCCGAGCGATTGCATATCGAACCGGCGAAAGTGGCTTCTATGGTGTTGTTTGGCAACTTTTTTAGTATTCTGACTTTACCCTTGTTACTTGGCTTCGCTCTGTCCTTGTAGCCACTCTTCGGGATGACTGAGTAACGTCTTGCCTTGATAGGTCTCGGCTCGGATATCTTTGGGGTTGTAAATCGCGCACGAGTCCATCGATAAACAGCCACACCCGATACAGCCTCCTAAGTCTTGCTGCAAGGCTTTTAGTTGTTGGATTCGGTGCTCTAACATCTGTTTCCAACCCGATGCCATTTGCTCCCACTCGCGGCGATTTGGCGCTTGATGTTTCGGCAAATGAGAGAGCGATTGAACAATTTCTTCTAGGGTTAGCCCCACCTCTTGCGCCGCTTTTATCACCGCAATTCGTCTCAATACGCTACGGTCATAGCGGCGCTGATTACCCTGATTGCGCCAACTATGAATCAGACCTTTCTGCTCATAAAAATGCAGCGCCGACACGTTAACGCCAGCCCGCTTCGCTACTTGTCCAACACTTAAGTCCATTTCCGTCCCTCGAATGAAAAAAAACACTTTACCTTAAGTTAACTTGAGGTTTTAGAGTAGCAGTCAGACCTGAAATGACACAAGGAAAAGATCATGATGACTGTTTTCACGGGTAAAACCGCTACCTATCTAAGCGGGCGCTTTTTCGATGGGCTCTCTTCTGGATTGTTTATGATGGCGCTACCTTGGATCATGCTGCAAACGCCAGATGCCGGCTCATTCGTTGCTCTAGTGGCGTTAGCCTGTACTCTGACTTCTTTTATTCTCACCCCTTTTTTCGCAACGCTGATAGACCGTCATTCACGAAAACAGTTGCTCATTCTGGTTCAATCCGTTCAAGTCACGGCGGCGCTTTCAGTGCTAATGAGCACGGCAATGGATGGACTAAACCTGTGGGTTTTGGCCGGCGCTCAACTGGTGTTTTGGGTCTCGAGTAACCTTGCCTGGGCGACAAACAATGCGTTCACCCAAGAGAACTATCAAAGCCACGAATATGCCTCGATTTCAGGTAAACAAGAGGTGGTGATGCAAGTCACGACGTTGGGCGCTGGCGCGCTGGGAGTATTGCTGCTTCAACATTGGGGAGTGGCACAGTTCGCCATCTTCGCGGCGGCGGCCTCGACTTTGTCCGGATTAAATTACGCCGTCACTCCTTATCAGCGCCAATTAACTCAATCCACCACACAACCCTTCTTCACTCAACTCAAGCAGAGCCGAAGTATATTTGCAGCGCAGCCTAAGCTCTTTGCGTTCTTGTTATTGTCGTGTTTAAGCTATCCAATCCTGACATTCTTACTCAAGTTAGTCCCTATCTGGTTTGCTGAAACTGGCGTATCTGGAGAGTGGTTTGCCGGCTACAGTATGGCTTTTGGTTTTGGATCGCTGCTGACTGGGTTGATGGTATCAAGGCTCCTCGCGTCACGCCCCAACCCGACCACTATGCTCTATTCCATGTTCGCAGTTGGTCTGAGTTTAGTTGGGATGAGCCTGGCCATGCACCCAAGTCACTTGTTGATGTTCACTCTGGGGTTTGGTTTCTTTAACGCCCTTAATCGCATCGCTCGCACCAACTGGATGCACAATCGGATTAACGTTGGCCAGCGTGGGCGGGTAGACGGAGGATTGGCGCTGTTCTCTACCTCGATGCAAAGCATCAGCTACGTGTTGATAGCGTTATTGTCAAAATGGGGACTGACTCAATATGGGTTCGCTCTCGCGGCAATTACCGTATTTGCAGCAGCCAGCTTAATGTGGCTCATCAGCCGTACACCGGCACTTTTACTGCAATGGCAAAACGAATAAAGGCGCATGATGCGCCTTTATTTCAACGTGTATTAGCTGAGTTTGAAACGTCTGACGATGCTGGTCAGGGTTTGATTCATTTCCGAGATAGTTTGCGCCTCTTCAAGCGCTTGTTGGCCATTGCTGTCGAGCTCGCCAACAATGTCATTAATCGCCGCCATATTTCGACTCAACTCTTGGGTCACGCTGCTTTGCTCTTCGGCCGCGGTTGCAATCTGAGTACTGAGATCATTAATATCGGCGACAAACTGAGTCATGACATCCAGACTTTCGGCGACCTCGCCTGCACCTTCCGCCGTTTGTGCACATTTCTGCTTAGTGGTTTCCATCGAACTCACCACAGACTGACTGCCTCGCTGCAAGCTCGCCAGTGCCGCTTCAATTTCTTCGGTACTGGTTTTAGTTCGGCTGGCTAAGTTACGTACTTCATCGGCCACCACCGCAAACCCGCGTCCTTGTTCCCCCGCTCGAGCTGCCTCAATGGCTGCGTTCAATGCCAATAGGTTGGTTTGCTCGGCAATATCACCAATCACACCAAGAATGGTATTGATGCCATCGGTTTCCGATGCCATTTTGTTCACGTTTTCAGAGGCGGCGCTAACATCATCCACCAGCTCCTGCACATTGGTTTTCGCTTGCGTCACCGTGCGTTTTGACTCGACACTGGCTTCATTGGCTTTATTGGTCAAATCAGCCGTGTTCGCCGCATCGGTAGCCATGGAGTCAGCGGTAGAGTTCATCTCTTCAATCGCAGTAACCACTTGCTCGGTCTCTTGCACATGATTTTGCAGGATCACGCTGTTGCGTTGGCTTTGATCTTTCATCCGATCAACATTTTCATTGAGCTGGTCGGTCACCTGACGAATCTCCAGCATCATCGATTGTAAGTTATCGATAAACGCATTCACGCCTTGGGAAATTTGGCCTAGATCGTCGTCCGTTTTCACTTCAATGCGCTGAGTCAAATCGCCATTGCCTTGACTCAAGCTCAAGACTGTCTCTTTGAGCACTAATATAGGACGGTACAGTACACGCAAAATCAGCAGCGCCACGATAATACTGACCACGGTCGCTATCACAGCCGTGACAATCGCGTTGCGTTTTGCGGCAGACAAGTCACTGAACACCACCTCACTGTCTAAGCCAACCAGCAAGTACCAACTCTTATCTGCGATACGGATCTGATGTGAGAAAAACAGTTTCTCGCTATCGTCCACAAGCGTTTCAAGGCTTGCACTCTCTTTACCCAAGACCTGTTGTCCAACACTAGCAAGCCACGGATAACGATCGGTTTTATCACCCGCTTTCACCTCTTTGATGGATGAAGCTAATATAGTGCCATCATGATTTAAGATAAACGCGGTTTTTCCAGGCACTTGGTTAGCCGATTTGACGATTTCGTTGAGAAAGTCCAACTGCATATCCACTGAAATCATGCCACTAAAAGTTTTGCGAACCACGGACACCCAGTAAATTCCCCCCTCTTCACTGCCTAAATAAGGTTCAGTAATACTAGTCGTGGTAGCTCGACGCCCCGCTTGGTACCAGCCGCGTGTGGTCACATCCCCATCAAACTTATGGTTTGGCCAAGTGTTTGCCGTTTGGTTCCAATAGGCGTCACCATTGGTGAATGCGACTACAGAGCTGTTCAGATTCATCGCTGCCGCAAACATGTGGGTCATTTCAATAAAGTCCTGTGGCTCACCCGTGATTGGCTCGTTTTCATAACGTTGCCCCAGCTTCTCCAGCCCAGCGACCTTTTCATTCAAGCGGTTGGCAATCTGCTCCGCTTCTGCATCTACATAGTTTTGATTGCTTCTGGTGATAAGATCAACCAAATTATCTCGTTGCTTAACATAGGCCACATAGCTTGACGTGGAGACAGAGACAACCACCAAAACAATGATTGCAATAAGCAGCAACGTCTTAAACCCTAAATTTCGCATTGCTCATGATCCTTATAAAAAAGCGTTATTTTAGACAGCGCCAATTGATGGTTTAGAACTAATTATTGTTAGTTTTATTACTAAATTGTGGCTGCAAAATGACAAAAATCCAGATTTCGCGAAAAAAATGTTGGCTGTTACTGGTTATACAAATTTAAACCGTCGCAATAATATGTGAGATGAGTTTAGAGTTAACTGAGGCAGCGTGATGCTGCCCTGAAATATGAAGCTATCGGAGCGGACTAGGCTTTTTTTACAAACTGAGCGGTAATCATCATCTCGCCCGCGCCATCGACTTTGCAATCGAGTTGATGATCTTTACCATCGACTATGCGTCTTACCAGCGCTTTGGTACCAATTTTTAACACCAGTGAGCTGCCTTTCACTTTTAAGTCTTTCGCCAGCGTCACTTTATCTCCTTCAGCTAATAGTGTGCCATTAGCATCCTTGATAGAAAGCGTCTCACCCTCCGCGGCTTGGTCGGGGTTCCATTCATAACTGCATTCTGGGCAAACCAGCAGTGATTGATCTTGGTAAACATAGTTTGATTGGCAATTTGGGCACGGTGGAAATGACATGCTGTTCTCTCTAAAGCAAAAATGAAGGCTTATGGTAACCAGAGTCAGCCCATCACTCAACTCACACAGGCCTACAAAAACCGGCCTTGGCAAACTGAAATAAGTGGTCGGTTTATTCTCTTACCGCTACACTGTTTGGGTCAAATAACACAAGGAATGCGGACATGATTCAGAAAGGCCAAGCAATACCTAATGCCACCCTCAGTGAACTGAAAGATGAGGGTATGGTGACCCACAGCACCGAGACGCTTTTTGCTAATAAACGAGCGGTGTTATTCGCGGTTCCCGGTGCATTCACTCCAACGTGCTCCGAAGCACACCTACCGGGCTACGTAGTGCTTGCCGATCAAATCAAAGCCACAGGTATCGATATGATCGCCTGTGTTTCTGTCAACGACGCCTTTGTCATGCAGGCTTGGGGAGAGGCTCAGAATGCCTCTGAAATCTTGATGCTCGGCGATGGGGATGCCAGTTTCACCAAAGCTCTGGGGCTGGAGATGGACACCGGCAACTTCGGTGGTGTGCGTTCGCAACGATATGCGATGGTCATCGATAATGGTGTCGTCACTCAACTCAATGTCGAACAGCCAAAGCAATTTGAAGCAAGTAAAGCCGAAACAATTTTGGCCGCGCTAAAGTAAGCGTTGCTTAGCATAGGGGCGGCTCAAACACTTCAACCAGTGCCCGATTCTAGACTAGGAACTCGGGCACCCTGCTCAGGAGCAACCCAAGCAGTTAAATAAAATGCAGGCACTAACACTAC